>CAYXOW010000070.1:0-12336 GCA_964466815.1 uncultured Treponema sp.
CTCTCCAAGCAGTGGTTCGTGCGCATGAAACCGCTCGCGGACAAGGCGCTTAAGGCCTGGCAGGACGGTGATGTCGTCTTCTATCCGAAGAAATGGGAGCACACCTACCGCCACTGGCTCGAAAACATCCGCGACTGGTGCATCTCGCGCCAGCTCTGGTGGGGCCACCGTATTCCCGTTTTCTACTGCAAGGACTGCGGTGCGATGATCGTGAGCCGAGAAGACCCGACGGTTTGCCCGCAGTGCGGTTCGAGCAACATCTACCAAGACGAGGACGTGCTCGATACCTGGTTCTCCAGCTGGCTCTGGCCTTTCAGTACCTTAGGCTGGCCGAAGGACACCGCCGATCTCCGCTACTTCTACCCGACAAGTGCCCTCGTAACTGCCTACGACATCATCTTTTTTTGGGTGTCGCGCATGATCATGGCGGGTATGGAGTTCACCGGCCAGAGCCCCTTCAAGGATGTCTACATCCACGGGCTCATCCGCGACAAGCAGGGCCGCAAGATGTCGAAGAGTCTCGGAAACGGTATCGACCCCATCGAAACCGCGCTCGACAAGGCGGCGAGAAAAATCGGTATCGACCCCATCGAAATCGTCGACGAGTACGGCGCGGACGCGCTCAAGTTCACTCTCGCCTACAACTGTGCCGCCGGCCAAGATATTCTCCTCGACCGCGAGAGTTTCAAAATGGGATCGAAGTTCGCCAACAAGGTGTGGAATGCGTCGCGCTACATACTCATGAACCTCGAAGGGCGCACGTTGTTGCCCCGAAGCGAGCTGAGCTACAGCGATACGGACAGGTGGATCTTCCACCGCCTCAACCTTGCGACAAAAACCGTCGGCCAGGCGCTCGATTCCTGGCGCTTCAACGACGCTGCGCAAACAGTGTATTCCTACTTCTGGGATGACTTCTGCGACTGGTACATCGAGGCCACAAAGCTCTCCACGAAATCCGACGATGCACGCGAGAAAGACAGGGCGACCACTGTACTCCTCCAGGTGCTCGACGAGTCGCTGCGCCTCCTTCATCCCTTCCTTCCCTTCGTCACCGAAGAAATCTACGGCATGCTGCCCAATGCGGATGGGCGCCTCATCTCAGCCGCATACCCGGAGTGGAACAGTGAACGCGAAGCCTCTGATATCGAGTCGCACTTCGCGGCGCTCAAGGAAATCGTCTCCCTTGTGCGCACGCTGCGCTCAGAGTTCCAAATTCCGTCGGAGACTTCGATTCCGCTCGCACTCACCTTTGACACAGGCAATCCGCACCGAGAGTTCGTCGAAAGTCACGCATCGCTCATCGGACTCCTCTCGGGCGCCTCCTCAGTCGAGTTCGTAGGCGCATCCTCCGAAGGTAGCGTCTCGCTCGCGGGTTCTGGTGTTACCGCGCACGTGCGCGTGAAAGGGCTCCTCGACATCGCAAAACTCGTCGAACGGCTTCGAAAAGATGCTGCGAAAGAGACGTCCTATATCGAGAAACTTAAAGCAAAGCTCGCAAATGCGGCATTCCTTTCCTCCGCTCCCGCTGATATCATTGAAAAAGAAAAGGAAAAGCTTGCGGCGTCGACCGCGAAAGCCATCAAACTTGAAATGTATATTCGGGAGCTCTCATGAGTTCTGAAGGGAGCGATCCTCAAAGGGGAGCCATTTCTCTACCAACACAGAATTCCGTGCTCCAATCGGATCGCCTCATCATGGATAAGGCTGCGATGTTGCGCCTCAAACGCATGCACCTCGCGCCGTATATACAGCTCGCGACCTGTCTTATAGGAAAACCTCGGCGCTCGGGCGGCAACATGTTCCGCCACCAGCTCGACACGATGGCCATCCTCATGGATTACGGCAACATCGCCCCGGCACTCCTCAAGGCTACCCTCACCCACGATCTCCTCGAAGATGCGCCAGAGACCGATCCAGACTCGATCCTCAGCATCGACGACGAGTCGGTCGAAGTGTACAAACTTGTCCTCGAAGTAACGCGACGTCCCGTCGAGAACAAGGCCGAGTTTCTCACCAGAATACGCGACTTCGGTTCGGCGCGGTCAAAGGTGCTGAAGACCGCGGATCGCATCTCGAACATGATCAGCCTCGGCTATGTGACCGACGATGTGTTTGTGCGGCGCTACACCGATGAAACCGAAAATTACGTTTTCCCCATCGCGGAGAGGGCAGACGAACGCATGCTGCTCGAGCTGAAGGAGCTTGTCGATACGCGGCGCGAATATTTAAGAAATAGAATCGAAATCTAGCGCGGATATGGAGGAAGCGAAAATGCCTGCAACGTGGACGAGAGCGATGATCGCCGCATCGACCGATCACACCTTGCTTAAAGCCATAGCCACTGAAAATCAGATTATTTCTATGTGCGATGAAGCTAAGCGTTACGCGGTGAGGGCTGTTTGTGTAAACCCTTACTGGGTTGCGACATGTGCACGAGAATTGGTTGACTCGGAGGTCGCAATTGTCACCGTCGTCGGTTTCCCGCTCGGGGCGACGAGCTCTGCGGCAAAATCCGAGGAAGCCCGACGTGCGGTCGCGGAAGGCGCGCGCGAAATCGACATGGTCATCAATATCGGCGAGGCGAAGGCCGGTAATTGGGAGGCGGTTCGAAAAGATATCGCCGCGGTGGTAGATGCATCGAAGCCCGCGATCGTAAAAGCGATTATCGAAACCTGCTATCTCACACGAGACGAGAAGATTGCCGCCTGCGCGGCTGCCGTGGCCGCCGGCGCATCCTTTGTGATGACGAGCACGGGCTTTGGCACCGGCGGCGCCACGGTAGAAGATATTCGCCTCATAAAGGAGGCCGTCGGTGGACGGGCGCTCGTAAAAGCTTCAGGCGGCATAAAGACCTACGAAGACGCCGTGGCTCTCCTCGAGGCTGGAGCCTCAAGGATAGGGGCTTCCGCCGGCATTGCCATCATCAGCCAAGCTCAATCATGAGCTTGAAAATCGCCACAAAGACTGGCATCGTCCTTAAAATTCTTATTGACAATATGCTTCCGCGGCTTTACCATTTACTAGATTTATAGCGTTAGATTGAGAGAAAAATCTACGCGATCTAGTATTACAATTCTTTAAAGGAGGACAGAGCATGAAAAAAGCACTATTGGTGCTTGTTGTTGCGGCGCTCGTCGCAGTCCCGGTGTTTGCGCAGTTCAAAGTCGGTCTTGTCACCGATGTCGGTGGCATCGACGATAAGTCATTCAATCAGGGAACCTGGGAAGGCATCGTCCGCTTCGCGAAAGATTATTTCAATGTGAAAGCCCCCACCGCGAACTTCAAGTACCTGCAGTCCAGCGCTGAAGCTGACTATGTTCCGAACCTGTCGACGTTCTCCGATGAAAACATGAGCCTCATCATTGCGCCGGGATTCCTCTTCGAGCAGGCCATGACTCAGGTTGCCAAGAACTATCCGACCCGCAAGTACCTGATCATCGACACCGTGGTTCCTCTTCCCAACGTCGTGTCCGCCACTTTCGCCGAGAATGAGGGCTCCTTCCTCGTCGGTGTCGCGGCCGGTCTCAAGGCTAAAGCCGATGGCAAGAACATCGTCGGATTCATCGGTGGCATGCAATTCCCGCTCATCGAGAAATTCCAGGCGGGATATGAGCAGGGCGTTAAGGCAGTATTCCCGGATTGCAAGATCCTCGTGGACTATGCCGGCGATTTCGCTGCCCCGGATAAGGGACAGGCCCTTGCACAGAAGCAGTTCAACGCTGGTGCCTACATTATCTACCACGCTGCTGGTGGAACCGGCAACGGACTCATCAAGGAAGCCAAAGAGCGACAGATGAAGGGCGATATCCGCTGGGCGATCGGCGTCGATAAAGACCAGTACGCCGACGGTATCTACAGCGGCAACAAATCCGCAGTCCTCACCTCGATGATGAAACGCGTCGACGTCGCGGCCTACGATGTTGCGAAGATGACGATGGATGGCAAATTCCCCGGCGGCCAGACTCTCGTGTTCTCCCTCAAGAACCAGGGCGTCGGCATCCCCGCGAACAACCCCAACCTTTCCGCGGACATCGTGGCGAAGGTAAAAGAGTATGAATCTCTGATCGCTTCCGGAAAACTCAAAGTCTCCGAGGTTCCGGCGAAGTGAGCGCGCGATGATGCTGAATGAGCATCGTGCGCACGGAGGCCGCCCGCGAGGGCGGTCTCTTTTTTTAATCGTTTTCTAACACAATCGAGAGAATCCGTTAATATCGAGACTGTATGCTCTGCTGCGTACCGCGGTGAGGCGCCTTCATCGAGCTCGCGCTCCAGCAGGCGCGGCCGCCGCGAATATCTATAAGTGGAGGAAAACGATATGAAGCGAACAATCCCCGTGCGCGGCATACTCCTCGTGGGGCTTGCGTTTGTAAGTCTCACCGGATTCTTAGGGGCGCTGACTCTTCTCGGTTCAGGCGCGACCTTCCCCGCCCCCGCATACACCAAAATGTTCGACGAGTACAACAAACTCACTGGGGTCAAGGTCAATTATCAGGCTATCGGCTCTTCGGGTGGGCTTAAAAATATCCAAGATCGCGTCGTCGACTTCGGCGGATCGGACTCCTTCATCAAGGATGCCGATTTTTCGAAATATCCAGCGCAGATTATCCACATTCCCACTGTAATTGGCGCGGTAGTGCTGACATACAATCTCCCGGGAAATCCCAAGCTGAGGCTCACCGGTGAGGTGATCTCCGCTATCTATCTCGGAAAGATCGAAAAGTGGAACGACGTAGCCATCGCGGAGCTCAACCCTGGAATGAAATTACCGAACCTCGCGGTCATGCCCGTGTACCGCTCCGACGGTTCAGGCACAACCTTCAACTTCACCGCCTATCTCAGCGCGGTGAGTCCTGAGTGGAAATCGAATGTCGGCAACGCGAATTCGGTGAGCTGGCCCGCGGGCATCGGCGCTGCCCAGAACGCGGGCGTCGCAGGTGTCGTAAAGCAGACGCCAGGCAGCATCGGGTATGTCGAACTCGCCTATGCAGTTCAAAATGCAATGGCGGTAGCCACAATCCGAAATGCGAGCGGCACTTGGGTCGAACCCAGTCTCGAATCGATCTCCGCAGCGGCAGCGGGCGCCTTTCCTTCCGATACCAGGGTGCTTCTCGTGAATACTGATGCGAAAGCCGGATACCCCATCAGCGCGCTCACATGGCTCGTGGTGTACCGCGAGCAGAAGTACGGCAATCGAAGCCAAGAGCAGGCCCAGCAGCTCGTCAAGCTTCTCTGGTGGATGATTCACGATGGGCAGAAGTATGTGGGCGCCCTCGATTATGCGACGCTCCCCGTGCCTGCCGTAAAAGCAGCCGAAGCCATCGTAAAGAGTATAAGTTATAATGGAGTTCCGGTTCTGAAATGAACGATACGAAGTTCAATGCCATGCTTGGAGCCGCGGCGCTTAGTATCGCTGTCATCTTTGCGGGCTTTATCGTTACTCTCATAGTGCAATCCCTTCCCGCGGTAAAGCAGGAGGGGCTTGCCTTTCTCTATGGAACGACCTGGAATCCTGTCATATCGAAATTCGGTGCACTGCCCTTCATTGTCGGAACACTGCTGACTTCGGCGCTGGCACTGATAATCGCAGTGCCGCTTTCTTTGAGCGTGGGTGTCCTGATGGGCGAATACCTGCGCTCGGGATGGCTGAGGACAGCTCTCAATACGCTCATCAATGTGCTCGCCTCGATTCCTTCCGTCGTGTTCGGTCTTTGGGGCATAGAAGTGGTGATCCCGCTCGTGCGCAAGCTCGCGACGCTTGTGGGAGCTCCGCCGTACGGCACGGGTATTCTCGCAGCATCGGTCGTGCTCGCCATAATGATTATTCCGTACATGTCCTCGATGACACGCGAGGCGCTCATAAATGTGCCATCGGGGCTGCGCGAGGGCGCCTTCGCCCTCGGTCTCACAAAGCATGAAGTGGTAGTGGGAATTGCGCTTCCCTTCTCAAAGAAGAGCATCTTTGCAGGACTCCTTCTTTCGCTCGGTCGCGCGCTGGGCGAAACCATGGCGGTCACAATGCTGATCGGAAACGCGACACGCATTCCGAACTCGCTGTTTTCGCTCGGGAATACCTTGGCGAGCGTGATAGCTTCCCAATTCAACGAGGCTTCGAGCGATGTCCACCGCTCGGCGATGATGGCACTTGCGTTGGTTCTTCTCTTCATCACGATGCTCGCGGGGTGGCTTGGAAGATCTATGATGCGAAAAGAGGCGCATGGATATGGACACTGATCTTTTCGTGAGCCGCTATGTGCGCAGAAAGCGCAAGGATGCGCTGTTCCGAGCTATTATTTTTGCACCCGCCGCGCTCGTAACAGCGATTTTAATATTCATCGTCACACAGGTCGTCATAAAAGGCGCAACCGCCTTGAATCTCGATTTCTTTTTCCAAGTGCAGCGCCCCTTTGGGGAAGTTGGCGGGGGTGTCGCGCAGGCGATCGTGGGAAGCTTGATGGTGTTGGCGATCGCAACTGTACTCGCGCTCCCGCTCGCGCTTCTCGCAAGCCTCTATCTCTATGAAAAAAAAGGAAAACGGAGTGCAGACATTTTGTCCGGAGCAGTGAACACGCTCCAGGGTCTCCCTTCGATTGTCATCGGTGTTGTCATCTACTCCTGGGTCGTCGTTCCGATGAAAACGTTCTCTGCGCTCTCCGGCGGAATCGCACTCGCCATCGTCATGCTTCCTCTCATGACGAGCATGATCAAAGCCTCGCTCGATTTAGTGCCTGCAACCTACCTCGAAGCGGCGCTCGCCTTAGGGATTCCTCGGTGGCGCGCCATCGTTGAGATAGTGATCCCCGCGGCTGGTTCGGGTATTCTCGAAGGAACCGGTCTCGGCATTGCGCGCGCGGCGGGAGAAACGGCGCCGCTTATGTTCACCGCGTTCGGCAACCCCTTTCTCAGCCTCAACCCTGCAGGTCCCATTTCCGCGCTCCCTCTCGTGATCTACGAGTATATTAAAAGTCCTTACGCAGATTGGCACCAGAAGGCGTGGGGTGCGGCGCTGATTCTTGTCGCCTTTGTGCTGCTCTTAAATCTCATTATCGGGACGAGAAAAAAGAGATAATCTACTTCTATCTGGCTAAAATCGAACCCCTGTGATATACTCCTTCTCTATCTTAAATCCAGGGGGGCGAAGGTGTCGTACATCGTTGAGATGCTTCACATCACCAAGGATTTCCCCGGAATCAGAGCGAACGACGATATCACCTTGCAGATCGAAGAGCGTTCCATACATGCGCTTTTAGGAGAGAACGGTGCAGGTAAGTCGACTCTGATGAGCATACTTTTCGGCCTCTACCAGCCGGACAGCGGCTCGATCCGGGTTCGTGGCAAAGAAGTCAAGATAAGCGACCCGAATGTCGCGACAAATCTTGGCATCGGCATGGTGCACCAGCACTTCAAACTCGTGCACAATTTTACCGTGACCGAAAACATCATTCTCGGCTTGGAGCCTCACCGAGGGCCTGTCATCGATATTCGCAAAGCCGAGCAGAAAGTCGAGGATATTTCAAAACTCTATGGACTCGCCGTCGATCCGAGGGCAAAAATCGAGAATATCACCGTCAGCATGCAGCAGCGTGTCGAGATTCTCAAAATGCTCTACCGCGACGCGGACATCCTCATCTTCGACGAGCCCACTGCAGTGCTCACCCCGCAGGAAATCCACGAGCTCATGCAGATCATGCGCAGACTCGTACAGGAAGGGAAAACCATCCTCCTCATCACGCACAAGCTGAAGGAAATAAAAGAAGTCGCCGACGTGTGCACTGTGCTGCGCCGAGGAAAATTTGTCGGCACAGTCTCTGTCGCCGACACCAATGAAGAGCAGATGGCCGAGATGATGGTCGGACGCCAGGTCAGTTTCCATGTCGAAAAGCAGAAAGCCAAACCGGGCGATGAGCTTCTTCGCATCGAACATCTCAACGTGAAGAATGCGAAGGGCCTGCTGGGCGTCAAAGACCTCTCGCTCTCGGTGCGAGCGGGCGAAGTGCTCGGTCTCTGCGGTATCGACGGCAACGGACAGACTGAACTTGTGCAGGCGATCACAGGCCTCACGAAGTGTGAGTCCGGAAGCATCTATTTGCGAGATAAAGAAATATCTAGACTTTCAATCAAGGAGAGGTCGAACCTCGGTCTCGGGCATATCCCCGAAGATCGGCAGAAGCACGGCCTCGTGCTCGACTTTACTCTCGGCGAGAACTTCGTGCTGCACAACTACTATGAAAAACCTTTTGCGAAGTTCGGCGTGCTCAATAAAAAGGCCATACAGGAGAACGCGGAGCGCCTCATCGAGGAGTTCGATGTCCGGTCCGGCCAGGGTGCTCTAACACCGGCTCGGGCCATGTCGGGCGGCAATCAACAGAAGGCGATTGTGGCGCGCGAAATCGACCGTTCGCCGGATGTCTTCATCGTCGTACAGCCTACCCGCGGCCTCGATGTCGGTGCGATCGAGTATATCCATAAACGAATCGTCGAAGAGCGCGACAAAAATAAGGCGATTTTCCTCGTATCGCTCGAGCTCGACGAGATCATGGATGTGTCGGACCGCATCGCAGTCATATATGGCGGTGAGATCGTGGGCATCGTCGAAGCCTCAACGACGAACGAAAACGAGCTTGGCCTCATGATGTCGGGCGCGCTCCGCAAAGTGCAGGAGCATGCAAAGACAGTTGGCGAAACCGCGCGCGCGTGAACGGAGGATCAATCATGACAGCACGAAAAGAAAAATTGGTACTTCCGCTCATTGCGGTGCTCTTGGGATTTGTGCTCGGCTCTCTGATTGTGGTCTTGACCGGCCGATCGCCACTCTCGATGTTCGCCGCCATCATTAAAGGTTTCGTGGGAATCGACATACTGAACGGTCAGCCCATCAACACGCGCTATATCGGCGAATTCATCATCCAGGCGATGCCCATCATCTTGACGGGTCTTTCGTTTGCCTTCGCGATGAGGACAGGCCTCTTCAGCATCGGGGCCGAGGGCCAGCTGATGATAGGCTCGATCTCGGCAACGACAGTGGCGCTTTTAATTCACGCACCAAAGTTCATTCACCTGCCTCTTGTCCTCCTCGCCGCCATTGCGGGAGGCGCACTCTGGGGCGCGATTCCAGGCTTCCTCAAAGCGCGCTACAACGTCCACGAGGTTGTAGTGACCATTATGATGAACTACATCGCCCTGAACGTGAACAATTATATGATACTGAACGTCTTTGGGAGCTTAGACAGGGTCAAGACCGCGGCTTTTCCTGCGACGGCACTGCTGAAGTCGCCTTTTCTCGAGAGCATCACGAGATACTCGCGGCTCAATTGGGGATTCATACCAGTGATTCTCGCGGTGATCACCTTCGCCTTTATCATCAATAAGACGACCTTCGGTTACTCCCTACGCGCAGTAGGCTACAACAAGGACGCCGCGCGCTACGCGGGCATGAAGGTGAGCCGCAATATAATCGCATCGATGGCCATCGCGGGTGCTTTCGCTGGGCTCGCGGGCGGCGTCATCACCGTGGGAACCTTCAATTTCGGGCGCGTCATCGCAGCAGCCGAAGGATATGGTTTCGACGGCATCGCGGTGGCGCTGGTCGGCGGAAACCAAGCGCTGGGCATTCTCTTGGCGGGCATGCTCTTCGGCGGTCTCAAAGCCGCCCAACCTCTCATGCAATCGCAGGGCATTCCACGCGAAATTGCGGGTATCATCCAGGCCTCGATCGTGCTGTTCGTGGCGATGAAATTCGGCATAAAGATTATATTGGATAAATTCGAGCGCAAGCAGGCGCCCACCACCGAGGGGGACCGCGTATGACTTTCGAGCTTTTTCTGCAGATGTTTCCCATCGCGCTGATGTTCTCGGCTCCCATCATCTTGACGGCTCTCGGCGGCCTCTTTAGTGAGCGATCGGGCATTGTCAATATCGCCCTCGAAGGCATCATGATGGTCGGAGGCTTTGCGGGTGCTACGGTCACTGTGCTCCTCGAGCAGAGCGTGCCGTGGGCAGCCTGGTATGGTCTCCTCGCAGGCCTTTTGGCCGGCGTGCTCTTTAGCGTGCTGCACGCCGTGGCGAGCATCAACCTTAAAGCCGATCAAGTTATTTCCGGTACTGCGCTGAATATACTCGCCGGCGGACTCACCGTGTATCTCTGCCAGATCATTTTCCATCAGCAGAGAACCGTGGCATTCAGCAACGGAATACGCCAGTTCAGCGTACCGGGCCTCAGCAAATTGCCGATTATCGGACGCATGTTTTTCGATCAAGTCTATCCGACGTTTTACATCGCGATGTTTTTGGTGCTCCTCACTTGGTTCGTCGTCTATAAGACACCGCTCGGACTCCGCATGCGCGCCTGCGGCGAACACCCGCAGGCAGCCGCGAGCATGGGCATCAACGTAGCAAAAATGCGCTACTTTGGCGTACTCGTGTCGGGAGCGTTCGGTGGACTCGGCGGGGCGGTCATGGTGCTCACAGCGGACATTCAGTACACGCTCGTGTCCATCCACGGTACCGGATTCATCGCGCTGGCTTCGCTCGTGTTTGGGCGCTGGAACCCCTTCGGGGTGCTTGGCGCAGGCCTTTTCTTCGGATTCTCCACAGCGCTTTCTTTTTACGCGAAGGACATTAAGTTTCTCGCGGGGCTACCGAGCGAGTTCTTCTACATTTTGCCCTACCTTCTCACGATCATCGCGCTCCTGTTCTTTGCGGGGAAGTCCGTTGGGCCGAAAGCGTCGGGTGAGATCTACGATTCGGGGAAGCGCTGACGCGGAAGAAGGACAGCTCATACGCAGGCTGTAGTGCGCCCGCACTGCGGGCGGCTTCCGCGCCGCGCATCGTGAAACTATATGGAAGGTTTTGACACATTCGCACGAGAACTCACCACGAGGTTAAAGGCGCGAGGCTGCGCTCGTTCCTCAGCCTGGCCGACGTTTGAGCGACGGCTCAACGCTGAGCTCGCGCGACTCACAGAGCTTCTCTTCGGACTCTACGGATCGCGGCCTGATTTCGCATACTGGGTTGAAGATCTTGTCGAGCGCGCCTTCGAAGCCCTTAAAGTGCGTCCTGCCCGACTCCGCGCGCGGGATGAGCGTCTCCCGCCGGAGAGCGGCTGGTTCCGAGCTCAGGATGTTCTCGGTGCTGTCTGCTATGTCGACCGCTGGGCCGGCACATTTAAGGGAATGTACGAGCGCCTTTCCTATCTCAGAGAACTCGGCATAAAGTACCTCCACCTCATGCCTTTCTTTAAATCGCCCGAGCGAGAAAACGATGGGGGCTACGCGGTATCGAGCTACCGCGCGACGAATCCTCAGCTCGGCAGCATGGAAGAGCTGGAAGAACTTGCCCGCAGTCTTGAAGCGCGCGGTATCACGCTCGTCGCGGATTTTGTCTTCAACCACACATCCGATGAGCACGAGTGGGCCCTTGCCGCGAAAGCGGGCGACACCTTCTACCGCGATTTTTACCTCACCTTCCCTGATTTTTCTGAACCGGAACAATATTCACGCACTCTTCGGGAGATTTTTCCCGAATCTCGACGAGGCTCGTTCACCTGGTGCGAAGAGATGGGACGCTGGATTTGGACGACATTTCACTCCTACCAGTGGGACCTCAACTACCGCAATCCTGCGGTGTTCAATGCGATGGCGAGCGAAATGCTCATGCTCGCGAACCGCGGCATAGGCGTACTTCGGCTCGACGCGGTCGCTTTTATATGGAAAGAGAAGGGAACAAGCTGCGAGAACCTTCCCCAAGCGCATACGATCATCCGTGCCTTTCAGACAGTTGCGCGCCTCGCCTGCCCCTCCCTCCTCTTCAAGTCCGAAGCGATCGTGCACCCCGACGACATCGTGAAGTACGTCGACCTTCGCGAGTGTCAGCTCTCCTATAACCCGCTTTTAATGGCGGAACTCTGGGAAGCTGCTGCCACAAAAGAGGTAAAACTACTCGCGTACTCTATGGCGAAGCGCCACGATCTGCCGGCTGGCTGCGCATGGGTCAACTATGTCCGATGCCACGACGATATAGGATGGACCTTCGCAGACGAAGATGCGGCGGCTCTCGGCATGAACGGCTTCGACCACCGCAGGTTCCTCAATCAGTTTTATCTCGGAACGTTCCCTGGTAGTTTTGCGCGAGGGCTCAGTTTCCAGTATAACCCAAAAACCCAGGACATGCGCATCTGCGGCACTGCAGCTTCGCTTGCGGGCATCGAGCGCGACATGGTCCGCGATCCGGGCAAAAACAGGGAAACCGCTCTGCGTCGCCTTTTGCTCCTCTACGGCATCGCCCTGTCGGCAGGCGGATTGCCACTTATCTATCTAGGCGATGAGCTGCGAGTCGAGAACG
>CAYXOW010000071.1:0-4835 GCA_964466815.1 uncultured Treponema sp.
GTGGACCTGAGCACCTGGGAATGCTCCTCGAGATGCTGGCGCGCTGCGAGTTCGAGCGCGGGCAGTCGATCGCGGAGCTGATCGGGAGTGTGGGCGCGGCAGGGGCAGGGTTCCTCGTGGTGGCGCGCGCGCCTTCGGAGTCGACGGAGCGATTCTTTGCGCTGCCGTCGGCGCGGCGCAATCGGGTGTATTTTGTGTTTTCGAGGCGGCAGGCGGAGAGCAACGGGCGCGAGGAAGTATCGAGCGAAGAAGTTCCGGGCGTGGGTGTCGATAGCGAAAACCCAGCAGCTCGCGGCGCACGCGCGGGGGCTGCGATCGATACTCGCACGCTCGATGCTGAGAATCCTGCGGACGCCCTGATCGACGAGGCCTCCGAGAAGGGATTGCGCTACCCTGCCGCGTTCTTCGATGAGCTTGTGATGTACAGCGGTGAAGAGGACCTGGAAAGCGTGCAAGACGCGTTTGCGGATGTGCCGGGAGGCACGCGGTGAGTCTATCCGGGCTCTTTCTGTCCATCACCGACGCGATCAAGCTGCAGGCGCTCATGTCGTTTCTGCTGCTTGCGGCCAATCGCGATTTTCCGTTCGCCGCGACGCTCGCGATGTTCGTGGCGGGGGCTGGGTTCTTCGCGTTCATGAGGAAGAGGCGGCGCGCAATCTATGTGCATACGCTCGCCTATCTCGGGCTCTGGGCTGTCGTGGAGCTCGCGCTCGTGGTCCTCTTGCTCAAGCAGCCCCTTTCGATCGAAGTAATCGCGGCGCTCTCGCGTGGCGATCCGGTGGGTTTGGGCGTTGCGCTCGCGGTGCCTGCCCTCGTGATCGGGCGGGCAATCTGGCTCACGGCGAAGGCGAAGACACACCAGTTCACCGTGCTGCGATTCGACGAGGGGCTTGCGGTGTTTCTCTGCGTTTTTCTGATCGCAGCGTTCTTACGCGTGCGCGCGCTGGGCGCGGAGCGACTTGTGATACCCTACTTCGTGTTTTCGATGATCGCGCTGGGGCTATCGAAGCGTGAACACGCGGTGGCGGGCAGGCTTGCGCGCGCAGGCGCGGGTCGGCTCCTGGCGCCGGTGATTGTGGTGGTGGTGCTCGTAGCGCTGGGTGTGATCGCGCTCATTCCCGCGCTCGTCGAACCGGCGAGGACGGCAGCGCAGTTCCTCAAGACGAGCGGCATTGCGCTGTTTCGTACATCGCGGCGGTTCTGCAGTGGCTCTTCGGCTTGGGCAAGCCCAGTTTCAGGCGTGAGGACGGTGTTTCGCGCGTGGGGCAGGAGCGGCAGTTCAATGAGCCCAAGCCTGGGCTTTTCGCGACGATCATGATGTATGCGTTCGGGACGCTGATCGCGATTGTCATTGTGGCGCTGGTGGCGTACCTCATCTACAACATATGGAAGCTTTTTACGCGGCGTGTCGGAGGCACGAGAACACTCGAACGAAAACGCTGAACCTGCGGGAGTTGCTGGCGCGGATTGCTGCGGCGCTGGAGCGCGCGGTGCATGCCGCCCGCGCGTGGTGGGCCTCGCGACGGGTGCGGCGCAGCGAGGTAGTGCGTGCGTTTTTAAGGTTGCGGGCCGCCGGGCGCGCGGTTGGGTTGGTGCAGAAGCGCTATGAGACGCCGCGTGAGTATGGGGCGCGTGTGGGAGCGCAGTTCCCAGCACGGGCGGCGCTGATCGGACGGGTAGTCAGTCTCCTTGAGGCTGAGCTCTACGGCGGCGCCGAGCTTACAGAATCTGAGCTGCACGAAGTCCATGAGGCCGCGAAAAGCTTCAAGCCCTCCGCCTTCATCGCGGAACACACTGTGGCCACAGCGCGTGGTGCATTGCGCCATGTCAGAACCCAAACGCGCTCCGCACGTTCAAATTCTTGAGTTTTCCACACCTGCTTCAATAGGGTCGATGAGTTGCTCGGTTACGTCCTTGGATCCGAGCGTCGCGCTGCCGCTATTCTCGACAAAATAACACTCTCGTCTGCCGCGCTCGTCCACCTTGATATGAAAGGTCATGCTGTTCAGCGAAAAAGTGCCGCTCGCTGCGCCGGAAAGAACGACGCTCCCTAGAAGCGTCATGTCGGTGTTAGCGCTGATCTGCGTCGAGGTGGCCACACCACCCTCCTCACCTTGAATATCCAGTTCCCAAACATAGATCGCGTCGAAATTTTGAACGATATCGCCGCTGAAGGTGTAGCCATCGCTGGCGTACCTATCGAAATTTGTGGAGACCTGGCATGTAATATGCATGGTGATCTGCCAAAGCCCCGGGCCGTTGGAGTCGCCTTTTTCGGGTGGTGTGCTGTAGTTATACGTCGTATCCCATTTACCGGTCGCAGTATCCCACTTGTACACGCTCGTGTATTCGCAGACGGGTGCGCTAATTATATAGGAAAGTCCAGATGCGAGTTCGGTGTAACCATCGAGCGTCTTCGCAGCCCGGGCGCTTGCATTCGCTTCGTCGTTCTGGGCCGCGAGGCCTTTCGCGGCGGCGGCCGCCAGCGCTTGACCGAGCACCTGGTACTCATTTTTAGGGAAGAGAAGGGAGCAGGAATTCAGCGTGAGCACAGAGATCGAGCAGACCACCGCAATCACACCGAATACGGCTAAGTGACATGTTTTCATGAGATGCTCCTTTCTATCTATGTTCAAAGGTCAGTATATATTTAATTGTATTTGAGACGCTCATATTTTCAAGTTTTGTAGTTCAAAGCACTTTATGTATATTTTTTTACTCATAGAGGCATAAGGTCGCCGCATTTTGCATGTTTATTCAAAATTTTCGCGCTCGGCTCTTGACGCGGTGCGGATGATTCTATATAAAGAATCCTTATTTATACCTCGACGGGGAACTTCCCGCGGGGTTTCGCCGTACACCGACATAGCTTTCGCCGCTGTAAGGAGGATGGTGTGGCAAGGTATATCGGCAAGAGAATCGCCTTGATGTTTCTGCTCTTGCTCGCGCTGACGTTCATTGTGTTCGCGAGTCTGTACATCGCGCCCGGTGATCCTGCGCAGATGGTGGCTGGTCCTTCCGCCACGGAGGAGGACATTGCGCGCGTGCGCTCGGCGCTCGGCCTCGATCAGCCGTTCTTGGTTCAGTACGGCCTCTACCTCAAGCACCTCGTCACCTTCGATCTCGGCACCTCGTACACGACGCACCAGCCGATCGCTCAAGAGATCGCGATCCGGCTTCCCAACACCCTCAATCTGGCGCTCGCCAGCATCATCCTCTCGATCATCGTCGGGATTCCGACCGGTATCGCGGCGGCGCTCCGCAAGGACAGGCTCGCGGACAATGTGCTCACGACTGCGTCGCTGGCGGGCATTTCGATTCCGAACTTCTGGCTCGGCACCATGCTGATCTACGTTTTTTCGGTCAAGCTGCGATGGCTTCCTTCGGGCGGGATGAGCGGGCCGTTCTGGACTGCGCAGGGTTTCCGCCAGATCATCCTTCCGGCGATTGCGCTCTCGACCGCGACCATCGCGAGTTTTACGCGTATCGGGCGCTCGTCGATGCTCGAGGTGCTGCAGTCCGACTATATCCGCACGGCGAAGTCCAAGGGACTCTCGGCCTGGCTCGTGGTGATGGTGCACGCGCTGCGCAACGCCCTCATTCCGCTCGTGACGCAGTTCGGCACGAGTTTCGGTGCGCTGCTCGGCGGCGCGATCATTACGGAGCAGGTCTTTGTGGTGAACGGTATCGGCACCTATCTCATCAACGCGATCAACACGCGGAATTACCCCGTGGTGCAGAGCACGGTGCTGATCATCGCGGCGATGTTCATCCTGATCAACCTCGGGGTGGACATTTTGTACAGCTTTATCGATCCGCGCATCCGCTACGACTGAGGAAGCAGCCATGAGTACACACCGCCAGAACCTGTTGGCCACCGCGCTGGCCAAGCTCCTTAAAAACAAACTCGCTACTGTCTGCGCGATTTTCCTCGGGGTCGAGATCGTCATTCTCGCGCTCGGGCCGCTCATTGCGCCGTTCAGCCCCGACGAGACCAATGTGTCCATCAAATTTTCGCCGGGCATCTGGGCGAAGCTTTCGAACGACGCCAAGCTCGCCGCGAAGTACGTTCCGGGTCACATTTTCGGTACCGACCACCTCGGGCGCGATGTTTTCTCCCGCCTCGTGATTGGCGGCCGCGTATCGCTGATGGTCGGTTTCGTGTCCACGATCCTCGGCCTCGTGGTGGGCACTTTCCTGGGGCTCCTCGCCGCGTACTACAAACAGCTCGACAACCTCATCATGCGGGTGATGGATATTCTCTTCACTTTCCCCGGCATCTTACTCGCCATGCTGATCGTGGCGCTGATGGGCGTGAGCACCGTGAACGCGATGCTCGCCATCAGCATCTGGTCGATTCCGAACTTCGCGCGAATGGTGCGCGGACGGGCGCTCCAGGTTAAAGAGGAAGATTACATAATGGCGGTGCGTGCGACCGGCGCGAAGAACGGGCGGATTCTCTTCATCCACATTCTGAAGAACTGTCTGCCCCTCATCATCGTCATCGCGACGATGCGCATGGCGACCTCGATCATCTCGATTTCGACGCTGAGCTACCTCGGCATGGGCGTACCGCCCCCCGCTCCGGAGTGGGGCAGCATGATCGCGCAAGCCAAGGAGTACATGTGGAAGATGCCGAGCCTCATTTTTACGCCCGGAATCGCAGTGATGCTCACAGTGATCAGTTTCAACATTCTGGGCGACAAGCTGAGGGATATTCTCGATCCGAGCCTGAAGGATTGACGGCAGGAATCATCGTTTCCAGTGCCGCCGTTGGGCGGCTCCATATAATGTAAGGAGGATCCAGTATGAAAAGAACACGAACGATCGTCATC
>CAYXOW010000071.1:4920-5158 GCA_964466815.1 uncultured Treponema sp.
AAAATGTTCAATATTGCGCTGACCGCGGCCTTCACCGGCTTCGATCCGCTGCGGACGAACGACCAGGCTTCGACCTATGTCAATGCTCAGATTTACGAAACCCTGTACCGGATTGGTCCGGATGGCGACTACATTCCCCTGCTCGCGGTGGATCTTCCCGAGTTCTCCGCGGACGGCAAGACCGCGACGGTGAAGCTGCGCAAGGGCGTGAAGTTCCACGATGGCACTCCCTTCAACG
>CAYXOW010000071.1:5175-6447 GCA_964466815.1 uncultured Treponema sp.
CTCGCTTATCAAGGATCCGAAATTCGGATCGGCCCGCGCCTCGCTCGCGTCCTCGATCGCCAGCATGGATGTGATCGACGACTCCACGATCCGTTTCAATCTCTCCTATCCCGATGGCGTGCTTCTCGCGAAGTTCGCGCACACGAACTCCGCCATTGTTTCACCCACCGCCCAGGCGAAACAGGACCTCATGGTGAAACCGGTGGGAACCGGCCCCTACAAGTTCGTCAGTTCTGTCTCAGGTTCGAATGTGGTGCTCACCCGCAACGATCAGTACTGGGGAAAGCTTCCGGTTATCAAGAATGTGACGATGACGGTGATTCAGGATGAGTCCACGGCAGTGGCGCGCATGGAAACCGGCGAGGCCGATTTCATGCCCGAGCTCACGGTACCGCAGATCGAGCGCGTCAAGTCGATCCCCGGCGTCAAGGTGGGGACCTCCGAGTCCGCGCGCATCACCTATGTGATGCTGAGGCCGAATTCGTGGGTGAACCCGCTCATGGCGAAGAAGGAGTTCCGCGTCGCGATCGCCAAGGCGCTCGACACGAAGGGCTACGACGAGAGCATCATGGAGAACTACGCGTCGTGGTCCGGTTCGATTATCGGCCCGAAGGTGTTCGGCTATACGAAGGAAGCGGAAAATTACGGCTACAAGTACGATCTCGCCGCCGCCAAGGCAGCCGTAAAGGCGAACCACTGGGAAAACGAGAAGATCAAATTCCTCGTGCCGAGCACGCCGCAGTACTCCAAGATGGGCGAGTTCTTCCAGGCAAACCTGAAGGAAGCAGGTTTCAACAACGTTCAGATCGAGTCGATCGACTGGTCGGCTTGGCTCACCGAGAGCAAGACCGCGAACCGCTTCGACATCTCGCTGGCCGGTTGGGCTAACGTGACCCGCGACGGCACCGAGCTCCTCGAACCGAACTGGGAATCCAAAGTCTCCGCCCGCGCGAAGGTCGACAGCCCCGCCCTCGACAAGCTGATCTACGAAGGCAAAACCACGACCAACAAGGCGACTCGCATCCAGAAGCTCGAGGAAGCGAACAAGATGATCCTCCAGGAGGCCTGGGCTGTGCCGGTGTACAATTCGCTCAATATTTTCGCCTACAACGACGCGTACGACAATGTGACGAACGATGTCAGCGGCACCTTCTATCTCTGCGATTTCACGATTAAACAGTAATGCAATTTTCAGACCGGCGGTGGAGCGGGTTTGGGTGCTCAGGTCCGGGCTTGAGCGCTGGGGCCGCAGCCTCGCCGGTCGGCGCCGCC
>CAYXOW010000071.1:6485-9298 GCA_964466815.1 uncultured Treponema sp.
CCGCCGCTACTTCATTGAATGGATGCGCGTATGGAGCCTATGGAAACGATCCTCGAAGTGAAAAATTTGGTCACTACTTTCAGCATCGCCAAGAAGGACTATCCGGTGCTGCGGGGTATCTCGTTCAAGATTCGCAAGAATGAGACAGTCTGCATGGTCGGCGAGTCGGGCTGCGGCAAGAGCGTGACCGCCCTAACCATAATGGACCTCCTGCCGTTAAACGCGAAAGTCGCCTCGGGGAGCATCATGCTCGATGGGCAAGAGCTCACCACGCTCAGCCATAAAGAGCGCAACGCCCTGCGCGGCGAGAAGGCGGGAATGATCTTTCAAGAGCCCATGACGGCGCTCAATCCGCTTCTCACGATCGGGTACCAGCTCACGGAGGGCCTCCGCTACCACAAGAAGATGGAACCTAAGGCTGCACGCGAACTGGCGATTCAGCAGCTCAAGAAGGTCGGCGTGGCGAATCCCGTGGAGCGGCTCAGACAGTTTCCATTCCAGTTGAGCGGAGGATTGCGCCAGCGCATCATGATCGCCCTCGTGATGTCGCTCCAGCCGAGCCTCATCATCGCGGACGAGCCGACGACCGCCCTCGACGTGACGATCCAGAAGCAGGTGCTCGCCCTGCTCAATGCGCTGAAGAAGGACATGAACGCGGGCATTCTCTTCATCACGCACGATCTCGGCGTGGTGGCGGAGATCGCGGACCGCGTAGTGGTGCTCTACTCGGGGATGAAGGTCGAAGAAGGGCCTGTGGCGGACATCATCAATGCGCCGAAGCATCCCTACACGCAGGGGCTTCTCAATGCGGTGCCCAATGTCGACAAGGACGACTTCGTCATCCAGGCGATTCCGGGAACGCTTCCGCACGTGACCGAGGAGATCACCGGCTGCAGGTTCCATCCGCGATGTCCGTACGCGACCGAGCGCTGTAGGCGCGAGATTCCTGCGGAATTCGAGTACGCTCCGGGCCACATCGTCGCATGCTTCAAGGTGGAGGGGGAAGCCAAATGACCGACCGACCTGTCATGCTCGAACTGAAGAAGCTCAAGAAGTACTTCCACATCCGGCGCGGTGTCGCGATTCACGCCCTCGAGGATATCAGTTTTTCGATCTATGTGGGCGAAAAGTTCGGGGTCGTGGGCGAGTCGGGATGCGGCAAGTCGACCTTGGGGCGGACGATTCTCCAGCTCTATCCGCCGACGAGCGGGGCTTGCATCTACCACGGCAAGTCGCTCGAGGAAGTGTCGCCTGCGTACGTGAAAAAGGAGATCGCGAATCTCCTCAACTACCAGAAGCGGGCCAAAGCGTACTTCGCGAAATCGATGGCGGTTGAAGCGCAGGCCGCGAAACTCGACCCTCAGAAGGACGCTTCAAAAATCGCTGAGCTCCAGAAGCGGGTAAAAGAGCTCAGAAAGAACGCATCGCGGCAGCTTCGCGAAGGTTCGAGAACGGTCGGATCCCTCATTTTAAACGAGAAGCTTCCCGAGATCGCGGAACTCTTCGCGCAATCCGAGGCTGAGTCCGAGCATGCGCACGAAGAACTCAAGGAGCTCGCGAAGCTCGAGGCGGAGTATCTCGGCGCAAAAGTCGCGGGTGCACCGGACAAGGCGCTCGCGGCGCGGGTCGAGTCGCTGCGCGCGACGGTGGAAGCGCACTTGCGGGCGGCGGAGGAGTTCCGCGAGAAGGCGTTCCGGTACCGCGGGAGCCATGTGCTGCCCATCACGGAGCGCGCGCTGGACCCTGCCTACCAGGCCAAGCTCGACCGCAACTACGAGACGGGCATCAATCTGGGCAAGCTGACGCGCGAGGAAATGCGCGCGCTCAGGCGCGACATGCAGATCGTGTTCCAGGATCCGGCGGCGAGTCTCGACCCGCGCCAGACCGTGGGCTCCGCGATCGAAGAGGTTTTCAAGATCAACACCGATTACGCTCCCGCCGTGCGCAGGGAAAAGACGATCGCTCTCCTCGAGAAAGTCGGGCTCAAGCGCGAACACTACGACTACTATCCGCACCAGCTGTCGGGCGGGCAAAAGCAGCGCGTGGGTATCGCGCGCGCCATCGCCCTCGATCCGAAGTTCGTGGTGCTCGATGAATCGGTGTCGGCGCTCGATGTGTCGATTCAAGCGCAGATTCTATTGCTGCTCGATGAGCTCAGCAAGGAAAAGAATCTCACGTACTTTTTCATTACGCACGATCTCGGGGTTGTGAAGCACTTCTGCGACAGGATTCTGGTGATGTACCTCGGAAATGTGTGCGAGTTGGCTCCGTCGAAGAAACTGTTCGCCGCGCCGCTCCACCCTTACACGAGTTCGCTGCTCGAGGCGGTTCCGAGGCCTGTCGTCCACGACCAGGCGAAGAAGGAGCGCATTCTGGAGGGCGAGGTGCCGAGCGCGATCGCCCCGCCGCCGGGCTGCCCCTTCCATACGCGCTGCCCGAAGCGTATGGTAGAGTGTACGAGGAATAAGCCGGAGCTGCGCGAGGTCGAGCCCGACCACTTTGTTGCCTGCCACCTCTACGCGAAATAGCAGCACCTGATCGCGCGGGCAGCCGCGCCCACAACCGAAACCACAAGGAGCTTTTCCATGAACTTCGATCCAACATATCTGCCCTATCCTTCAGTGCGCTATCCGGTGTACGCCCGGCACGGCATGGTCGCGACTTCATCGCCGCAAGCCTCGGCGGCGGGGCTCGCCGCGCTGCGCGCGGGTGGGAACGCGGTGGACGCGGCGGTAGCGACAGCGGCGGCGCTCACGGTCGTCGAGCCGACGGCGAACGGTATCGGAAGCGACGCCTTCGCGCTCGTGTGGATC
>CAYXOW010000071.1:9308-12188 GCA_964466815.1 uncultured Treponema sp.
AAAAGAAAAAAAGCTGTACGGGCTCAATGCGAGCGGCTGGGCGCCTGCGAATATTTCGATCGACAAGGTGCGCGCGCGTATCGCGCAAGCGGAGGCGGGTACGGGTGCGAGCGTCGATGCGGCGACAAGTCCGCGTCCGACGATGGAGCCGGCTGCTGCAGGCGCCTCTGCCAAAGGTCGCGCCGCCACAGACACCGGCGCCGCCACTCCCGATGACAATGTCCCCTCCATGCCCGTTCTCGGCTGGGTGCCCACGATGGTCCCCGGCGCGCCGAAGGGTTGGGCAGAACTCGTGTCGCGTTTCGGCGCCCTCTCACTCGCCGAGGCGCTCGCGCCCGCGGTCGACTACGCACGCAACGGCTACCCCATCTCTGCGAACCTCGCGCGTATGTGGCGCCGCGCCCTCGAAAAATACCGTAAAACCTGCACCACAGCCGAATTCGACGAGTGGTATCGAACCTTCGCACCCGGCGGCCGCTCGCCCGAAGCCGGCGAGATCGTGCGCCTACCGAACCATGCGCGCACGCTCGAGTCGATCGGCGCCTCGAATGCGGATGCATTCTATCGAGGCGAACTCGCCGACCGCATTGTGGCCGACAGCGCGGCCTTCGGCGGCTACTTCACGAAGGCGGATTTCGAGGAGTATCGCGCAGCCTGGGTCGAGCCCATCAGCGTGAATTACCGCGGCTACACTGTCTGCGAAATTCCCCCGAACGGCCAAGGCATCGTCGCCCTCATGGCCCTCAATATCCTGAAGGAGTTCCGATTCTCGCAGCGCGAGTCGGCAGAGACCTTCCACCTCCAGTGGGAGGCGATGAAGATCGCCTTCTCGGATGGTATGGCGCATGTGACCGATCCCACCGCGATGCGACTCGACTACGCGGACCTTCTGCGACCCGACTACGGCGCCCTGCGCGCGAGAGAGATCGATCCATCAGGCCAGGCCAAGCTCTACTCGGCTCAAGTGCCGCCGAAGTCCGGCACGGTCTACCTCTGCACTGCGGATGGCGAGGGCAATATGGTCTCCTACATCCAGAGCAACTACATGGGCTTCGGCTCGGGGATCGTCGTGCGCGGCACAGGCATCAGCCTGCAGAACCGAGGCGCGGACTTCTCGCTCGACCCAAACCACCCCAATGCGCTCGCCCCGCGCAAGAAAACCTACCACACGATCATCCCCGGTTTCCTCATGAAAGACGGCAAGGCGCTTGGCCCCTTCGGTGTGATGGGCGGCTACATGCAGCCTCAGGGGCATGTCCAGGTCGTCACCAATATGATCGACTTCGGACTCAACCCTCAGCAGGCTCTCGACGCGCCCCGCTGGCAGTGGATGCGCGGAAAGAAATTCTCGGTGGAGCGTGCGTTCAGAGGCGACATCGTCGAAGCGCTCGTCGCGCGCGGTCACGAGATCGAGGTGAGCGAGGACACTAGCCCCTTCGGACGCGGTCAGATCATTCTCAAACTGCCGAACGGCACGCTGGTTGGCGGCACCGAGGGGCGTACGGATTCGAACATCGCCTGCTGGTGAGAAAGTGATCGTGCGACGTGGCGCATCCCCTGGCCGCGCGTCGCGGAAACGCGGCTGCGGACCGGCACGGCTGTGCGACCGAGCGACTTGGTGACTGAGCGACGGGGCGCGGCCTCCGCCACACGCTCAGCGCTTCCACGCTCCGGTTGACCTTCCGGTCCTTCGCCATATCCTTTATCGAACATGGATTCTGACTTGAATCATCGAAAAATTACTCAGCGTTTCGCCTTCAATTACTTCATGCTTTTCACGATATACGGCATCTCGTCGCCCTATCTTCAGCTCATCATCAGAAGACTCGGCTACAGCCCTGCCGCGGTCGGCTTTTTCCTCGGATTTTTCGAGCTCGTGGGAATTACCGGGCCGATGTACCTCGCGCAGCTGGCCGACCGCTCGGGAAGGCTCAAGCCGCTTCTCATCATCTCGACAGTGATGATCATTGCAGGCCTTGGACTTCTGGTGCCGTTTCATATTCCGATCATCACCCTGGTAGCTCTCGTATCGCTTTCGCTCGGTATCAAGACGCCGATCCCCGTGCTCGACACCTCGGTCATGCGCGCCATTGAGTACGCCGCCGAGCACAATGAGCGACAACCGAATTACGGTATTGTGCGCGCCGTGGGCTCTCTCGGCTTTGTGATCATCGCCATCATCGCGCAGCTCATCCCAGGTTTCGAAGAGAGTTCGCCCGCGATCATGGCGCTCGCGATGGGTGTGCTCACGATTTTTTTCCTCCTGAGTCTCGGCTATTTGCCGGAGATCGGTAGAGGGCACCCGCGAAAAGAGAAGATCGCGTTCTCGTTCAAGTGGCTCGACGCGACCTACATCCTCGGGCTGGCGGTGATCGCTCTCGGCCGGCTCGCGATGGCGCCTATCGGTTCCTTTTTTTCGATGTATTTGACCGAAGAGCTCCACTGGCACGCGGTCGGCGCGATGTGGGCGCTATCCGCCACTTCGGAGATTCCTTTCATCATCTTCTCGTGGAAATTCATCCAGAAAAAGAGCCCAATGCTCGCCATCGCCATCGCGTCAGGCGCCATTGTGGTGCGGCTTCTCATCTACGCGCTTTTTCCGAGCCCTGGCGGGGCCATCAGCGGCCAGATTCTTCACTCGCTCTGCTATGGGCTCTTTCAGCCGGCGGCCATCGCGTTCGTGAATTTAAAGACGCCCCCGGCCGACCGCACGACCGGCATGGCGCTCTTCATGGGGTTCGGCGTTGGTCTTCCGACGTTTCTCGGGAGCGCGCTCGGCGGCACCATTGTGGAGGCGCTCGGCTACCGCTGGCTCTTCGCGAGCTACACGCTGTTCGCGGTGGCGAGTCTGGCGCTGTTTCTCAAGTACCGGCAGCAGCT
>CAYXOW010000072.1:0-5959 GCA_964466815.1 uncultured Treponema sp.
ATCTTCACGAGAAGGCGCGCCGCCAGACCGAAGCCGAAGTGCCCTTCGCCGCGCACATCGAGACCATCGAGCTCGATCAAGTCGCCGCGCCGTAGTTCGAAGAGGCCCATTTTTGTCGCGCGTTCGTCGCGTTGAGGCGCGGAGATCGTGGCGAGCGATCCGCCTTCCTCGCAGACAATGTAGCGCAGACGTCCCGCCTTGTTCAGCATAGGATCGGAGACGACGCGCCCCTGGAGAGAGCTCGATCCGAGGGTCGCGTCATCGCGCGCAAGTTCGGCCATGTCATGAGCAATGTATTTGCTGGCGCCGTCGAAATGAGCGCCGTCGAAATGAGCGCCGTCGGTCTGGGCCCCATCGGTCTGGGCAGACTGCGCGATCTCATCTCTCCGTGGCCCTTTGATGAACGCCACCCAAGATGCCTTGAGCGAGGTTCTGTCGAGACCCGCGGCTTTGGCAAGCTCCGCGATGGATTCCGGCGCGCGCCACTCCCACTCGGAGAAACATGGCCGCCCCTCGCGGGCGAGCATGGGACACGCGCGCGAGTGCGGGCAGGGACCGACGCAGCTGAGTTCGGCGCCGAGCAGACTGTCTCTCAGCTTGAGAAGAGGAATGCTCGTGTAGTGTGCGGAAGGCTCAATAATAAGAAGAAGCCCACCATCGCGAAGCGCCGGCACGAGCGTGTGGACAAAATCGCGCCGCCGCTCGATTCGCCTTGGGTCGTCCTTCCAAAGCTCATTGATCGAGTGCGACGCGACGATGAGGTCGAAGCCAGCACCTGTTTGAGGCTTAAAGCTTTCAAGATCGCGGCGCTCTGTGTTCACCTGGAGCGACAGTCCTGCCCGAGAAGCCTCGGCGGCGATCTCTTTCGCGGCGCTCAGCGCAAACTCGCTCTTGTCTACGAGGAGGGCGCGCTCGGCGCCATACAGACTCGCCGCGCACGCCGCCGGCCCCGGCCCGCTCCCGACATCCAATACCGCCCGAATCTCCGGCAGCTGGCGCCTCGCGCGCAACTCCGCCAGCGCCGCTGCCGTCTCGCACAACGAAATCGTCCAGTAATAGAGAAGGTACGCCTGCAGGGCGCCGCGCTCATCCATGTAGTCGGTAGCGACACGCGTTCTCTCGCCCGTGAGCCCCCGCTGGAGCGCGCGGAGCTGCTCGGCGATCGCTTGAAACCGCACCTTTCGGCCCAGATTCATCCCCACAGAGTGAGCAACCTTGTGCCAGCGCACCAGATTTTTTGACATGTCTTCGTAAAACGCCTGTGTCGCTAAATCTCTCCTATGTACCAATCCTCCAATCATAGTGTATAATCCACTTGTTCATGAACATCGACGCTCAAAACCTTAAAGCTCTTTTCCTCGACTCCTCTCTGTCGGATTTCTTCGCGGAGACCGACCTCTTCTACATCGATTTTAGCGCGATGAAGGGCCAAACTTGTTCGACAATGAAGTCGCTCGGTTACAGCGATGATGACCTTCCGAGGGTGCTGACGAATTTATCCGTTGTCGAACCAGGCGAAAAAGAGCGAGCGGAGATCCTCCTCCACCGCATCATGGAAAACGAGGTGGACAACATCCTCGATACCTTTCATGTCGCCTCGAAGGATGGAAAGGAATCCCGCTGGATCCGCATTTCGGCGCGCGTCGTATCGCGCGATGCCGCCAAGAGACCCGAAGTCATGATCGGACACCTGGTCGATGTGGACGACCTCATCACATCCCAAGAGGAGATCCGCGAGCGCCTCGTCGAAATCGACGCGATGCGTGAACTCTTCACTGCAATCAATAAGAGCCTCGACTTCAACGAAACATTCCAGCGCGTCATCGAGCAGCTTAAAAAGATAATACCCTTTCAGCGAGCGAGCGTTGAATCCCTCGAGGACGATCGATTGGTCGTCGTCGCAGCCCTAGGCTTCAAAAGCACCGAAGTCACAGGTCTCTCATTCCCTGTCCACAACATCGACAATCCCTCCGCCCGAGCGATTCAAGAGCGGAGAACGATTTTTTGCAACGATGTGCCGAATGAATTCACTGTATTCGTCAACCCGAGCGAGGATTTTATGAGCCTCTCGTGGCTTGGAATTCCTCTTGTGTATGAACAGAAAGTGATAGGCCTACTCGCGCTCGACAACGACACGCTCAATGCCTATACGGATCGACATGTCCGACTCGCCAGCTCTCTCTCGGAATATATCGCCATCGCGTTTGAACATGCGCGACGCCACCAGTTGGTGACCCACCAGGCCATGACCGACAAACTCACCGGTCTTGCGAATCGCTACGGGCTTGAAACGACGGGAATGGATATTTTTCATGATTCTATCGAACACGATCACTTCCTCAGCGTACTCATGATCGATATCGACCACTTCAAACACATCAACGACACCTATGGCCACTCCTACGGCGACGCGGTGCTCCAGTTGATCGCGGCGACGATTCGAAGCCAGATCCGGAACAAAGATTATGCGGTGCGCTACGGAGGCGAGGAATTCGTCGTGCTCTTGCCCGAATTGAGCACTCGAGAGGCGCTCATCGTCGCGGAGAGGCTGCGCATAAAAATCTCTCAGATCAGCGTCGACAAAGAGCGAAAATTTCCAACCGTGAGCATCGGTATCTACGCTGCGGTTCCCGGTTCGATGGATATTCTGCACGAGTTCATCCGAAAGGCTGACCTCGCGCTCTACACCGCGAAGGAAGCCGGTAGAAACCGCTCGCGCGTATGGTCGACGAACCCAGAATTTTTCGCGAATTGAGAGGCGCGGCGACTGCGTATCGTGCAGCACCGCGACACAGCCCTACGTTCGCCGCGGAGCCCCACCGAGCGCAATTTATTCTTTGGCAGCCTGTTTTCGTCTCTCTTCAGCCTTGCGCGAAATCCTATTCCACACCGAGCTCAAGCCCATGGCCTTCTTCGCCATCGAGAGCGTAGTGCGAGCTTCTTCGCGCATACGTTGGGTGCCGTCGTAGATAATTTCCTCAACCAGGCCCTTCTGCGATTCGTACTGAGCGCGGCGCTCTCGGATCGGGTCGAGAAATGCGTTGATGGCGGAGGCGAGTTTCTCCTTCACCTCGACATCGCCGACCGTACCCAGACGGTAGCGCGCTTTGAGGTCCTCGATTTCGGCCTTATTTGGGTTGAACGCGTCGTGGTAGATGAAGACGGGGTTCCCCTCCACGGTGCCGGGAATGTCAGCGCGCACGCGCTTCGGGTCGGTGTACATCGACATGACACGCTTCTGCACGGTCTTGGCGTCGTCGGAGAGGAAAATAGCGTTGCCGAGGCTCTTCGACATTTTAGCGTTGCCGTCGGTGCCCACCAGCGAGCCGAAATCCGAAACCATGACCTCGGGGACAGGGAAGGTTTCGCCGTAGAGGAAATTGAAGCGCCGGGCGATCTCGCGGGTCACTTCGACATGGGCCTCGTTGTCCTTTCCCACCGGTACGAGGTGCGCACGGGGAAGAAGAATGTCGGCCGCTTGCAACACAGGGTAACCGAGGAGTCCAAATGGCATCTCCTCAATGTGCGCATTCTGTGCCATCTCTTTGAGGCTCGGCACGCGCGAGAGTCGCGGCACGGTGATCAGATTCTGGAAAAAGAGCGAAAGCTCGGTCACTTCCGGCACGGCGGACTGGAGATAGATGACTGATTTTTGCGGATCGATGCCGACCGATAGATAGTCGAGCACCGCCGAACGCACATTCTCCGACAGCTCCTCGATGTGTTCCTTTTCAGGTTTTGTGGTGAGCGTGTGGAGATCGGCGATGATGAAGAAGCATTCGTACTCGTCCTGCAGACGGACACGGTTCGCGAGCGAACCGACATAGTGCCCGAGATGCAGTTTTCCCGTCGGCCTGTCGCCGGTCAGAATGCGTTTCTTTTCCATAATTTGAGCTCCGAAGAATGGTGTGCAGCCAGTGTAGCGAATCGGGAATAAAAGGGCAATGAGCGGCGACGCAGACGCGCACAATGCTCGCAGCTGGAGAAAAATCGCAAGAAATATTAAAAAAAGCGCATAATAATGCATTTACCTCTTGACAGCGTTTCTATGCATCATATACACATTTCGCTCAATACATAAGCAGGGAGCAAATAACCTAGCGTCGCTGGGTGTTGAGAAAACATGGTCGAAGGAGGCCACACATGCAAAAGGTAAACCGGATTTTAATGCTCGCGAGCACCCTGTTATTCATCTCAGTCGCGAGCGGTTTCGCTCAGGAAGTGCAGCCCGAGCTTATCGCCCGTATCGATGCGCTTAGCCCACAGCTGCTGGACATGAATGAATGGCTGTATAGAAATCCAGAGCCAGGCCAGCAGGAGTTCAAGGCAGTAGAGAAGATCACCGGTTTCTTGAAAGACAACGGCTGGTCAGTGCAGGTCGGAATGGATAAAGCTCCCGATCGCTGGGAGCCGATTATCGAGAAGGCCTTTAATCAAAAGGGGCTTCCCACGTTTTTTAAGGCAGAGTATCCAGGGCAGACGGGAGGCCCGACGATCGCTTTCCTTGTTGAGTACGATGCGCTTAGAGGACCGGGCGGAGTGGCTTTCCATGGATGCCAGCACAATATGCAGGCGCCGATCGGAATCGGTGCCGCCACCGCGGTCGCCGAGTATATGAAGAATCATCAGATACCTGGCAAAGTGATTGTCGTCGGTACTCCCGCTGAAGAAATTCCACCTCCGGTTAAAGCGATCCTGTATGACGCGGGCGTGTTCGATGGTGTCGATGCCGCAATCATGTTCCACGGGAGCGACACAACATCCTATAAGATAGCCGGCTCATCCGGTATGGCGCTTGATGCCTACGAGTTTGTATTCAAAGGTAAACCAGCCCACGCCTCTGCGGCGCCATGGGAAGGACGCTCAGCGCTCGACGCTGTTATTCTCATGTTTAACGCGATCGATTCGATGCGTGAGCATGTCGATCCAGGTGCCAGAATGCATGGCGTCATCACGGACGGCGGACAGGCTCCTAACGTTGTGCCTGCGCGTGCAGCAACCACGTGGTTTATCCGCAATTTCAAGCGTTCGCTTGTGGACCAGCAGGTCGCCAGAGTGATGGACATCGTTAAGGGCGCAGCGCTCATGACAGGCACCACATACGAGGTGTCGTTCCAGGGGAAGTACGACAACAGCATCAATGTTGGCTCTCTCGAAAAGCTTTCCTACAGCTACGCCAAGCTCTTTGGCGCAACGGATCCTGTAGAGCCAGATCCATATCCGCCGACCACCGGCGCATCGACCGATTTCGGTACGGTAAGCTTCAATATTCCATCCATCACTGTGAGCGTAAAAAGCGCTCCCACAGGAACCGCGAGCCACAGCCAGGAAATGGCAGATGCAACCATCTCTGATCTGGGGAGAAAGGCACTCATAACCGCCTCAAAAGTCGAAGCCTCTCTGGCGCTTAGCCTGTTGACCAATCCAAAGCTTCTTCAGGATGTCAAAGCTGAACACGCCGTACTGCGTACTAAAAATTGATGTAAAACCTCTCATTGAAGTGACGAACCTTTCGTAGACGATTTTTCATTTTTCAAGGGGCTGCTCGAATTTCAAACCGGGCAGCCCTTCTGATTGTTCTCTTTTCAGGCTGAAATATACTACACTAAATCTATGTGGATCGTACTTTTTATATACATCGCGATCATCCTCGCGCTCGCAGGAATAACGCATCGCTTCATGTTCAGGCTAAAATGCCGAACGCTCGAGTACACGAAGCAGTACTCGCTTGAGCACCAGGAAATCGACGAAGCGTATCTGGCGCTCGATTGGCGCGAGTGGAACTTCGAGTCTCCGCATGGCTACACGTTGAGAGGACAGTATCTCCAAGGTAAGCCCGGTATGCCCGCGGCGCTCTTTGTGCATGGTATCACATGGACGCGCTACGGTATGGCGAAGTACATGCGTCCTTTCATCGAGCGAGGATGGAGTGTGGCTGCCTTCGACCTGGCAGGCCACG
>CAYXOW010000072.1:5969-9028 GCA_964466815.1 uncultured Treponema sp.
AGTGCCGCGCCGAGGCGGTTCCACCCGTCCTATGGATTCTACGAAAAGTTCGATGTGGAAGCGGGGGTGGCGGCGATGCGAACGGTGTTTTCGGAGGCGCCCCTGTATGGGCTCTTCGGGGAATCCCTCGGCGCGGCGTCGGTGCTGGAGTACGCCCCGCTCGCAGGCAAGCCACCCAGCAGGCAGGTCGACTTCATTGTCGCCGACTGCCCCTTCTCCTCCGCGTGGGATGAGCTTCTCGCACAGTACCGCACATTCCACATTCCCAATTTCATAGCGTGGCCGTCGGCTCAGCTTACGCGTCTCATCGAGAGAATCGCGCGCGGCTTCGACATTGTGCGCGCCTCACCTGCGTGGGCAGTGATGCAGACCGATATACCGATTCTTTTAGCCCACGGCATGGACGACAACTATGTGCCGACCATCATGAGTGTGCGCATGGCCAGCGCGCGGCTCGCGGGCGGAATCGGCCCAACGGAGCTCGTCCTAATTCCGGGGGCAAAGCATGCGGCGGGAATTCTCGTCGATAAGGAGCGATGGCTCGCGGCAGTGCTGCCCTTCATCGACAAAGTCGCCGCCCAAAAACAAACACCACACACATGAGGAGTAGGATAATGGACATCGAACTTGGACTCAGCGCAGAAAAAGAGATTCTCGTCGAAGAGCAGCACACCGCGTCGCACCTCGGATCGGGAGGCGTAAAAGTCTACGCCACGCCGATGATGGTTCTCCACATGGAGGAGACCTCGCACCGCGCCGTGGATGCGCTGCTGGGTCCGGACAGAGCGACTGTGGGCGCCTCGATATCGGTTAAGCATATCGCGCCTACCCCCATGGGCATGAAGGTGCGCATCCGCTCGGAACTTGTAAAAGTCGAGGGCCGCATGCTCACCTTCAAAGTCGAAGCCTGGGACGAAGTCGAAAAGATTGGCGAGGCCGAACATGTGCGGGCCATCATCAGCCTGTCGAGATTTGGAGAAAAGCTTGAGAAGAAGAGGGCGGCGGCCGGTCTCGGTTGAAGCCGCGCTTACATGCTCTTCCAGAACTTGTAGAACTTCCGCTCCACGGTGTCGAGATCGAGGTAGGGGTAGAATTTGCAGGGCTTGCCATGCTCGGCAAAGATGAACCCTTCCTTGAGATACTTGTAGGAGATGCGGTCGATCGGGCAGTCGAGCGAGATACCTTTCACCACTTTGCCGGGTGTTGTGCGCACCTCCTCGATCGCCGCCACGAGACGCGCAGGGTGGATGCCTGGCACATAGCACCGAATGAGAGGATTGTCTTCGTACTCGCGCATGAATTCCTGGGTGTCGAACTCGAGGAGCGTGAAGGCCATCTTCGGCGCCCCTTTCGAGTTGTGAGGATCGGTGATGAACTGGCCGAAATCCTGGCAGTTGAGCTTGGTGAGCACGATGAAGCGCAGTGGGCTCACTTCGAGCATGATGCGGAACTCGTCCGTGTCGATTGTCGGTGTGTAGGGCTTGGACTCGAGCTCCACGAAGTCGCCCAATGAATTGCTGATGTAGAGCTTGCCGAAGGCATTGAAATCGATATGCTCCATGACGCGGTAGCTTTTGATGAATTTGGTCGCCTTGGGCCTACCGTCTTCGTGGGGCTTGAGCTCCGCGTAGGCTGCGTCTATATCGAAGTAGGGGTGTCTGAAATTGGGATCGATCTCCACAAAGATGAGTCTTCCCTCAAAGTAGCGCGTGGAGCCTTGGACATAGTGCTTGATAAAGTGCTCTGGCTCAAGTTGGGACGCAATGAGAGAGTGATTGGGGTGGATGATCATATAGAGGTGTTTTTCGTTCGCCATTGGGCAAACCTCCTCAGTCCGCGCACGATGAGATTTCGCGCGAACTTCTGCATTTTTCATAATGGTATACAGTTTTGATGAAAAATCTTCAATAGTTATGCGGCGAGTCGCGAATCGATACTAGGTTCAACGCCACACGATTCTAAAGAGCGGCGCGAGCACAAGTGAGATTATGGCCATAAGCTTGATCAGGATGTTGAGCGAGGGGCCCGCGGTATCCTTGAAGGGATCGCCCACTGTGTCGCCCACCACCGCTGCGCGGTGCGCGCCCGAGCCCTTGCCCTCGGTGGAGCGCGATTCGATAAGTTTCTTTGCGTTGTCCCACGCGCCGCCGGCGTTCGACATAAAGATCGCGAGAAGGCCACCCGACACGGTCGCACCGACGAGGAGCCCTGTGAGCACCGCGGGCCCACCGATAAGGCCCGCGAGCACGGGCGCGGCGATCGCCGAAAGCCCCGGCAGCACCATGCTCTTGAGCGCGGTCTGCGTCGAGATGTCGACACAGCTGCGGTAGTCAGGCTCATCCGTTCCCTCGAGAATACCGGGCTTCAGCTTGAACTGCTTGCGCACCTCCTCGATCATCGCGAAGGCAGCCTCGTAGATCGCGTCCATTGCGAGAGAACTGAAGAAGAAGGGTATCATCGCGCCGATGAAGAGCCCAATGACAATGCTCGGATTCGCAAGGTGCATTCTCTCCGCAGAGAGTCCCGCTGCGCTCAGAAACGCCACAATGAGGATGAGAGAGGTGAGGAGCGCGGAACCGATCGCGAACCCCTTTCCGATAGCCGCCGTCGTGTTGCCTACCGCGGCGAGCGAGTCGGTGATCTTGCGCACTTCTGGCTCCATCTCGGACATTTCGGCGAGTCCGCCTGCGTTGTCGGCGATGGGGCCGTATGCGTCCACCGAGAGCTGGATGCCCAGCGTCAGAAGCATGCCGAGACCGGCGATCCCGATGCCGTAGAGTCCCGCGAGCCAGTTCGCCAGGCCAATCGCCCCACTTATGACGAGAACCGGGAACACCGTAGAACTCATGCCGACGCCGACACCTGAAATGATCGTCGTCGCGGCGCCCGTGACGCAGGATTTTGCGATTTTCCGGACGGGCGGCGTGTTCGACCCGGTGTAGTATTCGGTAATGAGGCCGATCGCCGTTCCCGCGATGAGTCCTGTGACGCAGGCCAGGTAGATGCCGAGCCAGCCCGCGTCACGGGCGCCGCTTAAAAAGCGCCCTCCGCCCACCGTG
>CAYXOW010000072.1:9093-10698 GCA_964466815.1 uncultured Treponema sp.
GAGCGCGCGCTGCGGGTACTTCGCGTGGCTCAGGTGCACGAAAACCGTGCCCGCGAGCGAGGCCAGTATGCCGGTTCCCGCCGCGACGAGAGGCAGAACGGTGAGTCGAATCTGCATCTGCGGACTTGCGAAGACACCGATACCCAGCACCATGCAGCCGATGATCGAGCCCGCGTAGGATTCGAAGAGATCGGCACCCATGCCCGCCACATCGCCAACATTGTCGCCCACATTATCCGCGATCACCGCGGGGTTCCTGTGGTCGTCCTCCGGAATTCCTACTTCCACTTTGCCGACGAGGTCAGCGCCGACATCTGCTGCCTTCGTGTAGATTCCGCCGCCCACCCTCGCAAAGAGTGCCATCATCGATGCGCCGAGCGAGAAGCCCGACACGATGGGGAGCACGATCTCGGCGAGTGCCCCCTCCGCGCCCGGGATGAGGAGAAGCAGGCCGAGAATTGTCCCGATACCGAGAAGCACGAGGCCAACCACGGTCATGCCCATCACCGAGCCGCTCGAAAAGGCGACTCTCAGCGCGGGCAAAACGCCTCGCTGAGCGGCTTCGGCCGTACGGGCGTTCGCTTTAACTGCGATACTCATGCCGAACCAACCGGCGGAAGCGGAGAGCGCCGCTCCGATCAAAAAGGAGAGGCTCTGCAGTTTAAGGATTTCAAAGTTGAATGCGAAGAGCAGCAGCGCGACGATCGGCATGATGTAGCTCACCACGCGGTACTCGCGCGATAAAAACGCGTGTGCGCCCTCTTCGATGTAGCCCGAAATTCGAATGACCTGTTCATTGTAGAGAGGTATTTTCCGGATCATTCTGGTCATCAGTAGGGAGTACACGAGGGCAATCAGGGCGGTTGCGACAGCAACGACAACTCCGCTCGAGAGCATCGGCGACCTCCTTTGAGGGCGAAAGACAAAAAAAGATGTGCGCTTTGCATTTCATTATAGGTGCGTGTTTTTAAATTTGGCAACCTCAAAACGATAGAAATGACGGGGAATGCGATTACGGATAAAATCGACGGAATGTGGTCTCTTTATAATTATGCATCCTCAACCTTGACAAAAGTGGGGATTTGTATTTTTATTGAGGCACTCTTCTTTTGGGAGGGGCATATGGCATGCTCACTTCTCATCACCACCACCTCATCCTCTAAGGGAACCTTGCGAAGAACCCTCCGCACCTTCCACGCTCGTCGCGCCCGTCTCTTCTGCCGTCGTCGTTGATACTTTTCCTGCACGCACGCGTGCAATCTGCCCAATTTCTCATTACACTTGCTATAAAAGGAGATGCCCATGATCCATGTGGGTATTTTGGGAGCCACCGGTTATGCGGGGCTCGAATTGACGCGGATTCTTCTGCAGCATCCGGAAGTGGGCGCGCTCAGCGCCTCCTCCGTCAGTTTTGAAGGAAAATCGCTCGAGGATGTCTATCCCTCGATGGTGAATAGGCCGGTGGGAGTCGCGCTACCTCCGCTCGGCAAGGCCGAGGAGGTGGTGGCTGCCTCCGATGTCGTGTTCTCGTGCTTGCCGCATGGGCACGCCGAAGAGGCGGGGTTCCAACGTGAGCCAGAGCTCGTCGCAGCGCTCGGCCAGGCC
>CAYXOW010000072.1:10708-12026 GCA_964466815.1 uncultured Treponema sp.
GAAGAGGCGGGGTCCCAGTGCGCCGAGGCCTCGAAGCCGTTTATCGACATTTCGGCTGATTTCCGCTTCGGGACGCACGAAGAAGCGTTCAAGAAGTGGTACGGCGCACCCTACAAGTACCCCGAGCTGCACGCGAAATTCGTGTATGGGCTGCCTGAGCTGCACCGCGACGCGATCCGCAAGGCGACGCTCATCGCCAACCCGGGCTGCTACCCGACCTCCGCCGAGCTCGGTCTCATGCCGGCGCTCCAGGCTGGTCTCGCAGATCTCTCGAGCATCGTGATCACGTCGATGTCGGGCGTAACCGGCGCCGGCCGCGAGCCGAGTCAGACGACGCACTTTCCGGAGGCCTCGGACGCCGTGTCGCCCTACAAGGTCGGCGCGCACCGGCATCAACCCGAAATCGATCTGCTGTTGTCCGAGATGGCGGGGGCGGAGGTGAGGAGCGTGTTCACGCCGATTCTCGCGCCGATGAACAGGGGAATCGTCAGCACAATCTGTTTCAGGCTCGCTCGCCCGATGACCGCAGCGGACCTGCACGCAGTCTATCGCCAGCGCTACGAGGGCGAACCCTTTGTGCGCGTGCTGCCGCTCGGTTCCACCGCATCCAACCGCTTCGTCAAATTCTCGAACTTCTGCGACATTTCGGTGCACCTGGCGGCCGATGGCGAGCGGGCAGTGGTCATCTCCACTATCGACAATATGGTCAAAGGCGCGGCTGGTCAGGCCGTTCAAAATATGAACATTATTCTGGGCTTCGAGGAGACTCTGGGGCTCAGGTTCATTCCACCTGCGTTTTAAGCTAGGGAGGGTGTGATGAAACAGACCCGTGGCGGTGTGACCGCCGCAAAAGGTTTTCTGGCGTCCGGCATCCATGTCGGCATCCGCAAGAATAAAGAGAAGAAGGATCTGGCGCTGATTTGGTCTGAAGTGCCCTGCGCCGCGGCTGCCGTCTACACGACCAACCGCGTCAAGGGCCAACCGCTCATCGTCACGCAGGAGCACCTCGCGGACGGCCGCGCCCAAGCCATCATCGTCAACTCGGGCAACGCGAACACCTGCACCGGCGAAGAGGGCATCAAGAACGCGCGCCTCATGACGGAGTACGTCGCAAGACACCTGCCGGTCAAAGCAGAGGATGTCATTGTGGCGTCCACGGGCGTTATAGGCCAGCAACTCGATGTCTCAGTGATCGAGGCAGGCATGCCTGAGCTCGTCAAAGCGCTCTCTAAAGGCGGTTCGATCGACGCGCGCGAGGCCATCATGACCACCGACACCATGAAAAAAGAGATTGCAGTGGTCGAGGAGATCGGCGGTG
>CAYXOW010000073.1:0-7114 GCA_964466815.1 uncultured Treponema sp.
AGGCTGGTGACCAGCGGCAGGATGACGAAGGGCAGCATGATGTAGGTCATGCCGTTGGCCTGGCCACCGGCGACCGAGATGGTGACCGGAGGGGTGGTGGTTCGGCTATCGCCTGGATTGGTCTATCTTTGGTATATCTCCCGCTCGCGAAAGCGGTGAGCGACGCGAAAGTGCTGACCGGAAGGCAGAAGCCTCTCGAAGGAGTGTGGATGCTCTTCGCGGACATCGAGTGCGCCGACGGCATGCGCGGGCTTGGATTCTCATACGCGCTGCGAAGCGGCGGGCCAGGACAGTTCGAGGTCGCACCAGCCCTCATCGGTGAAGACGCCAACGATATCGGAAAGCTCTGGAACAAGCTGGTGTGGCTCGGAGCTTCGGTGGGCAGAAGCGGCCTCGCACTCCAGGGAATCGCCGCGCTCGACACCGCCCTTTGGGATCTCAAGGCGAAGCGCGCGGGGCTCTCGCTCGCGAAATTTCTTGGTGCGCACCGCGATTCGGTGCGCTGTTACAATACTTCGGGCGGCTACCTCCAGGCACCCATCGAAGAAATGAAAGAGCTCTCGCGTCGCTCGCTCGCGCAGGGAATAGGCGGCATTAAGATTAAAGTCGGCCAGCCCGACTGGAGGCTCGACTTGGCCCGCGTCGCTGCGATGCGCGCGGATCTCGGCGACAGGGTTCCCCTCATGGTCGACGCGAATCAGCAGTGGGACAGAACGACCGCCCTCAGAATGGGCCGCGCTCTCGAATCCTTCGGTCTCGAATGGATCGAGGAGCCGCTCGACGCCTACGATGTTGGGGGACACGCCGAGCTCGCGGCCGCCCTCGATACACCGGTCGGAACCGGAGAGATGCTCACGAGCCTCGCGGAGCATCGCGCGCTCATCGACGCGAAAGCTGTGGATATCATCATGCCCGACGCGCCGCGCATCGGAGGCATCACGCCATTCGTAAAACTCATGAACTTTGCTGAATATGAAAAAATCAGAATGGCGCCCCACTTTGTGATGGAGATCCACATACACCTTGCGGCGGCTTACCCCGAAGAGACCTGGGTTGAACACTTTGAGTGGCTCGAGCCGCTTTTCAACGAGCGCCTCGAGATCCGCGGCGGGCGCATGATCGTGCCCCGGCGCCCTGGCTTAGGTCTGAGCCTCCACGAACGCGTCCACAAGTGGACGCGTGATCGCTTTGAAACAGGTGCGCATCCGTGAAATCGATCGACGTCGTCATCATCGGAGGAGGGCCCGCGGGCCTCGCCGCCGCAGTCAAGCTCCGAGAAAAGGGCCTGCGCGATATTGTCATTCTCGAAAGGGAAGCGAGTCTTGGCGGCATTCTACGCCAGTGTATCCACGACGGTTTTGGCTTGACGCGATTCGGTGAGTCGCTGAGCGGCCCTGAGTACGCACAACGATTCATCAATCATGTTGAGGCGCTGGGCATTCCATATATTACGGATGCGTCGGTGCTCCATCTCAGCGCCGAGCGACACCTTGTCGCCGCGACGCGGAACGGGCTGTTGGAGTTCGACGCGCGGGCGGTGGTGCTGGCGATGGGCTGCAGAGAGCGCACGCGCGGAGCACTGGCGATCCCGGGTGAGCGGCCTGCGGGCATCTATACCGCAGGGGTCGCCCAGGCATACATCAATCTCCACAACATCATGGTGGGCAAGGATGTGGTTATTCTCGGATCGGGCGACATCGGGATGATCATGGCGCGACGGCTTACGCTGGAGGGCGCACGAGTGAAAGCGGTGCTCGAGATTCTGCCGTACCCGAGCGGCCTTCCGCGCAATGTGGCGCAGTGCCTCGACGATTATGGCATTCCCCTTCACCTCAGCCACACTGTGGTGAATATCAAGGGGCAACCTCGGCTTACCGCCGTCACCGTGGCCCGCGTCGACGAGGCGCTGCGCGCGATTCCGGGCACCGAGTTCGATATTCCCTGCGACACGCTCATCCTCTCGATCGGCTTAATTCCAGAGAATGAGCTCTCGCTCGAAGCGGGTGTTGCGCTCGATCCCCGCACCAAGGGGCCTGAGGTCGATGAGTATTTCCGCACAAACGTGCCGGGAATTTTCGCAGCGGGTAATGTGCTCCAGGTCCACGACCTCGTCGATTTTGTGTCGCTCGAGGCAGAGCGGCTCGCGGATTCGCTGGTTCGATTTCTTGGAGGTTCGCTCCCTGCGCCGGGCTCGCTCGATATCAACGCAGGAGAAGCGATTGGCTATGTCCTTCCGCGGCGGATCAGCGGTCAGGACGATTTCATGCTCTCGCTCAGGGTGCGCAAACCCATGAAAAATGTTGAGCTCCGTGTGCGACAGGGAGAACATACAATCAAGTCAATCAAATTGCGCCGGGCGATCCCCGCTGAGATGATCCGTATTCCGATCAGCAGTCGAGATCTCAAGCCGCACGAGTCTCTGGATGTAGGTGTCGTATGCTGAAGGAGTTTACCTGTATAATTTGTCCGCGCGGCTGCGTGATCGAAGTCGATGCGAGCGAGGGCATTAATGCTGAAATGGCGCCTGAACGCGGCACAGATCGCACAGACCGCGAGTTGGCGCTCAACGCGGCGCTCGCCTCGGCGACAGGCATGGGCTGCCGCCGAGGCGTCGACTATGTGCGCCAGGAGGTGCTGAATCCGAAGCGTACTATCGCCACCTCGGTCAAAGTAGTGGGCGGGAGCATGCCCCTCGTGAGCGTGCGGCTCACGAAACCGGTGCCCAAAACGCGCATTTCCGACATCATGGCAGCCTTGCGTGCGGAAGAAGTTCGCGCTCCCGTCGAAGCAGGGGAAATCATCGTGCGGAATATCAGAGGAACAGGGAGCGACGTCATCGCCACACGGCGCGTGCCGCGAGCTGCGGAAACGCGAGGTTGAGCATGAAGACTATTTTTAAGCTTGGGGCTATAAGCCTCGCGTTGATGCATCTACTCAATATGCTTGGACCGGTCGTGCCAGGCTGGCTCATGAGCCTTGCGTCGGCGGCCATGCTCATCCCCGGGCTCTCGCTGATCAGCTCAGGCTTCAAGAAGGCTACAATCATCTTCCTCGTGCTTGGCGCGGCGATTCTCCTTGTGACAAAACAGCCCATTGCCCAATGGATTTCTGCTTGGAACTCGATGACCAACACCGTTGCCATCATGGTGGCGATGCAACTCATCGCGATACCAGTATCGATGGGCCGCTATGATGTCTCTATCTGCGAGTGGGCAGAGCGGCGCGTGCGCTCCAACAGGCCGCTTTTCGCCTTCTCAACAGTAATTACTCACCTCCTGGCGAGCTTTCTGAACATGGGCGCGATTCCGCTCTCGACGAATCTGCTGGGGAAGACTATCCATTCTCGTATGCGACAAGAAGAGGCGGATCGATTTGTCGCCGTGACCTTGAGTCGGGGCTACGTCCTCGCCGCGCTCTGGGCGCCGCCAGCGATCAATCTCTACCTCGTGGTGCAGGCGACAGGCGTTGCGTGGTCTTCGCTGCTTTTTCCGGGAATCGTGCTCGCGCTCATAGGTTTTGGGCTGACCTACTGGATGGAGACCTGGAAGGGTGGAGTGCTGCGGGAAGTGGCCGCGAAAGAACTGGCGCCCACAGGCTCCGCACAAGCTGGACGCACAGCACGTGCCGTTGGCACAGCACGCGCCGCGCATCCCGCTCGCGCGCAATCTCGTCGGCTCATTTCGCGCGAAGATCGGGCGATTCTCCAGGTAATCGTTGTCGCGATCTCGATTGTGGGCATTGTGCTCGTGCTCGAGAAACTGGGTATAGGACAAGCGTACACACGCATCATGCTGGCGGGGATTATCGTTACCCTCGTCTGGACAATCTTGGTGTTCGACAGAATCGCGTTCGCAGCAGCAACGCGCGAGTATTGGGATGAAGGGCTCCTCAAAGTGCGCGACATGGGGCCCTTCTTCGTCGCGATGGGCATTTTCTCGGGCGCGCTTGAGTCTTCCGGTATTTTGAAGTTGATATCGCCTTCGATTCAGGCGGCGGCGAGCTGGCTCGGAATCTTCTCGGTGGCGGTGTTGCCGCTTATTATGATCGCGCTTTCTGTTGTGGGGTTCCACCCATTCATCACCATTGTGCTGTTTGGAAAGATACTCGCCGCGACACCGATGCCCCTTCCGATTCTGAGCATCGCACTCAGCCTGGCGGTGGGCGGTGCGGCGGCCTACATGATTTCGCCCTTTGCGGGCATTATCATGAGTATTTCGCGCTATACCGGCGCGAAGGCTTCGCAGATTTCAGTGGGATGGAACGGCAAGTACAGCATCGCCTTCTTTTTTATCGGCGTAGTTTTTTCCGTCGGCTGGGGAGCGCTCGTCGGTCATTGAGCGCCACAAAGAACGTAAGAATAGAGGTGAAAGAATGAATCAAACGCTTCGCGGGGCGCAGCAGCCCAGATACATCAGAGTGAACGAATTGGACAATGTGGCGATTATCGTCAACGAGGGAGGCCTTTCCGCAGGGACGGTATTTCCGGATGGTTTAAAGCTCATCGACGCAGTTCCTCAGGGGCACAAAGTCGCGCTTCGCGATATCGTGAAGGGCGCACCAATTGTCCGGTATGGGGAGGTGATCGGCTATGCGACGCGCGACCTCCCAATGGGAAGCTGGATCGAAGAGTCGTCGGTGATGCTCCCGAAGGCGCCCGACCTCGACGAAATACTCGCGGATGCGATGCGCCAGTTTGAGGCAAGGGGATTGAGCGCGCATGCCAACGGGACCCAGCCTGCGGGCGCCACGGTTTCGGCGGCGAAAGGCACCGAAGCCAGCGCTGTTGCCGCAGACATCCCGACCACTTTCGAAGGCTATCGCAACCCCGACGGGAGCGTCGGATCGAAGAATATTCTCGGCTTGATTCCAAGTGTGCAGTGCGTCGCGGGGGTGCTCAATGTCGCGGCGCGCCGAATCGAGCAGGAGCTTCTGCCGCGCTTTCCCCACGTGGACGGCGTGGTGGCGCTGAACCACAGCTATGGCTGCGGCGTCGCGATCGGCGCTCCCGACGCGGTGATACCCATCCGTACCATCCGCAATCTCGCGTCGCATCCGAACTTTGGGGGAATGCCGCTCATTGTCGGTTTAGGATGCGAAAAGCTCCAGCCGGAGAAGATTGTTCCGGCAGAGTTGCCGCGCGCGCCGCGTCTGGCCGCGCAAAAAACGCGGGGCGCCAAAGTTGGCACAGCTAGGCTCGACGTGTCTATGACAGAGGCGGGCCCTGCGACAGCAGCATCGACGCCTGGCCCCACCATCATTCGGCTCCAGGAGGAGGCGGGTTTCCCCGCGATGATCGACGCGATTATGCGCGCGGCCGAGGCGCGCCTCGAGGTGCTCGAAACGCGTCGCCGCGAGCCCTGTCCGCTGTCGGAGCTCGTCGTAGGGGTGCAGTGCGGCGGCTCGGACGCGTTCTCAGGTGTCACGGCGAATCCGGCCATTGGGTACGCGTCGGATCTTCTGGTGCGCGCTGGAGCTACGGTTATGTTCTCTGAGGTTACGGAGGTGAGGGACGCGGTTCAGCTCCTGGCGCCGCGCGCGGCTTCTCCCGGCGTCGCCGCAGCCCTCGTGCGCGAAATGCGCTGGTACGACGAGTACCTCGCGCGCGGCGGGGCCGACCGCTCCGCCAACCCTGCGCCGGGTAACAAGAAAGGTGGCCTCGCCAACATCGTGGAAAAAGCGCTCGGATCTTCCGCCAAGTCGGGCACGAGTCCGATCGTCGGCGTGCTCGGGCCTGGCGAGCGGGCGCCAATCTACGAGCGTGGCATCTCGACCACGCGCGCGGAGTCCGCACAAGAAGGTATCAGCTCGTCCTTCGCTTGCACGCCTTTCGACGCAGGCATCGCCGCGCCGCGCGGCCTCTACTTCGCCGCCACGCCCGCAAGCGACTTCGTCTGCGGCACGCTCCAACTCGCGGCGGGCATGCATCTTCAAGTGTTTTCAACGGGGCGGGGAACTCCCTACGGCCTGGCCATGGCCCCCGTCATCAAAGTCAGTTCCAATTCGAGACTCGCGCACCAATGGCCCAATCTCATCGACATCGACGCAGGACGCATCGCCGAGGGCCAGGCCTCGATCGAAGAAGTGGGTAGAGAAATTTTCAATCTCATCGTCGATGTGGCGAGCGGCCGGAAAAAACCTTGGGTCGACCAGTACGGTCTCTACAACGATCTCGTGCTCTTCAATCCGGGGCCGGTAACTTAAACGGTGACCTGAGTCTCAACCTGAGCCCCGAACTGAGCATGGCAGACGCAGCTCGTCGCAGCGTTCAGCGTTCAGCGCTCTTTCTGCGGCACCATGTACAGCCCCGACTAATCATAGCCCTGCGAAATCGCGATCTGTTTCATCTGATCGAGGAGCGCGGGGTCGATTGTCGGTGTGCGGGCGAGGAACCAGAGAGATTTTCGGTTGTTCGCTCCGACGACCGCCCACTGATAATTTTCCTCGTCGAGACCGAACACGAGGTAATCCGCGGCAAAGGGCCAAAAGAATTGCACTTTGAGCGCGGCAGGCTTCGAAGGATCAGGAATCCACGCGACGGCCTTCGCCTCCGTGAACTTGCCATCCAGACTGTTCTTAAAGCCTGAATTCAGCACAGAAATTCTACCATCCGGGCGCAGTGCGTATTCTGCAGTGGTCCCCACAATATTTTTTTCAAATATCTGCTGAAATCGCGCAATCTCGTACCAGCGGCCGATGTAGCGCTGTGGGTCGAGGGTGGGAACAAGAGTGAGCGGTTCGACCGTGGCGGCATAGACGGAACTCGCAATGAGGGCGAATGTCGCGACGATGACAACTTTTTTCTTCATACAATCCCCTTAGATTGATTTAACATTTGTTCTAAGATAATAAATGTAAATAGTATTTCAAAAATTGTACATGGTTCAGGTTTTTCAAGAGCCGGATGATTTTTATATGGTTCCAATTTTTGTTTATTGTGCATACAGTGATGCTGTATGACCTTCTATTTAAACGATATTGTTGATCGATATATCGACCACAAGGAGCTACCATGAAAATTTACATCACGCGTAAAATTCCGGAGCCTGGTATCGAATTGCTGCGCTCCCGTTACGAAGTCGAAGTAAATCCGAACGATCGACCGCTGACCAGAAAG
>CAYXOW010000073.1:7215-11906 GCA_964466815.1 uncultured Treponema sp.
CAGGGGCTTTGCGAACTACGCGGTGGGCTTCGACAACATTGATATAGCCGAAGCAACCAAGCGAAAAATCCCTCTCTCGAACACACCCGAAGTGCTCACCAACGCTACCGCTGAAATGGCATGGGCTCTACTCTTTGCGGCGGGGCGACGAGTCGTCGAGTCGGACGCGGTCATGCGGTCCGGAACTTGGAGCGGTTGGGGCCCTCTGCAATTTATAGGCCAGGAAGTAACGGGCGCGACCCTCGGCGTGGTAGGAGCTGGCCGCATCGGTCGGGCTTTCGCCCATAAATCCAAGGGCTTCGACATGAAGGTGCTCTACACCGACGAGTTTCGTAGCGAGGAGATGGAGCGCGATGTCGGCGCCGAACGCGTCTCTCTCGAAGAGCTGCTTGTGCGCGCCGATTTCGTCTCGCTCCACGTACCGCTCACACCCGCTACGCGCCATCTCATCGATGAGCGCGCACTGCGGAAAATGAAACCCACCGCAGTGTTGATCAATACATCGCGCGGGCCGGTGATCGACGAAGACGCTCTGGTGCACGCGCTGCGCGAGGGTTGGATTGCCGCGGCAGGGATCGATGTCTACGAGCGCGAGCCAATAGCCGCCGATGGCCTCGCGGAGCTGCGAGCTCAAGAATGTCGTCATGACACCGCACACCGCGAGCGCCACCACGACCTCTCGCAACGGCATGGCTCTCCGCGCAGCGGAAAACCTCATTGCGATGCTCGAAGGCACACGCCCGCGCGACTGCTTGAATCCGGAAATTTACACATGATCGTCGCTCCATGAGAAGTTGAGTATTTTCATAGTTGTGCAACATTGATTCATTTTGAAAATATCTATATTATTATATATAGATATTTTCAAGGAGTTTACTATGGAATCAACGAGACGCGAGATGAAAGTGCTCATTACAGGCGAGAGTGAGAACCCTACAAAAATAAATCTGAGAGCCGGAAAATTCACGGTCGTCATCGATGAACCGAAATCGCTCGGCGGCACCGATCAAGGGCCGTCTCCCGTACAGATGCTGCTCATGTCTCTTGCCGGCTGCCTCAATGTAACTGGGCACGAGGTCGCGAAGCAGCGAGGTTTGAACTTGCATGGAATGAAGGTGCGCATCGAAGGTGTGATGAATCCTTGCACTTTTCTTGGCTGCTCCTTTGAAGAGCGTGCGGGTTTTCAGAAAATTCTTGTAAGCATCGTGCCCGATTTTGAAGGCGCCACAGATGCGCAAATCGAGGAATGGATCAAAGAGACCGAAAATCGCTGCCCCGTAACTGATAATATCCGCGCGGACACCAGTGTCGAAGTGAAAATCACGAAAGAATAAGCGCTGCGTGCGGAGAACCTCGCTCGGCGTAAAGGCTTTCCTCTACGCCGGCGAGAATCACTCGACGATGCGTTTGTACGGTAAGTGCATCGAGTCCAAGAGACAATCCATCGTACGGATCCTGAATCAATTGCGAATTTATATCTAACTCGTCTAGAGAATGTGCTCGAGGAATTTGCGCGTGCGCTCTTCGCGCGGCGAGGTAAAGAAGGTCTCGGGCGGCGCCTCTTCGATAATCTGACCGGCATCCATAAAGATGATGCGGTGGGCCGCGGCGCGGGCAAAACCCATTTCGTGCGAAACCACGAGCATAGTCATACCTTCGCGCGCGAGTTCCGTCATGACATCGAGAACTTCCTTGATCATCTCAGGGTCGAGGGCGCTGGTCGGTTCGTCGAAGAGCATGACCTTGGGATTCATGGCGAGGGCGCGCGCGATGGCGACGCGCTGCTGCTGGCCGCCGGAGAGCTGTTCGGGCCAAGCTTTTTCCTTGTCGGAGAGTCCGACTTTCGCAAGCAGCATTTTTGCTACCTCTGTGGCTTCCTCTTTTGATTTCTTAAGCACGGAAATGGGGGCGAGCGTGATATTATCGACCACGGACAGGTGAGGGAAGAGGTTGAAGCTCTGGAATACCATGCCGACTTCTTCGCGGATATGGCGGATATCGGAGTTGGGGTCGGTAACGCTCTCGCCATCGATGTAGATGTGGCCGGAGTTGAGCCGCTCGAGGCGATTCACCGAGCGGAGCAGTGTGCTCTTTCCCGAACCCGAGGGGCCGATGATGAGCACGACTTCGCCCTTTTTGACGGTGAGATTGACGCCGCGTAGCGCCTGAACGCTGCCGAACGTTTTTACGGCGTCGACGATTTCAATGTACTTTTCCACGGTGCCTCAACCTTTCTTCCATCATGGCGACGAGTCGCGAGAAGAAGAGTGTCATCACGAGGTAAATCAGCGCGATGACCGTGTAGCTCTCGAAATATCGGAATGAAGTCGACGCGTATTCTCTTCCTCGCCGAAGCAGATCGGAAACCGCCAGAATCGACACGAGCGACGAATCCTTGAGGAGGGCGATGAACTCATTGCCGATGGGCGGAAGGATTATTCTGATTGTCTGGGGGATGATGATTCTACGCATCGCCATCGAGCGAGACATGCCGAGCGCAAGGGCAGCTTCCATCTGGCCTCGGGGAATGGCCTGCATTCCTGCGCGAAAAATTTCGGCCATATAGGCGCCGTAGCAGATCGACATGGCCAGGATCGCTGCCGCAGGACCTTTGAGCTTGAGGAGCGGTCCCAGCGCATAGTAGATGTAGAAGAGCTGCACAAGGAGCGGAATACCTCGAATCACCTCGACATACACCGTCGCAATGCGGTTGACGAACAGCTTCTGAGAAATTCGTCCGAGCCCTGCGAAGAGCCCGATAAGCAGCGCGAAGAAGATTGAAACTAAGGTGACGGAGAAGGTCGCGATGAGTCCATCCGGCACAAAGGAAAGTATGCGAAGGTAGGGGTCGGGGCTCAGTATGGGTAGGAAAATGAGTAGGAGTATCGCGCCGAAAAACGCGATATTCCACGAAGTGAGGAGGCTACCCTCATCCTTCAAGGGGATGAGGGTACCGTCCGTGACGTTGATCGTCGTTTTTTCCGTAGTCTTGGAATTTTGATCCGTACGCGGAGATCCTTTCATTTTTATTATCGGACCATCCTATTGGAGCCACTTCTTCTGGAGTTCGTCAAGCTTGCCGCTCGCCTTGACCTTGGCGAGTCCATCATTGAAGAGTTTCTGGGTCTTGGTGTCGCCTTTCTTGAAAGCGAAGCCGAGCCATTCATCGGTGAAGGGCTTGCCGACGATCATGAGCTTGTCTTTGTAGGTGGCGTTCTGGAGCGCGAAGTTTGCGGCGATAGGCGAATCCGCGACGACGCCCTGGATATTGCCGTTCACGAGATCCTCGAAGGCGAGTCCGACTTCGTCGTAGGTCTTGAGCTCGACGCCCGGGACCTTACCGACTTCGATGGCGCCGGTGGTGCCGATCTGGGCGCCGACCTTCTTGCCGACGAGATCCTTGAGGGTGGTGACACCCGTGGTATCTTTTCTCACGACGAGCACCTGGCCAGCGTTGACATAGGGATCGGAGAAATCCATGGTCGCTTTGCGTTCGTCCGTGATGGTGACAGAGGATGCGATGACCTGATAGTTACCCGCAGCGAGACCGGCGAAGATGCCGTCCCAGGCAGTGTTCTTAATTTCGACTTGGAAACCTTCGGCCTTCGCAATCTCATTCACAAGATCGATATCGAAGCCGACGATGTTCTTGTTTGCGTCCACAAACTCCATAGGGGGCCATGTGGCGTCGGTGGCGACTGTGATTTTTGCAGGCTTTTTCGCGCACGAAAAAAGACTCGTGGCCGTGAGCGCGACGAGGGCGATCAGCATCGCGGTGCCGAGAACTGACCAGAATTTCTTCATAGTCTTGCTCCTTTAGTTCAATCTGCGTTATGGCGGATTGTAATAGGTCGAGGATATGGCGAATTGCATATAGTGTCAAGAATCCAGCATAAATATAAGCTTTCAATACACCGCGAGTTGCATGGATGGTGGCGTACAGCATGAACGATCATTGTGCCAAGTGCGTGGCGGTGCGGGTCGCCAACTCCGAAGTGCGTGTGGCGAGTTGGGCGATACTGAGACGTTCCTTTCCGACGATGTATGTCTCGAGCGTATCGCCGATGGGCGCGCTCCATTTTTCCGGAACACCGTCCATGATGCCCAGCACGGTGCCGACAAGACCAGCGTTGCAGTCGACATCGAGACCAGCGTGCGCGAGAATCCTGAACGATTCCGTCATGTCGTCGGCACCGAACCAGAGCGCAACCGCGACCGCAGCGATGTTCGGGTAGGCGTGGATCCAGTTGTAGCGCTCGAAGCGTTTGTCGAGGACGCGCCACGCAGCTTCCGGAGAATCGCTCCGGGTACAAACTTCGAAGCAGGTCGAAAGTACCGCGGCGTACTCGCTTTTGCTCGGAATAAAGCGGGCGGCGTCGGTGAGCAGTGCGCGTGAGTCGTACGCAGAGAATGCGAGCGAGGTCAGCACCGCGGCATATATTTCTCCGTACACACCGTTTTCGGAGTGTGAAACGAGTCCGTCGATGTGCGCGAGACGTGCGGCTTCCATCGGCCAATTTGGCGCGACGAGGCCACAGACCATGCCGCGCATCTGGGCGCCGATCCAATTCGAGTAGGGATTGTGCCAGGAGCCCGAGAGCGGCGGGAGAATGCCGTCCGACATGTTGTGGAGGGCGACCCACTCCGCAGACCAACCGAAGGGGATCTGCTTGACCCACTCGCGTCCGATA
>CAYXOW010000074.1:0-8225 GCA_964466815.1 uncultured Treponema sp.
TGCACATCAAGATTCAGAGCGCCCTGGACCGTGTGCACGGAAAGTACGGGGCGAGCGCGCTCGTTCCCGCCGCATACCGCGTGTATGGAGCTGCGCCATGCTGACGCCCCTTGTTGCACACTCGGCGTACTCGTTGCTCTGGGGTGTGCCGACACCACGGCGCCTCGTCGAGGGAGCGGCGGCGGCAGGATTGCCCGCGCTCGCCCTGACGGACAGAAATGGGCTCTATGGTTTGCCGACGTTTCTCGGGGTGTGCCGAGAGTTGGGGGTGAAGCCGATCGTGGGAGCAGAGCTTGCGGCGAGCTGGGGGAGGGTCGTCGTCATCGCGCGCGACAGAGATGGATTTTCGCGCCTGTCGCGGCTATTGAGCGAGCGGGCCGCGCTCCTCAACGATGCGGAACTCTCGGCGGTAGCACATCCTTTCATGGCGCCCAGGACGATAATGAGGCGCGTTGCCCAGGCGGGAGCGGCCGTCGACGCGATGCTCGCGCGTGAGCTGGTGAGTTTCGCGGGCATGGCTGATCCGGGAGTTTTTCTTCTCTCGGATAGCCCAGCGTTTCTGCGCGCGGCACCGTCTTCACCTTGGCTTTTTGCGCTCCTCTCGGGCGCGCACGAGGCGCGCTGGCGAGAAATCGCGAACATAGGGCATCCAGCCGCGCTGAGCCCTGAAATCAGCTTCCTCGAGCCTGGCGAGCGGGAGGTTCAGCGTCTTCTCATCGCGATAGGGGCGAATTGTGCGGTACGCGAGGTGCCGGACAGCGCGCTCGCCCCTGAAGCGGCGACTTTTTTGTTTAAAGGCGCCTCAACCGCCTTCCAGCTCAGCGAGCAGTTCGAGCGATGGGAACGCGAGTTTCCGGGCGCGGCGGCAGTGAATGGCCGCATCGCGGAAGAGGCGCTCTCCGAGCCGTTCGGAGGCTTTGTCTTTCCGAAGCGAAGGGGCAGCGAGCCCGCTCCCGTGGCGCTCCGTAGGCTCGCCGAGGCGGGTATTCTCCGTCGCTACGGCACCGACACGCCGGAAGTGCGGGCTCGCCTCGAGTACGAGCTCGGCATCATCGAAAAAAAAGGATTCTGCGACTATTTTCTCGTGGTCCACGACATCATCCAGCGCGCGAGAAAAATTTGCGGTCGCGGTAGCGCCGCCGCGAGCATTGTGTCCTACGCCCTCGGAATCACGGACGTCGACCCCATCGCCCACAACTTGTACTTCGACCGCTTCCTGAATCCGGGCCGCGTGGACCCGCCCGATATCGATGTCGACTTCGCCTGGGACGAGCGCGATGACATTCTCGAACAGACGATCGCGATGTTCGGCGAGGAGCACTGCGCACGCGTCGCCAACCACAACTGCTTCCGCTTTAGGGGCGCCCTCCGCGACACGGCCCGCGCGTTCGGCATGCCCGACGAGGAGACGAGCGCCATCGAGAATCGGATCGAATTCGACCGCGAAGGGAGCCTCGCGCGCGCAGATCCCGCATGGAAGGAAATTTTCGCCCTGGCAAAGGCGATCAGCGGCCTTCCGCGCAATTTGGGCACACACTCGGGCGGTGTCGTCATCGTGCCCGACGACATCGTCGATCACGTCCCGGTGGAGCGCACAGGCTCGGGCATCCTGGTCACCGCATGGGACAAGGACGGAGTCGAAGATGCGGGCCTCGTTAAGATCGATCTCCTCGGCAACCGTTCCCTCGCCGTGGTGCGCGATGCCCTCATCAATCTTGAGGAGAATGGTATCACCTTCGATCAGCGCGCATGGAGGCCAGAAGACGATCCCGAAACCGTCGCGATGATCGCGCGCGGGGAAACCATGGGCGTCTTCTATGTCGAGAGCCCCGCCATGCGGCTTCTGCAGAAAAAGACCGGTCTCGGCGACTTCACTCACCTCGTAATCCACTCGTCGATCATCCGGCCCGCCGCCAACCGCTACATCGAAGAGTACATCGAGCGGCTGAAGGGCAAGCCTTGGCAGCCCCTCCACCCGGCCTTGGGCGAGCTCTTCGCCGAAAGCTACGGCATCATGTGCTACCAGGAAGACGTTTCCAAAGCCGCAACCGCCCTCGCGGGGTTCTCCTCATCCGACGCGGACGCGATCCGCAAGATTCTCACCAAGAAGGATCGCAGTCACCACCTGGCGATGTGGAAACAGCGCTTTTTCGACGGTGCAGCCGAGCGCGGCGTTGCGCCCGAAGTGATCGAGGCGGTCTGGGACATGATCATGTCCTTTTCGGGCTACTCCTTTGTGAAGGCGCACTCGGCGAGCTATGCGATGCTCTCGTTTCAGTCGGCCTGGCTCAGGGCGCACTATCCGGCCGAGTTCATGGCGGGAGTGCTCTCGAATCATGGCGGTTTCTACTCGACGCTCGCCTATGCGAGCGAGGCGCGCCGCATGGGGCTGTCGCTGCTGCCCCCCGATGTGAACGAGAGCGCGATTCGGTGTAAGGGGCAGGGCAAAACGATTCGATGGGGCCTTGGGATGATCTCGGGGCTAGGGGAGGCGACACTCAAGGCTATTGTCGCCGCACGCGACGCTGACACGACTATCAGAGCCGGCTTTCAACCGCGCCCTTTTCTCTCAATAGAAGATTTTGCGGCGCGGGTTCCTTTCACGAGAGAAGAGGCCGAGGCGCTCGTCGGATCGGGCGCGCTGGACAGCCTTTCGGGCGGGCTCTCACGCCCTGCGGTGTTGATGCGCCTCCTCCGAGTTGTCAGCACGCGCGCGCACCGCGCAGGGGCCGATCTCTTTACATCGGATGCAACGGGGACATGGTGCGCTCGCGACTCCGGTGCATCGCGTACCCCACCTGCAGCGCGCCCTGAAATGGCACGCCAGGTTGCGGGAACGTACTCAGCCGATGCTGCGTGCTCAGCCGATGCCCGCCGCACGGCGATCTCGCAGATGCGCTGGCTCTCGACCACGCTCGCCTGTCACCCCCTGAGCCTCGTGCCCGGCGCCCTCGATACCCCGAGAGTGAGGGCGTCTTCACTCTCCGCGCGCGTCGGTACGACCGTGCGACTCGTCGGGTGGCTCATCACCGCCAAAGAAGTGCTCACCGCCCACGAGGAGCCGATGGAATTCCTCACCTTCGAGGACGAAACCGCAACCTTCGAGACTGTCCTCTTCCCCGCCGCATACACGACATTTCGACCGATGCTCCTCGAAGGGGGCGCCTTCATCGTCGAAGGGAAGGTTGAGGAGAGCCACAGCGCGATCACGCTCACAATTAGAAATCTCCGGCGGTTGCCACCCATCCCAAAACTGGGCGATACACGCCGCGTGCTTCCGCAAGGAGGTTTTGGAGGCTATCACAGAGGCTGGGAGCAACGCTGAGCAGGTTGGGGCAACCTTAGTGCGTTCTCCCTCTTGCAATTTTTCGTGGATACACTATAATAGGATATAGATATCCTATTTGTCGGAGTTGAGCATGGATCGGATCATCGCGATCTCGGATACTGCGAATATCGCCATACACGCGCTCGCTCTCGCCCATACGAACGGCGGAAGCATCTCCGCGCGGGAAGTGGCCGATCGTCTCGACGTTTCGCCGACCTATCTGGCCAAAATCATGCAGAGGCTCGCGACAAAGGGTTTTTTAAAGCCGAGCAGGGGGCTCGGCGGCGGATACGCGCTTGCGAAGCCCGCGGACAGCACATCCTGCCTCGAGGTTGTCGAGGAGCTCGAAGGCGATGTTCCGCACCGCGAGTGCCTCTTCGCCAAGGCTGTTTGCCGCACGCGGACCTGCGCGCTGCGCGCGTTCTGCGAAGAGACCGAAACACAGCTCCGAAGAGCGCTCTCGCTCACCACTATCTCCGCCGTTGCGCGGAGTTTCTGATTCCACCGCTGCAAGGAGAACTGCCATGTTCTGCAATCAGTGCCAAGAGACAATGAAGAATACCGCCTGCAACCTCGCGAAAGGTGTCTGCGGCAAGCCCGCAGAGACCGCCAATCTCCAAGACCTCGTACTCCATGTCTGTAAGGGTATCGGATTCTGGACCGAAAAAGCGCGCGCTCTCGGTTATTATGACGAAGAAGACGCCTTTTTTGTCACCAGAATGCTCTTTGCGACCATTACGAACGCAAACTTTTCCTCGCCGGACTTTGAGCGCTGGATCGCCGAAGCGCTCTTCCGCCGCGATGTGCTGCGCACGAAGTTTGTCGCGCGGGGCGGGAAGATCGACTTCACGCCTCCAGATGCCGCTACCTGGAGCGCCGCCGACACCGATGCGATCCGCACTGCTGCCGCGCAGGGCAAAGGCGCCCTCACGGAGATCTCCGACGAGGACATTCGCTCGCTCAAAGCCCTCGTCCTCTACGGTCTTAAGGGCATGGCGGCCTATGTCGAACACGCCTACGCGATCGGACTCTCCTCGCAGCCAGTCTTCGAGTTTATGATGAGCGCGATGGCAAAGCTCGCGGACGATAGTATCGGAAAGGACGCTCTCATTCAGCTCGTGCTCGACACGGGTAGAGCGGGTGTGGATGCGATGGCTCTTCTCGACAAGGCCAACTCCGGCACCTACGGCAGTCCGCGCATCACGAAGGTTCGCACGGGAGTGCGCAATCGCCCGGGCATTCTTATCTCCGGTCACGACCTGCGCGATCTCCACGACCTACTCGAGCAGACAAAGGGCACGGGCATCGATGTGTACACCCACGGCGAGATGCTTCCGGCCCACTATTATCCCTTCTTCGAGAAGTACGACAATCTCTATGGCAACTACGGCAATGCCTGGTGGAAGCAGGACGCCGAGATCGAGAAATTTCACGGGCCGGCTCTCTTCACGAGTAACTGCCTCGTGCCGCCGAGAGAGAGCTATAAGAGCCGCGTATTCACCACCGGCGTCGTCGGCTTCGAGGGCTGCACCCACATTCCTGACCGCAAGCCCGGCGGCATGAAGGACTTCTCCGCCATCATTGAGCTCGCCAAGACCTGTCAGCCTCCCGAGCCACTCGAAGACGGCGAAATCGTCGGCGGCTTTGCGCACGACCAGGTTTTCGCTCTGGCGGACACGGTGGTCGACGCCGTCAAGAGCGGCGCGATCAAGCGTTTTGTGGTGATGGCCGGCTGCGACGGTCGACAGCCCAAACGCTCGTACTACACCGAAGTGGCCGAAAAATTCCCCGACAACACTGTCATCCTCACCGCGGGCTGCGCCAAGTACCGCTACAACAAGCTCGACCTCGGCGACATCGGCGGCATCCCACGCGTGCTCGACGCTGGACAGTGCAACGATTCCTACTCGCTCGCGCTCGTCGCCCTCAAGCTCAAGGAAATTTTCGGTCTCGACGATGTGAACAAGCTCCCGATCTCTTTCGACATCGCCTGGTATGAACAGAAGGCGGTTCTCGTGCTTCTGGCGCTCCTCTACCTCGGGTTCAAGAACATCAGACTCGGCCCGAGCCTCCCCGGCTTTCTCTCGCCGCGAGTCGGCGCCCTCCTCGTCGAAAATTTCGGCATAAAGGGCATCGCGACCGCCGACGAGGATGTTGCAGCGATGGTGACCGGCGCCTAACAAAGTCGACGGAGCGGCGAAGGCGGCCACCTTTTTCATGGCCGCCTTCTCGACAATGGGGCTACAATTCGTGCGCCCAAACTTGCGAAGACCTGCATTTCCGTGCAAAATGGTGGAATAATTCAGCGTTGGTGTATTTGGGGAGGATCCACGATGAGCGAATTCCACGCAAAACTGTACGAAGCGCGAGGGTTGAGAACCGTCGCCGCCCTTCAGAAAAATGGTTTTGATGCCCTCTACGTGCCGAATGCGGCGCTTGCGGCCGAAAAAGTCCTTGAATTTGTAAATTCAGGCGCAAAAGTAGGTTTCGGTGGCTCATACACCATCAGGTCGATGGACATTCAGGAACTCGCGGCAAAAAAGGGCGCGATCATTCTCGATCACAATGCGCCGGGACTCGGCGCTGAGGAAAAAATGAATATTCTCCGCGCACAGCTCACGAGCGATGTGTTCATCTCGAGTGCGAACGCCGTCACCATGGACGGCATGCTCCTCTGTGTCGACGGTAACGGCAACCGTGTCGCGGCCATGAGCTTCGGTCCGAAGAAAAATGTGGTAGTGGCGGGGGTCAATAAAATCGTCGCGAATCTCGACGAAGCCTACGAGCGGCTCAAAGCCTACGCCTCACCTCTCAACAATATCCGATTCCAGAAACCGAACCCCTGTGTCACTCAGGGCTACTGCGCCGACTGCACCCTGCCCACGCGCATCTGCAGGGCCTACCTGGAACTGCGCCGCAAACCCGGACTCAGCGACTTCACCGTCATCATTGTAGGAGAGGCGCTGGGGTTCTAGCGCGTATCAGTACGAAATCGTCGCGCTCTGGCGAGCCTCGCCAGTTTCACTTCTGAAGGTGAGGGCGAGGCGGCCGGGAAGCACATTCACATCGAGCCAGCCATACCCGCCCACTTTGATCCACTGCGACCAGGGCGAGCGATAGCTCGGTTCGGGGTCCGGCAGACCGCCCATCGAACCGACAATCGCGTAAGTCACGCCGTTGTGGGAGAGCAATTCCTGGTAGTGGTTGTGTCCAGAGATCACGAGGTCGACCCCATACTTCTCGAAAAGCGGTACGAGCGCGGGGATATTCTGGTAGTGATCGTACCAGGGCGCGCCTGTTATGGGGTCTTTGTACCCGGAGGCGTAGAAGTAGCTGTGCGAAATCACGATGATGGGTTTGCGCGGATCGGCGGCGGCGAGCGTCTTTTCGAGCCATGCCCGCTGCTTCTGGTCGAAATTTTCTGTTCCCCAGGGAAGGTCGACCGCGACGATCGTCGCCGAGCCAGCGTTAATGCTCCAGTAGTAAGGCGAGCCTGAGTCGCTCGAGAATCCTTTGGGCCAGAACGCTTTCTTGAAGAGATACTGGCCGCCGAAGAGTGCATCGTGGTTTCCTAAAATGGGCCTCAGAGGAACCGAGGGAATGAGCGCTTCGAGATCGGAGAGCGCGAAGTTCCACTGTATAACGCTGTTGCCGGTCTCTACGGTGTCGCCGAGCATGAAGAATGTGTCGGGTCGTTCACTCGCAATACCCTTCAGTATATCCGTACGGGCCCCGACGTTCGCGGTGTCGGCGCCCCAGTGGGGATCGGAGGAGAACGCGAGACGAAGAAGCGGTCGGTCGAGAGGGGAGAGGGGCGCGGCACTCGTCGCTGGCGTCGTCGGTGCCGCGAGCGCGCCTGCCGCTGCCGCGCTGGTGCCCGCGCTGAATGTCGCTGCAGGTTGCACAGCCTGCGCGACGATACCCTGCGATGGATTCACGAGATCGAGGCGAGCAGGCTCCATCGAGCCGAGGCGCGGCACCACGATCAGAAACGCGAGAAGGCCGATTGAAGCCAGACTTACGAGAATGGAACCGATAAACGATATCCACCGCAAAGCCCGCATTGCCCACTTCTTGGCGAGCTTTTCAAGCGGCAGTGCGATGATCGCAAGGGTAATCGGCGCTAGCCCCATGAAGAGCAACACTTTCAGCGCCAACATCGGGTGCCACACGTACAATCCGCGCGCGCCCTGCAAACTGTAGAAATAACCATTCATCACCGCAGAGAGCACGAGCGCGACAATCGCCGCGATCAGTGTGGCTCGCCGCGAAAGCTGGCGTGCGCCGGCATTAGAATTCGTCGTCATGCGTCCACTATAACGTGCTTTTAACTGTAAGATAAGCGCTCATCCGATTTTCCATTGTTTTTGCTTGTGTGCTCGAAATAAGGGCGATATAATTAGTCCGCATGTATCATTAAATGGAAACAAGGAGGTTTGCGATGTTCAAAAGAATCGGAAAATTCACTGTGCTCGTCGCGGTGATTTTCTCGTTCGCACTCGCCGGCGCGATCTCGGCGCAGGCGAATCTGCCCGAAGCGGTCACTTTGACGATCGCCCACACAAACGATCTGCATGGCCGTATCGTCGAGAGCAAAGACGTTCTCGGCTTCCCGAAAATCTATACCGCCGTCCAAGATCTCAAGGCGAAGAATCCTAACACGATTCTCGTCGATGTCGGCGATACCTTCCACGGCCTGCCCGTCGTGAATCTCGATAGAGGCGAAACCGCCGTCAAGATGATGAACGCGCTCGGCTACACCTATATGACCACAGGCAACCACGACTACAACTACGGTTTCGATCGTCTGCTCGAGCTGGCCAAGATGGCGAAGTTCAAAATCCTCGCCGCGAACGTGTACAAGGATGGGCAGCGAGTCTTCCCTGCCTATGACATT
>CAYXOW010000074.1:8255-8516 GCA_964466815.1 uncultured Treponema sp.
TACGTGTAGCATTCTTTGGACTTGCTTCGCCCGAAACCGCGTACAAGACCGATCCGAAGGGCATCCAGGGCGTAACCTTCGGTGACCCGATCGTTGAGGCGAAACTCGTCGCGGCTGAACTTGCGGGCAAATACGATGTACTCGTGTGCCTATCGCACCTCGGCATCGATGATTCGAGCGATCCCACCTCGATCACGCTCGCGAAGTTCGTCCCGCAGATCGATGTGATCATCGATGGGCATAGCCACCATACCTACAACG
>CAYXOW010000074.1:8553-11510 GCA_964466815.1 uncultured Treponema sp.
AGTACCGGCGCCAATGGCGCGGCACTCGGTGTCGTCGACATTGTGGTCGGCGCGAATCGTAAGATCATGGACAAGACCGCGCGTCTGATTACGCCGGCAAATTCTCCTGATCTGAAGGGCAATCCACAGATCGCGCAGATGCTCGCCGACGCCACGAAGGCCCAGGATGCGATTCTCGCCCAAGTCGTGGGCAAGACCGATGTCAAGCTCGAGGGCACGAGGGATCTCGTCCGCACCCAGCAGACCAATCTCGGTACGCTCATCGCGAACGGCATGCTCTATGTGACGGGCGCCGATATCGCGCTCATGAATGGCGGCGGTATCCGCGACTCCATTCCCGTGGGCGACATCACGATGAAGCAGATCTACATGGTCATGCCTTTTAGCAACTACATCCAGACCGGTACTTTCAAGGGCTCCGAAATCAAAGCCATTCTCGAGAACGGCGTCGGAAAGCTCCCTGCACCCGATGGCCGCTATCCGCACATGGCAGGTCTCACCTTCTCCACCGATGTCTCCAAGCCGGAGGGCAATAGGGTGTCGAATATCATGGTCGCCGGCAAACCGATCGATCCGAACAAAGACTATGTATTCGCGACTCTGAACTTCGAGTTCAACGGCGGCGATGGCTACACGATGCTCGTGGGCAGGGCCAAGAACGATTTCCCGACCGATGTGGAAGTCTTCCTCGCCTACCTCAAACACCTTGGCGGCGTCGTGACGAACGACAACATGGTGTACACGAAGTAACGGTGTGTGCCGGAGCGGGCGGCGAATATATTCGTCGCTCGCGAACAGGCAATGAAAATTGTGAGGGCGGCTCCTTGCGGGGCTGCCCATTTTTTTGCTGATGTGGACGATATTTTTCCTGTAGTGCCGATCTTCTTTATCTGATTTTCGCGACAACCCTGCTCAATATCGCGATATACGCGAGCGACGCGCAGAAGGCGAGGGCGGAGCCAATCCACGGGCCTAGGTGTTCGAAGGTGGCACCCACTACCGCGGCGTAAACGATGATATTGCTCGATGTCACGATGAGAATTTTACCAGTCGCGCGCGCGAAGTCGCGTCCCTGGCCAAGCGTCAGAATGACGAGCGTGGTGGAGAGTACCGCGGGGAAGGTTGCCACAATGCCCGTCATGTACGGCGGCGCGAACTGCGCCACGGTGACAGCGCCCGCCACAACCGTGCCTGCGAAGAGTCCACGTATCGCCAGCTGTTTCCAAGAAAATTGTGTGGGCTTGCGAGGAACCATCCGGATCGCCATTCGGCGATCCGCGAGGACATAGCATATCGCAAGCACCGCGGCGTAGAAGAGAAGTGAACCCAATGTGCCGAAAGGCGGAAGAAGCTGTACGAATATAAACGCTGCGGTCGCCCACACGGAGAACGAGATCGCGAGCGCCGCCCACAAACCCCAACGGAGCGCGAGAATGAAGGCCAGCACGAATATCGTATCGATCGCCATACCGATCGGAATGCCACGGGTCGTCTGGGCTGCGTATGAAGGTCCGCTCGTCAGCGCCATGAAGATGAGCGAGAGCACGATGTTGGAGGGGAGGTTCGTGATGAGCCCGGCTTTTTTGCTTCCGAGCCGCTCAGCGAAGAGCGTTGCGCCCGAAACCCACACACCCGCGAGCACAAATGAGAGGGCGATCTTCAGCAGCGAGGAAGAGATGGCGGCACCTCCGAAGATGATAGCTGCGGCAAGGCCTTCCGCGGCGCCGGCTTAGAAGCGTGCGGGGCGGCACCACCACCTTTCCGCCGCGGTGGAGCGTTTTTTACAGGCAGCCAACGCAAAGACGATTATTTCCCGTATCGCTCGCGCAGCGCCCGCTCAATGTCCGCGCGCGTCCCTGAAAAAGGCCCGACACCCTCCATCTTAAGACTTGTCAGCGCTGCTGCCCAGAGGGTCGCTTCCGCGGGCGCCATAGAAATGCGCGCCGCTAAGTACGAGGCGAGGCAGGTGTCGCCACGGCCGCTTCGACCGACGAGGCTTTTCGGCGTAAAGGGCGCCTCGAAGAATTTTCCATAGGCGTACACGACAACCCCATCGCCGTGCGTGAGTACGAATTCGGGCACACCGTAGCGTGCGAGAATCTTGGCGGCCTTGTGCAAATCGCGCGTGCCGGTGAGAAGCTCAGCCTCCACGACATCGGCTTTGAACACATCGACGAGGGCAAGCACCCCAGCCTTCTCCGGCCACTCGGTGTCGTAGGCGAGCTTGCCATCGCGCACGATGCGGACATAGCCTTGCGCATCGAGCCCGATCCGCGCACCCTTTGCCTTAATCGCCCTCAGCACATCGATACTCACCTCACCCCGTATCGAGGCGCCGATCGACCACACTGGCGCGTCGATGTCCGCCACATCCGTGGGCTCGAAGGGTTCGGCTACCGATGTTACGGAAAGAATTCGATCGTCCGGGTTATCGGAGGGATAGAGGAGCTGCAGACAGGTCGATGTTTCGGTGGAAATGGCCTTAACCTGCACACCGCGCTCCACCAAGTAATGGTAACTTGAAAAATCTTCGGGTGCGAGCCGCGTGACGGCGGCAACCTTGAGACCCAGCGCGGCGCTCGCAGCCGAGCCGTAGAAGTATGCGCCGCCGTTCACAATGCGGGTGCCGCTCTTGTCGACGATCGTGTCCTTCGTGTACTGGCCGAGAAAAGCGATGTCGAACCGATGCGCGTCGCTCATTCCTGTTGCTCCTTGTTCTCGGCGGGAAGAAGCCGCGCCGATTCGAAATCGATGCCGATGCCGACATTCGCGCCCTCGTCGAAAACCGCGGAAGTCTCCGGATTGTAGCTTTCGATGAGAATCGGCGCGTTCGAAGTCGAGACTTCGTAGCGCGCAATGTTGCCGAAGTAGGTGAAACGGTCGATCGTGCCTTTGAGCGCCGCGCTCGGTGCGCGTTCCGCGACTTTCGCATCCAGCGCCACGAGCTGAAGCGCTTC
>CAYXOW010000074.1:11591-11904 GCA_964466815.1 uncultured Treponema sp.
GCTCCATCGATCTCGATGTGCGCCGCTTCTCCCTCCGTGCCGAGCACCTTCACATTGATGAAGTTCGCCTTGCCCATGAAGTCGGCGACGAATTTCGTTTGTGGGTAGGCGTATATTTCGCGAGGGGTTCCCACCTGCTGGATGCGCCCGTCTTTCATGATGACGACGCGGTCGGAGATCGCCATGGCTTCGCTCTGGTCGTGGGTCACGTAGAGGCTCGTGATGCCGAGCCGCTTCTGCAGCTTTCTGAGTTCATCGCGCATATACTCGCGGAGCTTGGCGTCGAGGTTGGAGCGCGGCTCGTCGGACAAGA
>CAYXOW010000075.1:0-3739 GCA_964466815.1 uncultured Treponema sp.
TTTGGGGCGGGAAGCGTAATCGCGGCGCTTGTCCTCATTCTCATTCCCATGCTGATAGAAGCTGCCGCCTACCCGGCGCACTGGTGGCTCCCTTCGGCGTACGCAAATGCCGAAACGGGCATCTCGGCATACCTCGCGGCTATTTCCACGCGCATCGGAATCTACGGCATGACCTTTTTCCTGTTTGCGGGCTTCGGGCTCTCGGTGATCAACATCGCGAGCGTAAATAAGTTCGTGAGCGTCCAGGAAGTACTGATGGTGATCGGCGCCTTCACGATGGTGGTGCCGACGTTCACGGCGCTCTTCCAGCACGACGCCAAGGAACTCATGACCTGGCACTCGATCGGTCAGGGCGGGTACATGATCGTCGGCATCGCGAGCTCCACGACGCTTGGTGTTGCAGGCGGACTCTTCCATGTGTTCAACCACATGACCTACGTCAGCCTCATCCTCTTCAGCATCGCCGCAGTCGAATACCGCACGGGGACCACGAACCTCAACAAACTCGGCGGTCTCATCAAAAAACAACCGATCGCGTACCTTGGCCTGCTCTTCGGCATCATCGGGCTTGCGGGCATTCCGCCCATGAACGGCTTCGTGTCGAAGTGGCTCATCTACCGCGCACTGATCCTGAGCGGGCACCCCTTCATCGCGCTCTCGGCCTTTATTGCGACACTCGGAACGATTCTGTCGGTCTACAAGCTGATCCACAATATGTTCCTCGGTCAGCTCCCCGAGCGCTACAACGATGTCAAAGAAGTGGGCTGGGGCATGAGCCTCCCCATCATTTTCATGATGGCGGTGGTGTGGTTTACGGGAATCTTTCCAGGAACCATCCTCAGTGTGATCGCGGATATCCAGAAGAGTCTTGGTCTCGAAGCGATCGCAGTTACCACGCACGGCGTCGCGTCGTCCATGGGGCAACTCAACATGCTCGTCGTCAATATCGTATTCATCGCTGCGCTGCTGGTCAGCTGGCTGATCTATCTGGCGGGCGGTAAGCGCAAGCACATCGGGCAGTACGACAACTATGCGGCCGGTCACTTTCTCGACGCGTCGATACCTTACAACTACAACTATGATTTTTACGCCGGCATGGATCACATTTTCGGACCGGCGCTGCATAAGCCGCCCGTCAAGCGACTCGAGCAATCGATCGCGGCGGTGGTACTGAATGCGAGCGAATATCTGCGCAGGCTCTTCACGGGCAATGTGACGACCTACGCGGCCTACGTGGTCGCGGCGGCGATAGTCGTACTTCTCGCACTGGGAGGCGGACGATGAGCGTACTCAGTCTTATAGTGTGGATCATCGCGTATCCACTCATCACATTCGCCATCGGCGTGCTGCTGGGCGGCTACGAACGCAAATTCGCAGCGCGTGTGGAGCGGCGCGTGGGGCCGAGCTGGATCCAGCCCTTCTACGATGTCGTTAAGCTCATGAACAAGAAGACGAATGTGAGTCACGGCTACATGCACGATGTCGCCATCCTCATGCTGCTGGGCGGTACGCTGCTCACGCTGTACTTCGTGCCGGTGCCGGGCTTCGGTTACTTCGCGCAGTTCGGCGATTTCCTCGTCATCTTCTACCTGCTGCTCATACCTTCGTTAGGTATGGCGCTCGGCGTAGGCGAGACGGCGAATCCCAACGGCAGCATCGGCATAAGCCGAGCGCTCCAGATGCTCGCCGGCTACGAAGTGCCTTTCATACTGACCTTCATCGGCGTCGCCATGAAGAATCAGACCACCTCGATGCTCGATCTCATCAAGGTCCAGCAGGCGGGAGGAGTCGCCACCTGGGGTCTCGTCGCGCATCCACTGCTAGGAATCGCGGCGCTCATCGCCCTCCAGGGCATGCTCAATGAGAAGCCCTTCGAGGTTATCGTCGCTCCGCACGAAATCGCGACCGGCCCCATGACCGAGATGGGAGGGAAATACCTGGGCATCATGTTCATTCAGCACCTCATCGCGGTGCCCCTTGAGCTGACTCTCTACATCAACCTTTTCCTCGGCGGCGCGGCGAATTGGCTCGAGTACCTCGTGAAGCTCTTTGTGCTGTGGACCGGGCTCATCAGCGTCAGCTTGGTTTTCGGGCGCTTCCGCGTCGACTCGGCGGTGAAGTTCATGTGGAAGATTTCGTTGCCGCTCGCCGCACTGGGCGTGGTCGGCATCATGCTCAACATCGCGTGAGAAGGAGCAGACGTATGGCAAAAGAATTGACACAGAAAGCCGCATGGGATCGCGTGCTCGCGAAACTCAAGCGGCGCAGTCTCTGGATGCTCCACTACTGCACCGGCTGCGGCGCGATCGAGCTCCCGCCGACGATGACGGCGCGCTACGACATGGAGCGATTCGGCATCATGCCGATGGTGACGCCGCGACAGGCGGACATTCTCCTCATTACCGGATATCTGAGCGTAAAGACCCTTAAGCGCGTCATTCTGGTCTATGAGCAGATGCAGGCGCCGAAATACGTGGTGGGCTTCGGAAGCTGCACCATCAACGGCGGTATGTACTGGGATTCGTACTCGACGATCAAAAGTCTCGATCAGTATCTACCGGTAGAGATGTACCTTGCGGGATGTATGCCGCGGCCCGAAGCGATCATCACGGGCTTCAACTGGCTCATCGACCGCGTGGGAAAAGGCGAGGCGAACTCATGGCGCGATTACTACGAGAACTACGAATTTTACCGCAAGAACCAAGAAGAGCTCTTCGGCGGCCCGGTGCAAACTTACCAAGATATTCCTGCAGACGGCCAGAAATTCGGTATTTTGGAGGCTCAGCGATGAAGCGAAAGATCATCGATGCGACGGCCGGACTGAACAGGGCGGTGAGCTCCGCCGAGCACGAGCGGGATGCCTCGCCGAGCGCGCGGAAAACGATCGACTACGACAGCGATCCGCGGGGCGGTCTCTCCGAGATGGTCACGGCGATCGCGCGTGGCACAGGCTACGATAATTTTATTGTGCTGGATCAGCTCCAGCGCAGAATACAGGGCACGATTCCATCCGAGCGACTCCACGACTTTGCGTCGTACCTCAAGCACAATCTTGGTTTCGAGCATCTCTCGACCATCAGCTGTGTCGATTGGATTGCCGAGGGGCGCTTTGAACTCGTCTATCACTTCTGGAATTATACACAGCGCATTTTGGTACAGGCGAAAGTCTCGGTGGACCGGAAAGCGCCTGCGCAGGCGACGGTCACCGACCTATGGGAGCCGGCGAAGTTTCAGGAACGCGATATCCATGAGATGTTCGGTATCGATTTCCCTGGTTGCGAAGACCTTTCGCGGTACATCCTGTCCGACTGGCAAGGCCCGCCTCCGATGCGCAAGGATTTCCGCACACGCGAGTTTGCGCACGAGCAGTACCACTTCAAAGAGTACGAGCCGGACTGGGACAAGGACGTGCAGGGCGGCTACTACTCCAATCACGCCGCGCCCGATGCCGAGGCGACACGGGCAATAAAACCTGGGCGCGTTGCCTCGCGTACCTCCGCTGAGCGCTGGTGGAAGGAGGAAGACCATGAGTGACATTCTCACCACGAACGACGGAGGCACCATCGACGGAAAGTCGATATACCCAGGCGCCGACGCTCCCGAGAACAGGGAATACAACCTCTTCATCGGACCGAATCACCCCGGCATCGAGGGCAACTTCGCGCTCAAGCTCACGCTCGAGGGCGATATAATCGTCACAGCCCGCACCGCCGCAGGCTACCTCCACCGAGGCTTCGAA
>CAYXOW010000075.1:3827-4124 GCA_964466815.1 uncultured Treponema sp.
GCGGGCCGTCGAGGCCATCGCCCACATCGAAGTGCCGCGCCGAGCCCAGTTCATCCGCGTCATGATGCTCGAACTCTCCAGGATCGCAAGCCACCTCTTCGGATTCGGCGGGGTGTCGGGCACGCTCGGTCTCTACACCATGCCGAACTGGTCCATTTCGGATCGCGACCGCATACTCGAACTCTTCGAGATGCTCACGGGTGCGCGCGTGTACCACATCTACATCATTCCTGGCGGGGTACGCCGCGATCTTCCCGACGGCTTTGTCCGCCGCGTGCGGGAGACGCTCGCTTACAT
>CAYXOW010000075.1:4156-5449 GCA_964466815.1 uncultured Treponema sp.
ACCTCATGTTTGAGAACAAGATTGTGCGCAAGCGCGCGACCGGCGTCGGTGTCATTCCTCCCGAAAAAGCCCTCGAGTGGGGCGTCACGGGCTCGAATTTGCGCGCGGCGGGTTTCCCGTACGATGTACGCGTCGATGATCCCTACGAGGTGTACAGCGAACTCGAGTTCGATATCCCCGTCGCGTACGAGAGCGATGTGTACGCGCGCATGGCCGTGCGTCGGCGCGAAGTCGTGGAGAGTATCCGCATCATTCGGCAGGTGCTCGATAAAATGCCGCAAGGGCCTGTGTGGAACAAACAGCCCAACCCGCTCAAATGGAAACTCCCTGCGGGCGATGCCTATGTGCGCACCGAAAGCAGCAAGGGCGAGTACGCTTACTACATGGTGTCCGACGGCGATGTGCGGCCCTACCGCGTGCACGTCCGTGGTGCCAGCTCGACCCACGGTGTCCACGTCCTTGAAAAACTGCTCGTCGGGGCCCGCATCGAGGACGCCGCCGAAATCATGTTCAGCCTGGACGCGTGCCCGCCCGAAGTCGACAGGTAAGGAGAAAATAACATGCTCAATACCGGCAGTATTCTTAAACCGCTTACCGCGCTTCGCTACCTGGGCGAAAAGCCGGACACCATTCGAGTTCCCTTTGTGGTACGGCCCGCCGCAGAACGATACCGCGGTTTCCACATCAACGACCTCGAAAAGTGCATAGGCTGCGGCACCTGCGCCGAGATCTGCGACAACGACGCCATCCGCATGGTGCCGATCGAGGGCAAGAAGGCTGAGCCGGGCCGGACGCAGTACCGCCCCGCCATCGATTACGGGCGCTGCTGCTGGTGCGCGCTCTGCGTCGATGTGTGCACGACCGGAAGCCTCGGCATGACGCGCGAGTACATCCACATCTCGCCCGACACCGACTCGTTCTTCATTCTTCCCAGCGAAAAGAGCATTCACGGCGCCGAGGCGCCGGCGAAGGGCTGGAGCGCCGATACCGAAGTGAACTTTATCGACCTCAAGCGCCAGCCGATGGAAGAACTTTCGGCTGAGGAGCGCGGGGCGTCCTTTATCGAGATCGTGAAAGGGTTCAGCGCCGAAGAGGCGAAACGCGAGGCGAGCCGCTGCGTGTCTTGCGGGCTCTGCACTGTGGTCTGTCCCGCCAATATGAACATTCCCGAATATATCGAGGCGATCTGGAACGGCGACGCCCACGAGGCCGGTCGCCAGATGATGAAGACTAATCCTCTCCCCGATGTCTGCGGACGAATCTGCACGCACAAGTGTGAGACCGCGTGCTCCA
>CAYXOW010000075.1:5464-7730 GCA_964466815.1 uncultured Treponema sp.
ATCCGCTGGCTCAAGCGCTACGCGATGGATGCAATTCCTGCCGATCAGTACGGCAGCCTCGTCGATCAGAATGTCGTGAAGCAAAGCGGAAAGAAAGTGGCGATCGTGGGTGGCGGCCCCTCGGGTCTGAGCGCCTCGTACTACCTCGCTCTCATGGGCTACGCGGTGACGCTCTTCGAGGCGTACCCCAAGGTCGGCGGCATGATGCGCTACGGCATTCCCTCGTACCGACTTCCGGACGCGGTGTTGGACAAGGATGTCGGTGGGCCCGCGCGCAGGCGGCGGCCCGCGACGCGATTCAGTCGCTCGGCGTCACCATGAAAACCAACACCCGCGTAGGCAAGGACGTAGCTTTCGAAGACCTCCACAGAGACTTCGATGCGGTGCTGATCGCGACAGGCTTCCACGAGGGACGAAGCACGAAGGTGCCCGGCACCGACCACCCGATGGTGTTCCAGGCGATCGACCTGCTGTCGCGCGTGCGACGCGGCATCGAATTTCCGATTGAAAAAGAGATAGTGGTGATCGGCGGCGGCAACGTTGCGATGGATATCGCGCGCAGCCTCGCGCGCCTCCAGAAGCAGAAGTATGGCGAGGTGCATCTCACGGTGACGAGCCTCGAAACGCGCGACATCATGCCCGCCGACAAAGAGGAGATCGAGGAGGCCGAGGAAGAGGGCATCGTGTTCCACCCCGGGCGCGGTCCGGAAGAGATCCTCATCGAGGACGACAAGATCGTCGGCCTCAAAACCAGCCGCTGCACTCGTGTCTTCGACGAGCAGAAACGATTCAACCCTGCCTTCGATAAAAACGACATCGAAGTGTACAAGGGCAGTATGGTCGTTGAGGCCATCGGCCAGGGTCCCAACATGGGCTACCTCGGCGACTATGCGACTCAGCTCGAATACGACGGCCGCCGGATCAAGGTGACGCCGAACTATCAGAGCAGCCTCGGCTGGCTCTTTGTATCCGGCGACATTATCAAGGGGCCGGATGTCATCAACGGCATCGCAGTGGGCCACAAGGCTGCGATCGGCATCGACGAATTCCTCGCAGGCACACCGGACGACCATATCGTGAACATCGACAATGTGCTCAAAATCGCGCGTGAATATGAGACACAGCAGATTCGACAGCTCGAGAGAGTTGCGGCGGACGCCTCTTCAAAAAGCGCGCTCGCAGAAACCACGGGAGGCGCGGCGCCTTCGGCGTCGCTTGTCGCCGAACTCCTCGATGCGCACCGCCGCAACCTTGCGGAGCTTCAAACGCTCCTCGGCAACAACAATTTCAGAATGCACCTGCGCCAAGAGCTCAAGCGCGAGCAGCGCGCCCGCGACTTCAGCCGCTATGCTAACATGCCACCGCTTCCCGGCACGCCCGGTGGCGCCGACCTTACGGAGCGGAGCCTCGCAGAGGGTCTAGCGCGCCGCGAGCGCGGAGGTTTCGAGCTCTACAACGACATCTTCTACTTGTCGGGGCACAAAGAGTTCGAGTACATCATTGAGACACTGCGCGAGACGCAGCGTACGGGCGCCGAAAAGGCTGAGAACGCTGAGAGATTACTCCGGTAGATTTTCGAAAAATGAGCACCCGATGAGCGCGGAGAGCGCCTTTCCCGCGTGGGAGAGGCGCATCGCCCGCCGCGCCGGCACCATGTCGAGAAGATAGTGCTCTTCATTCTTGGTAATGATGAGGAGCGCGATGTAGAGCTTCTTGCGGCGGAACCAATCGATCCCGCCTCGCAGATCGCGTCTCGACATGTTTCCGCGCATCGCGTCAAATGCGTCGCGGTTCGAGGATTTTTCCTCATTGCTTCCAGGTACGGTTCCCTTCGCGAAGGCCGCGAGTTGAATGTAGGCGATCTCTTCGAAACTGAGGTGGGTTTTCTTGAGCAGCGGATAGAAACCGAGCTGACCGACCACCGTTTTCGCGTGTGGGTCGAACACCCAGTCCTCTTTGTAGACAAATCCCAAAAACAGCAAAATCACGGCGATCCATCCCAGCGGACCAGTGTGGAATTGCTCGAGCACAATCGCCGCCACAATGAGCGCGAGCATAAGGCCCATCACGATGCGAAAAGAGAGTGGAATGCCATAGAAGAGTGTGCCGTTTTTCCGTGCAACCAGCCTGAGCGGGACTTCCATGACCTTATACTGCCCGTTCTGACGGCAGTTTGTCGAGGAGCCTTTGGAAGGGCGAGCCGGGTTTCTTGAGTTCGCGCGAACCGCGCGTGATCTTGCAGAGGCTCAAGCCAAGGGACTTGGCG
>CAYXOW010000075.1:7740-7982 GCA_964466815.1 uncultured Treponema sp.
AGAGCCCCAAATTCGACGCAATCTTGCGCTGCGGCGTTTTTTTCGCGAGCTCTTTTACGAGCGCCCAGCGCTTCGCCATTTCGTCCGCTTCGGCGGCGGTAAAGAGTGAATAAAAAAATTGTTCGATGAGGTCTGCATCCGCACCTTCGAGCGCAGCGGACATCTCGGCGATGCATCTGCGCATCAGTTCTGGATCTCTAGACATATAAAACTATTATAGCATGAAATCCGGAATGGGTCAA
>CAYXOW010000075.1:7992-11602 GCA_964466815.1 uncultured Treponema sp.
TCGCCAGGCGGCTTGGTCATTGGCGCGCGGTATATGGCGGACCATGTGTGTGAGTTGGTTTATAGCGCCCCCGGAAGTGCCGCGCAGGCTACGCGCAAGCCGCGCCCGGAAGTGCGGCATCCGCGTCAACTGCGGCTCGCCGCGCTCTCACGCACCGGCCGCGCCCGCGCGGTACCACTTCAGTTTCGCACCGGCTCCTTCAGGTTGCGGTCGAAGGCTTTCTCCATCGCCTCAATGAGGGGCAACCGCTTGCCGGCGAGGAAGCGCACCATGGCGCCGCCGCCAGTGCAGACGTAGGAGTATTTCGACATGTCGGTGAACTTGGCGGCGGCGCTGATCGTGTCGCCCCCGCCGATCACCGTGTAACCGGGCGCATCGGCGATCGCGTTCCAGATCTCGCGGGTACCGTCGGCCCACAGGGGCTGCTCGTACACGCCTGCCGGACCATTCACGAAGATGGAGCCGGCTGTCGCGAGGTACTCCTTGAAGAGCGCGATGGTCTTGTGGCCGACATCGGGCAGAAGCCGGTCCTTGGGGAGAGTATCGAGGTCGGCCTCGGCGCGGCGCGGGCCAGTCGCTCCGGTCTCTTCGTAGGCGAAGTCGACGGGCAGCACGTAACGGTCGCCAAACTCAGCGAGGAGGGCCTTTGCTTCGGGGATAAAGACATCGAGACTGCGGTCGGCGAGAAATTTCGCGATCGCCGGGCCGAAATCGTGTCCGCGTGCGATGTGCATCACGAGGCCCGTCACGCCCGCGGTGAGGATGTGGTCGGCGCTCCCATCAGTCAACACCTTGCGCATCATGTCGAAAGCATCCGAGATCTTCGCGCCGCCCAGCATGTACACGCAGGGGCGCTTCGGACTGTCCATCACCGACTTGAGGGCGGTGTACTCGTCCATCAGCTGGATTCCGCCCGCACTGGGCAGCACTTCCTGGAAAGCCACCATCGAGGGGCAATTTCGGTGCGCAGCCGCAAAGGCATCGTTCACGTAGTAGTCCGCGAGCGGCGCAAGGCTGCGCACGAGCCAGGTGTGCGTCATCTCTTGGGCGGTAAGCTTCACCACGGTCTCGAAAGTGCTTATTTCTTCGGTGAGATAGCGTAAATTGCCGAGGATGACAGCCTCGCCGGGCGCGAGGGCTTTTACCGCTGCCTGGGCCGCCGGTCCGCACACATCGTCGATATAGCGCACGGGCCTACCGGACAGTCGCGCCAGGATTTCCGCGTGCTCCGCAAGGGGAATGAGGTTCTGGTAGTCGAGCGTATCGCCCTGATGCGCGATGAGCGCGACTTTGGCGCCCTTGTCGAGGAGCAGCTTGAGAGTTGGGATGGTTTTCTCGATGCGGTTTGTGTTGACGATGCGTTTGGTCGTCGGATCGATGGGCGAGTTGATGTCGGGGCGAAAAATGACTGTTTTCCCCGCGAGGTCGAGCTCGGCGGCGGGGCGAATCTTAAGACGTGGGCCACTCATGGTAACCTCCGTGATATATGTAGGATGAGCAGATGCGTTCTGGGGCGCCGCAGCAAATATCGGTGTCCAGCGGCGCCCCATGCAGTGGCGCTCAGCCTAGATTCTTCCACTTCCCGATGCCGAGGTACTTGTTCGTCGTGTTTGTCGCCTCGATGCGATCGAGCTGCATGCGCATGCAAGCCCGCACGGCGTCCATGTTCTCGGGAATGACGACCGCTTCCTGCGGGATGTTGATGGCGAACATAATGTCCTTCCCGCTCATTACGACCGAATCCGTCCAGGCGGCGATCTCGTACATGTCGCCGCGCGGATTGCCGAGATCGCGGGCGTAGCGGAAGAGGCTCGCGTTGCCCAGGAAGCCCTCGGCGATCGACACGAGGCGAATGCGCGGGTGTTCGCCGAAGAACTCGATGACATTCTCGGGAGTGACCGATTTCTTGGGCGTCGCGACTACGGTGATAATGTGGCCGTGCGTCACGGGGGTGTGCACGAGGATACCTGTCGCGTCGACGTGCGGCATGATGGTCATCAGGTCGAGAGCCTGGTGGCTCGGTGCATGGTCGATCTGAAGCGCATTCGTGAGTCCGCGGTGGTAGTCGCCCGGGTCCGCGACGCGGCGGATGATCGTGATAGCGACTTTCTCGACGCCGACTTTCCGGTCGATGCAGTCTACGGCGCGGATGAGGCCCGTCGTATTGCAGCTTGTCAGCTTGAGAAACTGGGCGCCGATGCCTTTCTCATAGTTCGCGTAGCCGTGGAAAAACACATCCGCGACGGAGTTTTTCTCGCCGCCCTGGAAGATGCCTTTCTTGCCGTACTTTTCGTAGAGCGCACGGTTCTTCGCGCCGACACCCGCGCTCGTCGCATCGAGCATCACATCGACCTGCTGCACTAGGTCCTCGAGCGTGCCTGAAAGGGGAATGCCCGCCTTCTCGAGCTCCTCGCGCTTATCCGGCGCGGCAAGGAAAAAGTTGTAGGGCATGCCCTTTTCGCGCAACGCGCGCACCGACAGCGTCGGCGCCACATCGGCCACACCCACGAGCTCCATATCCTCTTGCAGCGCGACACCGTCCGCGAGCCGCTGCCCGATAACGCCGTATCCTGCGACTCCAACTTTCACTTTCGCCATATTTTCCTCCTCAGATGCCTGCTTTTTCTCTGATGTAGTTGCGCGCGATGAGCGCGTACTCGAGCGGGTTTGCCTTGGCAGGATCTTGCTCCGCCTCGACAACCCACCATCCCTTATATCCGGCGCTCTTGAGCGTCTCGAACACAGGCGTAAAATCTATACCGCCGTCGCCCGGCACAGTGAAAGTGCCGTTGCGGACTGCTTGCAGGAAGCTCCACTTCTCCTTTTTCGCTCGCTCGAGCATGTCGAAGCGGATGTTCTTGAGGTGCACGTGTTTGATACGCCCGATATATTTTTTCAGGATTGCGAGATGATCTTCACCCGAAAATACAAGATGGCCCGTGTCGTAGAGGAGCCCCACGAGTTCGGGGTCGGTCATCTCCATAAAGTGGTCGATCTCCTCGGTGGTCTGAATGCCCGTGCCCATGTGGTGGTGGTACACGAGCTGCATGCCCTTTTTCTTCGCGATCGCGCCGAGGTGGTTGAGGCCTTCGGTGACGCGCTTCCACTCGTCGGCCGTGAATTTCGGCTTCGCGTCGAACACCGGCAGAGGCTTTCCCTGAATGGAATTGCCCTGTTCCGCGGCACCGATTACCCGCGCGCCAACCGCGTACAGAAAATCGCACTGCGCCACGAAGTCCTTCTCCACTTCCGCGAGCGGTTTCGTCGTTAAAAACGAGGAGAACCATGCGTTGCAGATCGTGAGTCCGCGCATCTTGAGAGCCTTGTTGAGCGTCGCGGGGTCGCGCGGATACTTGTTGCCGACTTCGCTGCCCTCGAAACCGGCGAGCGCCATTTCGGACACGCACTGCTCGAAGGGAATTTCGCCGCCGAGTTCCGGCATATCGTCGTTGGTCCACCCGATGGGCGCGATGGCCAATTTAATCTTTTTTTCCATGGTACCTCCTCAGAATTTGCGGGCCTTGGCCAGTTCTCTCTTGATTTCCACGGCCGCCGCAACGACGTCAGGATTGCTCGATACTTCGGCGGTGCCGACGCGCCACCACGAACC
>CAYXOW010000076.1:0-6197 GCA_964466815.1 uncultured Treponema sp.
GCGCGACTAGCCCGCCGCCCGCGGCAGGCAGTCGCAGCCGCAGCCCATACGCCACATTCTCGTAGATCGAAAGGTGCGGAAAGAGCGCGTAGCTCTGAAACACCATCGAAAGCCCGCGCTTGTTGGGCGGAATCATCGCGACATCGCGCCCGCCGATAAAGATCGAACCCGAAGTCGGGTACTCGAAGCCCGCAATCATGCGGAGCGTTGTCGTCTTACCACAGCCCGACGGCCCGAGAATCGTCACAAGCTCGCCGGCTTTTATCTCGAGATTAACCTCGTTGACGGCCGTCACCTCGCCAGCCCCGTCGAGACTTCTGAATTTTTTCGTCAGTCCGATGAGAGAAACATTCGAACTTCTCGCACTGAAATCACGCTCGCTCACTGCTGCCTCCACTCGCTACCTGGCCGCTGTTGCCCAACAGATTCACGATGAGATTGAGAAGACCAATCGCCACCACGATGATGAGGATCATCACGACGATGTAGGCCGCGGCATCTGAATATTTACTCGATTCGAAGAGAGAGAAAATGCTGATCGTCGCCAAGTTCCACCTCGGCGAGATGAGGAAAATCACCGCGCTCACCGCGGTCATCGCGCGCACAAACGAGTACACCAGGCCCGAAAAAAAAGCCTGCTTCAGCATCGGCAGACTGATGCGCCGGAACGTCACCGCGCCTGTCGCACCCAAAATCGTCGAAGCCTCCTCGATCGACCGATCGATCTGCATCAGCGTCGAAGTGCCCGACTCGATGCCCACCGGCATATTGCGGAAGGTGAAAGCCATGATGAGGAGGAAGGCTGAGCCCGTCCACATGAAAGGCTTGCCGTTGAAAGCCAAAATGTACCCGATGCCGACCACCGTGCCCGGCACTGCGAAGGTCAGCATGGACACGAACTCCATCGCGCGCTTACCTGGAAACTCCTTGCGCACGACGAGGAAGGCAATGATCATGCCAAGAAGCCCCGCCACCGGCGTCGAGCCCAAGGCCAGAATCACCGAATTGCGCAGCGGAATCCAGCCCAGTGTCATCACATACTTGAAGTGCGCCCAGGTGAAGCTGAAGTTGATGCCCCAGATCTTCACGAAAGCTCCCACGAGCACTGTGCCGTAGAAGAGGATAATCACGGCGGAAACAAGCATGCAGAACGCGAAGAGCGGCCAAATGAGCTTCGGATCGCGGCTCTGCTGGCGCGAAGTCGTCGGTTTACCGGTTACCGTCACGAATGATTTGCCCGCGAGCCAATATTTCTGGAGCATGAAGGCGATGAGCGTCGGCGCGAGCAGCATGAGCGCCATCAGCGAGCCACCGCGCATGTCGTACATGCCCGTAATCGTGCGGTACGCCTCGACCGCGAGCGTCGAGAAATTCCCGGAAATGACAGCTGGGTTGCTGAAATCTTCCATCGATTGAATGAAGACGAGAAGCAGCGAGCTCAAAATGCCCGGGATCGACAGGGGAAGCGTCACGGTGCGGAAAATTCGTGCGCGGGAGGCGCCCAGATTGAGCGCAGCGTCTTCGACTGCGGGGTTGAGCTTCGCGAGCGTGCCCGTCAGCGTGAGGTAGGCGATCGGGAAGAACGAGATCGTTTGCACCACCACGAGGCTGTGCATGCCGTACACATTCGAATTGTCAAAACCGAGGAGCTTGTTCGTGATGAGCCCGTTTCGCCCGAAGAGAAAGATCATCGAGAGCGAGAGGATAAAGGGCGGAGAGATGATGGGGATCGTTGCGATAGTCTTGAAGAATCCCTTGAGCGGCATGTCGACGCGCGTGAGTGCGTAGGCGAATATGTAGCCGATGATCGTCGCGAGGATGCCCGTCGTGAGCCCAAGGAGCATCGGAAGAGCGCCGATCTAAATCTGCGCTTCGGAGGTGTAGCGCGACGGCACGAGGGACAAGACCGCCAGCGTTGTGAGCCCAAGGAGCATCGAATTTTTAAGCGGCTCCAGGTAGGTCTTCGAGCGGAAAATATCCCATGCCGCCTGAAAACTGAGCTTTCCCGCGTCGTTCGTCACGCTGTACGAGAAAATTTTGTACAGCGGGAGGATGATGAAGAGAATGAGTCCCGTAAAAACGAGGAGCACGAGAAAGAGGAGAACGGGATCGCGCACAAGGTGCGCCACCGAAAGGCGTGTCTTTTCTCTCATGAATGTTCCGGATTCCTTTACCTTTGATGCATGGGTGTTCGTACGTCTCTACATATCGTGAGGCGCACAGAACGCCGGGTCCCGTGCGCCTCACGTGGGAGAGACCGTCAGGCGTGAGCTTCAGCGTTGCACCGAAGCATCACGCACGGTGTCACTTCAGGTTGTTCGCTGCGGCGACCGTCTTGTTGAACATATCGATGAGCCGGTTTCTGTTCTCACCGGCCCACACGGCGTTGTAGTTGATGACTTTGAGGCTTGCGACGGAAATGGCGCCCTTCGGCGGTGTGGCTTCGGTGTTGACCGGGATGCGGAAGGACTTCGAGGTCTCAAAGAGATTCTGTCCGCGCTTCGAGAGCATCCAGTCGATGAAGAGTTTGCCGCCGGCGACTTCTTTCGCCGGGCCGCCCTTGATGAGGGCCATGCAGCCGATTTCGTAGCCGGTTCCATCCTTCGGGAAGGACATGACGACGGGGTAGCCCTCGAACGCCGGCTTCAGGCCGTCGTGAGAGAAGGTGATGCCGATCGCTGCTTCGCCGAGGCCCACGTCCATCGGGGGCGTGGTTCCGGATTTCGTGTATTGGCGGATATTCTTGTTGAGCTCAGCGAAATACTGCATCGCTGCCTGCTCTCCGCGCATTTGCACGAGGGTGGCGAGGATTGTGTAGGACGTGCCCGAAGTGCTCGGGTGCGCCATGGAGATCTGGCCCTTGAACTCCGGCTTCAGCAGGTCATCCCATGAAGAGGGGTAGGAGAGCCCTTTCTTCTTGAACCAGTCGGTGTTGCAAGCAAAGCCGATCGCGCCGACATAGAAGGGGTTCGCGTAGCCCATGGCGTCCCAGTAGACCTTCGGGATGTTCTGGAGCTCGGGCGACTGGTAGGCCTCGAGGAGCCCTTCCTTGGCCGCCGGCACGAAGTTGTCGTAGGATCCGCCGAACCACACGGTTGCCTGCGGATTCGCCTTCTCGGCGCGCACGCGCGCGAGGAGTTCTCCCGCAGACAAGCGTACGTACTGGATCTTGATTCCCGTATCTTTCTCGAACTGGCTGAAATACGTCGGAAGTTCGGAATCGGGCAGGGCGGTGTAGACCGTCAGTGTTTTGTACTCAGCTGTTGCTTGCGCGCTCACGGAAATGAGCGGAAGCATGCAGAACAGCACCATCGCAGTCAGAAAAACCTTTCGCATAGATTGCCTCCTTGCATTTACCTCGTCTATTATAGAACAGCTTTGTCAAAATGCAACTGAAATCGTTTGCAGAAATCTAAAAACGTTTTCAGACTTTTGCTATACGCGCGTAAAGGAGAAACCGATGCGGTACGACATCATCATGATGGGCCATATCTCGAAGGATATCATCGTCGACGAGAACGGACGGGAGACCAGGCTGTACGGAGGGGCACTCCTGTACTCATCGATTTCGGCGGCGCGCTCGGGCGCGCGCGTCCTTGCGATCACCAAGGCTGCCAGCGAAGATTTCCGCGCCCTCGACGCTGCCAAAGCAGAGAATAATATCGACCTTGTGTCGATCGAGAGCCCTCACTCGACTTCGATATTAAACAAGTTTCTCTCGGCCGACCACGAACGCCGCGAAACGACGCTCCTCTCGAGCGCCGAGCCCTTCGTCGCGAAGGACATTCCCGCCGACGCCAGCGCGAAGATCATCGACCTCGCAGGGCTCTTTGTGGGCGAACTGCCTGATACGCTCATCGAAGAGCTGGCGGATAAGGCGGAGATCGCTGTGGACGCGCAGGGGCTCCTCCGCGAAGCCCAGGCCGATCGCCGCATGCTCTTCAGGGACTGGACGAACAAACTGCGCTACCTACCATACGTGCGCTACTTCAAAGCGGACGCCGCCGAAGCCGAGATCCTCACCGGGCTCACCGACAGAGAGAAGGCAGCCCGCACGATCGCCGCCTGGGGACGGAACGCGCATGGCCGCGAACCTGAGGTCATGGTGACGCACAACACAGAGGTAATCGTCCTCGTGGACGGTGCGGTGTATAGGGCGCCGTTCACACCCGCCAACCTCTCAGGCCGCACCGGGCGCGGCGACACGACTTTCGCCGCCTACCTTGCGTGGCGCCGGCACCACGATCCGCACGAATCCGTGCGCTTCGCCGCCGCGCTCTGCTCCATAAAGATGGAGGCGCCAGGGCCATTCCGCGGCTCGCTCAATGATGTCTTCGCGCGGATGGAGAGAGATTCAAAGCGCTGATGTATTCGAAACGTTGATACTGTGAGCGGGTCGGCAGGCCCAGGGAGCCCGACATGTGCGGCGCCTCCGCATCTGCGCAGTCGTTTTGAACCTAAATTTCCACGCCTGCAGCCATCCTTGCCGGCGGGCACACTCTCGCGATATTCTTTTTTCAGAATGAAAGTAGACATCATCGATGGACCATCGGTGGGAAAGGCGCTCATCGCAGGCGCGCACTCGCTCATGGAAAAATCATCCGAACTCAACAAGATCAATGTATTTCCCGTGCCCGACGGCGATACCGGCACCAATATGGCGAGCACGGTGGAAGGTGTACTTACCACACTACCCGAGCCTGTTCCTCACGAAGTTGGGCGAGTCCTCGACATTGCGGCGCACTCGATGCTCGGCTCATCGCGGGGCAATTCGGGCGCGATCCTGGCGCAATTCATGCTGGGGCTCGCCTCGGAGCTGCGCGACGAAGCGGCTGTTACCGTGGAGCGCTTTTCGCACGCCGCGATGACCGCTGCACAGAAGGCAAAGCACGCGTTGCGCGAGCCCAAAGAGGGGACGATTCTCACCGTGCTCGAAGACTGGGCGCGCGCGCTGCACACGAGGGCGCAAAAGACGCAGGATTTTCTGCGGGCGTTCCTCCATGCGGGGAAAATCGCACGCGCCTCATGCGACAAAACAATAAATATTTTGCCCGAAATGAAGAGAGCGCATGTGGTGGACGCGGGCGCGAAGGGCTTCGTCCACATTCTGGAGGGTATCGAGAAATTCGTGCGCACAGGAGCCCTACCGCGGATACGCAACCGCGAAGGTACCTTTATGCCGCTCATGGCGGCGCCCAAAGGAGCGCAAGCGGTGCTTCACCTGGATGGTCCCGTCGGCGAGTTTCGTTTCTGCACCGAGGCGATGATCGCTGAGCCCTCGATCAGCCTCGATGCGCTGAGGGACGCGGTGGCAGCCTACGGCGACTCAGTGGTGGTCGCAGGCGACGAGTCGATCTGCCGAATTCATGTACACACCGCCAGGCCGGGCGAGCTTTTCGATTATCTCGACACCCTCGGCACGGTTTCGGCCCATAAAGTCGACGACATGCTGCTTCAGGAGCAGATCGCCGCGCGCCCCACACGGAAATGCGCCGTCGTGGTGGATACCGCCTGCGACATGCCGGAAGAAGAGCGGCTGAAGTATGGGATCGAGCGCGTCCCTCTCATTCTCTTTACGAATGGCAAAGCTCGTAGCGACGGCGAGGGTTTCGATCTACAGCACCTCCACGAGCGCATGGCCAACAACCCCTCGCTCACAATCTCCACGAGCCAGCCCGCGGAAGCTGCTTTCGAGCGCGCATTCAGCATCGCCCTCACCACCGCGGACGAAGTGGTCTATCTGGGTTTCTCGGCTGCCCTCTCCGGCACCTTTGAAGCGGGTAGGCGCGCCGCCGAGCGCTTCGGTAACCTGGTTCGTTGTGTCGACGGACGCGAAATCACTGCAGGATATGGGCTTCTCGCGCGCAAAGCCGCCGAACTCGCCGAAACCGGAGCGAACGCGGCCACCGTTGCAGACGCCATCGAAAGCTGGCGAAAAAAGCTCCTCCTCTATGTTTCAGTACCGAATTTGACGAGTCTCATACGCACGGGGCGCTTGGGCGGGGTGAAGGGGCTCGTGCTCACCAAGCTGGGTATCCGCCCCATCATCTCTCCGAGCGAGGAAGGAAAGGCGGTTTCGGGCGGAATGTACATCGGCGAGAAACATGGGGTTCGAAAACTCGTCGCTATAGTAAAGAAGAAACTCCCGGTCGGCACGCGCGCGTCCGTACTCATCAGCCATGTGAACGCAGTTGCGG
>CAYXOW010000076.1:6216-11557 GCA_964466815.1 uncultured Treponema sp.
GTCAGTACCTCGCGCCTGTTGGGCCGATCGAGATCGTTCCGATGGGCCCGCTGCTCGCGTCGCTCGCCTGGCTCGGCGCGGTGGGAATCGCGGTGCTCCCCGAGGAGCAGCGATGAATGCAAGCCGGCTGTGGGCGGTCGCGGCAATCGTGATTGCGTATCTCGCGGGATCGTTTCCGACGGGGCTCATCGTCGGAAAGCTCTTTTTTGGTGTCGATCCGCGCGAGCGAGGATCCAAGGCCACGGGCGCGACGAATATGCTGAGGAACTTCGGCGCGAAGGCGGCTGTTCCTGTCGCGGTGGTCGATATCGCCAAAGGGGCGCTCGCAGTGATGCTCGCGGGGTGGATCGGTGCGCGCGCTGGGGTGCAGCGCGAGGCGCTGGAAGTTGCGGGGGCGGTCGCCGCGATGGTGGGGCACGTGTTTCCGGTATTCGCCGGATTCAGGGGTGGAAAGGGTGTTGCAACGGCTGCAGGAGCGCTCATCGCGCTCGCGCCGATCGCGGCGATTTTCTGCTCGATCGGGTTTCTCGTGGTGGTGGGACTCACGGGAATCGTTTCGGCTGCCTCGATGACGGCCGCCGTCATCTTGCCGCTCGCGATTGCGCTCGGGGCTCAGGGTTCTCCTGCCAACGGTTGGCTCCTGGGGTTCGGCATCGCGGTGGCGGTTTTTATCGTCTTTACGCACCGCGCGAACATTAGGCGCATTTTAAAAGGAGAAGAGAAGGCGTTCGAAAAGTTCAGGTTTCTACGGCGACGTGAAAAAAAATAGTGAAAAAGCTAGGCCAAGAACGAAAGGGTTTCGATAAAGGAATTTCAGTGAAGGGAGGATTGCGGCGCCCCACCTTGCAGTTTGACAAAAATTGCAATATTGTAATTCGCAATGAAGATTTCCTACCTCGATGGACCACGCCTTCGGCTCGCGCTCGCGGCGGGTTCGCGATCCCTCATCCAGAACGCGTCCAACCTCGACGCCATCAATGTGTTTCCTATTCCCGACGGCGATACCGGCACCAACATGGCCAGTACGGTACGCGCCATGCTCATGTCGCTCTCAAGCTTCAGACCTAAGAAGGCGGGCAGTGTCCTCGCCCACGCAGCGCAGTCCGCGCTCGCGGCAGCCAAAGGCAACTCCGGCGCCATCCTCGCGCAATTTTTTTCCTCTCTCGCCGAGGACCTCGGCCAAGAGGCACGCATTAGCGCAAAACGCCTCGCGGCAGCTGCGGTTCGCGCAGCGGATCAGACTCGAAAGGCGCTCTCGATTCCCGGTGAGGGAACCATCCCCCCCGTCCTTCACGACTGGGCGCACGCAATGCACGACAAGGCCCAGCAATCCGACGATATTCTTCATGTTTTTACGAGCGCCTTCGAATCCGCGAAAGCCTCGCTCGCCAGAACGCGCGACATTCTCCCCGAAATGAGGCGCGCGGGCGTCGTCGATGCAGGGGCAAAGGGCTTCGTCCACATGCTCGAAGGCATCGCACAGTTCATCACCTCGGGGTCCTTGAGAGATACACTACGATCGGAAGCGCGCGTGACGGAGCGCGATGCACCTACAAGCGCCGCCGAAGATGCCGCATCCTCGCCCGTCGCCGATTTTGAACTGCTCGACGACGATGACAGCGCCGCGCCTCGCTACTGCACCGAGGCCCTTCTTCACGGTGACGCGCTCGATCTCGATGCAATCCGCGCTGAGCTCACCACGCTTGGCGATTCGGTCGTCGTGGCCGGCAACACCGCGATCGCAAAAATCCATGTGCACACGAATGAGCCGAGCCGCGTCTTCGACGCCCTCGATTCGCGAGGTGCGGTCGAAGGACATAAAGTCGACGACATGCGGCTCCAGACGCTCCTCGCCCGACAATCGCGGAAGACGAAACGACGCTGCGCTATCGTCACCGATACAGGCTGCGACCTCCCTGAGGATTTTTTGTTCGAACATGGCGTGCTCAAAGTGCCCGCCCTCATTACAATTGAAGGCAAGACCCGCCCCGATGGTCCTTCTCTCGACTCGGTCAGCCTTTACCGCCGCATGCGCGCGCAACCGAATTTTACGATGTCGACGAGTCAGCCCGCCGACGCTTCCTTTATTCGGGCTTTTACCCTCGCGTCCCAGCACGCGGAAGAAATTCTCTACATCGGATTGAGCTCGGGACTGTCGGGCACCTTTCAGGCAGGCGTACGGTCGGCGGAGAGAATGGGCGCAGCGAATGCCGAACGATCACCTGTCTCATCAGAAACACCAGGAGCTCGCTTTACGGCTTTCGATTCGAAGACACTCACCTCGGCGCAGGGGCTTCTCACTGCCCGGGCGATCGAAATGGCCGAGCGCGGCATGGGCGCGGTCGAAATCGCCGATGCGCTCAATGCGCTCAAAGAAAAAGTTATGTTCTTTGTGGCGGTCAAGAATATCGCGAGCCTCATCCGATCGGGTCGGCTGCACGGCGTCAAGAGCCTCATATTGAGGAAGTTTGGGTTGCGCCCGCTCCTGGCGACCAATTCCGAAGGTAAAGCTAAGACCGCAGGGGTATACGCAGGCGAGCGGAACACGGTCGCGGCCCTTTTCTCCAAAGTACAGCGGTCATTCCGACGCGGTGCACGCGCGGAGCTGCACATCGCACATGTCGATGCGCTCAGCGATGCGCAGCGCCTTGCCGAGCTCTGCCGCGCCCACCTTCACCCCGATTCGAAGATCGTCGTCGCACCGATGGGGCCAGTGCTCTCCTCGCTCGCGTGGCTCGGCGCTCTCAGCGTCGCGGGGCTTTCGCTCGACTGAAGCACCGCAAAGGCGCTTACGCACAGTGCGGCACAAAGCGCGGCACAAAGGGCGTGCACTCTGCGCGCCTCCAAATCCGTAATTTCACCTATCGTATCCGCGCCGACGGCGAAACTCGCCAGCGCTCGAGCATCTTGAGCGCCCGATCCGCCGTCCTGAACACCGCGATTCCTCGCCGCTCGAGCTCAGCGCAGAGAGGGTCGTAGAGCGGACCGGTGTCGACTACAGCCACAAAAGGTTTTTCGGTTTCTCTGGCGAGTCGCCCGTAGCGCGCCGCGATCGAATCTTCGCGCGTCACGTCTTCGCCGTGCAAAGCCGGCTCAGCCGCCAGCGTGTTCATCATCACCGTGAGCGGAACGATGCCCACAATGCCGAGATCGGCGCCCGGATCGAGCAGGGCGGTGCGGAAGGCGCCCTCGTAGGCGTCGTCGTTGCCCATCGGGGTGAGATCGAGCGGATTGTGGATATCGACGATGTCCGAGATGCGCGCGTCCTTGAAGAGGGCGCCGAGTGCCGCGACGCTCTTTTCATTGAAGCTCGAAAGCGTCATGCCGCCAAGGTTGTCCGCGATCGCGACGCACTCGAAGCCCGCGTTCGACACGGCGGCGAGCCTGTTTCCGCGCACCACTTTTCCATCGAGGAGCGTGAAAAGGGTTATCGCGTCGTCGAACTCGTCGAGGCTGTCGCAGACAACGGCTCCGGCCTGTGCAAAGAGCTGCGTCGTGACCGGGTAGTCGCCCGCGATGCTCGCGGTGTGGCTCGCCGCCGCGCCGGCGCCCGCCTGGGTCCGCCCTGCTCGATAGAAAATGACACTCCTTCCCGACTCCGAAATCCGCCGCGTCGCTTCGAGAGTCTTCTCGCCATCGAGCGGTTTGAAGCCCTCAACGTAGACCGCAAAGACGCGCAGCTCCGGATCGTCGGCCAGATACTCGAGGTAATCGCCGATGGTGAGGTCCATCTGATTGCCGAGGGTGAGCGTGTACTTCGGGTTGATGCCTGGATGCTTCGAAATGCGCGTGATGGCGAAGGCACCCGACTGCGAGATCACGGCGAGCGGCGCGACGGAGCCTTTGGGCATGGGAAGTTTGTACTCGGGGATGAAGAGGGTGTTGTATTTGCCGGGTACGGAGCGGATGCCCAGGCAGTTGCCGCCGTTGATGAGGGGGCCAGCGCCGCGAGCCCGCGCTTCGTGGAGGGCAGCGCGCATTTCGGACACGATCGCGCCTGAGCCGGCCTTCTCTTCGAGCCCTCCAGGAATGACGATGACGGACCAGGCGGCATCGTGGCGGGCGATATCGGCGAGGGTGGCCGGTGTCGCCGCTGCCGGAATGACGAGCACGAAGAGGTCGACTTTTTCCGGAAGCGAGGCGATATCCGAGACGCAGCGGCAGCCGTCGATCTCGTCGATGCCCGCTTTGACCACATAGAGCCTCGATGTATCGAATCCATTTTGAATGAGGTTGCGCAAAATGATGCGCCCGTTGTTCACATTTTTCTCCGAGACGCCGATCACCGCGGCGCTCGCGGGTTTTAAAATGCGACCGATTTCGCGGACGGGGCGAGTGCGCTGGGCTTCGTTGATTGGGTTTCCTTCGCGGTCACGCCCAAGTCCGATCTTCGAGAAATCCTTGAGCGTCACGAGGCAGTCGAGCGCGACAAGCTCGCCCGCCTTCGACAGCACCATTGGGTTGACCTCAAACTCGCCGATGCCCGCAGCCGCAAGCGCGTCCGCCGCGTCGAGGAAGCGCCCGAGCGCGTTCACGAGCGCCTCGGGTTCGAGTTCGCGCGCAGTGTTTCTGAGGCCTGCGCAGAGTAGCCCATAGATGAGGTTCTCTTTGAGTAGGACCTCAAGTGTAGCGCGATTCGAGACTCTTGGCGAAAGAATGAGGTTTGCGGCTCCGAGCTTGAACTTCGAAGCCAAGTACTCGGTGTAGATTCCCCCAGGGCCGAAGCTCACGATCGGGCCGAAGTCCGGGGCGAAGCGGTAGCCGAAGATCATTTCGTGGCCGAGCTTGGGCTCGAAGGCGACGAACTCGTTCACCGTAAACCCGTCGCGCGGTGTGCCCTCGAATCGCGCTTCCATTCTCGAGAGCGCCGAAGCGATCGCCTCGATGCTGTTCTCGACGATCTCCACGCCCTTGACCTCGGTTTTATGGAGAATTTGAGGGCTGATGATCTTGACGACAGCCTTCGCGCCGGGGAAGGGCCCCGCGTCGCGCAGCGCTTCCGCTTTCTTCAGAAATTCTGCCGCGGAATCTACGAGCCAGAACCGTGGCGTCCGAATCCCCAGCGCCGCGAGCAGCGACATTCCCTCGAGCTCCGTGAGCGCCGTGCGCCCCTCAGCCTGAGCTCGCGCGAGAATCCGCAGCGCCTCATCGCGAATCGCCTTCGCCTCCGCGCGTAGCGCGTGCCCTTTGCCCGAGCCTTCTTGCACATTGTTACTCATACCGCAACGCTCTCCCCGCGCGAAAAGCCCTCAAATTCGCCTGCACTACGTCATCGCCCTTCCGCGCGAAGAGAATGGCGATTTCCCGCTCGATCGCCTCGGAAGGAAGGGGGAGCAGATCC
>CAYXOW010000077.1:0-6450 GCA_964466815.1 uncultured Treponema sp.
AAATCGAAACAATTTTCGACGATCAGCAAGAATTGTGTCGGGAGAAACAATTTTAGTACGCAAATAAAAGAGCTTTCTCGGAAAGCTCTTTTATTTGCGAGGCCCCTTCGTCTATCGGTTAGGACAAAAGATTCTCAATCTTTAAAGAGGGGTTCGATTCCCCTAGGGGCTATCTTCAACGAATAAGTCGCCATAAATTGGCGACTTATTTTTTACTCATGACCCATCGAAATACTTATTGTACTATCCGCTCGATTTTACACACGATTGACAGTACAATCACTATTAGAATGACGAAAAAGACAGAAAAAGGGGGAATCACATGGCGGAAAAAGCCCACACATGGAAATTTCGACGAATCGGCGGTATGGATCAGGTAGTACTCAAGACTGGAGAAGACATCGCTGCGCTTTCGGACCTTGATCCAAAACTTTGGGTCGCCCTGGCTATGCCGACTTCCCAACACCAATGTTGTGAAGCTCTCGCAATTCTCGATGTGGACAACGATGGCAAGGTCCGTGTGCCCGAAATTCTCGCCGCGGTTTCCAAATGCCAAGATGCCTTTTCGAACCTCGATTTGCTCTTCGATGAGACGGGCGCAATCTCTATTGATTCCATTCAAAATGAACAACTGCGTGCGAGCTGCGCATACGCTGCCGAAGTCTCCGAGTGTGGAACCGACAGCCTCGATCTCGATGCTGTCGAACTCGCCCTTTCCCGCTACATCGCAAAGCCTTTCAATGGCGATGGTGTCATCGTCCCTGAATCCTCGGCAGATGAAACGCTTGCATCCTCCATTTCGGCGATCATTGGAGCTGGCTATCAGACGCAGGACAGTTCGGGGAAACCTGGTTTGAGTCAAGCAACACTCGAAGCATTTTTGGCTGACGCGAGTGCATTTCTCACCTGGTCGGACGCCGGCGCAACGCTCTTGAAAAGTCTGCCGAATATTCCTTTCGATGCGCTTTTCCCCCTTTACCAAATTATCGCCCCTGCGGTGAACGATTATTTCAAGCGGTGCGCGGTGCTCAGCCTTGCTGCCAATCAAGAGGCGCTCAAAGACCTCTCGGCCCAGATGGCCGCAATGCTCGCCGCGTCTCCCTCCGAGAGCGACGCAACGCTCCAGAAGTTGCCATTGGCACTCCCTCGTATCGACGGGCTTCTCGCGCTCGATGCCGCCTATAATCCACTCTTTTTAAACGCGACCCGAACCCTTTTCAACGCCCTTAAAACGCCTTACGCCCTCGGTTCGACGATCGATGCAGGCGCGTGGGCCACCATCGTGGCGGATATGGACCGCTACGCAGCCTGGCTCTCTCAGCGCCCGAGTGGCGGTGCAGGGAGCTTACCGCAAGAAGTGCTACTCTCGCAGAAACGACGGTCACAGGCCTTAAGGCGCTCCTTGAAAAGGATCTCGCAGAGGCTCCCCGCGCCCAGGGCCTGCGCGAACTGCGCGACATCCTGATCCTCAAGCGCGACTTTCTCAAAATTTTGAGGAATTTTGTGTCGATGGACGAGTTCTACGGACGACGGAAGGGGCTCTTCCAGAGCGGCAAGCTCTTCATCGATGGAAGAGAACTCGAACTCTGCATGGACGTGCAAAATCCCGCCGCGCACACAACCCTCGCAGGTCTCTCCGCCATCTGTCTTCTCTACTGCGATGTTACACGCATGACCGGAGAAAAGGCATCGATTGTCGCCGCATTGACTGCGGGTGCCGCGGACCGAGTCTATGTCGGCCGAAACGGCATCTACTTCGATGAAGAGGGAAAAGATTGGAATGCGACAATCACCAAGGTCGTGATTCAGCCGGTGAGCATTCGGGAAGCGTTTTTGAGCCCATACAAGTGGCTCGCACGCACCATCGAAGAGCTTGCGGCAAAGCGGGCCGGAGCCGCCGAGGCGAATCGACAGAATCAAATGAAAGATATTGCGCAAAAAACAGTCGAACAGCCGACGAAAACAGCCCAAACTGTCGAGCAAGTGGTACCGAAGAAGGTCGATGTAGGCACTGTCGCGGCGATTGGCGTCGCCTTGGGCAGTATCGGTGCCATGATCACGAGCATCCTCAGCCTCTTCATAGGAATGGGTGTCTGGATGCCGATCGGTATTGTCGCGGTGTTTCTCCTTATTTCTGGTCCCTCCATGATTCTGGCGGCGATCAAACTCCGTCGCAGGGACCTGAGCCCCCTTCTGAACGCCGAAGGTTGGGCAATCAACGGAAGATTGAAGCTCAACATTCCTTTCGGAGCGACACTGAGTCACCTCGCACAGTTGCCACCGAACTCGATTCGAACCATGAACGACCCCTATGCACCCAAGAGAAAACCTTGGGGCCTCTATATCGCCGTGCTGATCGCCGTGTTTCTCGTCATCGCGTGGCTGCTCGGTTGGCTCAAACCGATTATTGCGCTCTTCGCACGATGATCTCTTGACGTTGCAGTTAGCAAGCTTATATTCTGAGTCTGCTCCAGGGGCCAGAGGAATGCGGTGTAAATCCGCAGCGGTCCCGCCACTGTAACCGAGGATGCCCCAGCATGCGGAGATTTTTTCTCCGCGGCCATTGCGGCTCGATGCCGTGAGAAGGCGCTGTTCGCGCAGAAGATCCGGAAGCCAGGATACCGCTCTGGAGCGCGCTCGACCTATTGTCGGGCGAACCTTCGAGGTTTGAGGAACTTCTCGTGCACAGTCTCCCGCGATCGATCGTGCGGACACCCCGCCATCTACAGTCCCCCACCCTTCCATCGCAACTACATCTCGCTTCTGTGCGTCGCACTGTCCTTCTACCTCGGACTTAATCGCGTTGCACGGAGGTATGCAATGAAATTCTCTCGTCTGTTGCGGAATGTTTGGGCTTTCGCCGTTCTGTGCTTAGGTGCGGCGTCGCCTGTGGCCGTATGGCCGCAGAGCGTCGAACTGCCTGGGGTCGTCGTAGAAGGAGCGCTCCCATCGCACGCGCTCGCCGAGGCTGCAGGCACCACATCCATCGATGCGTCGACAATCTCGGCGTCTGCAGCCCGAGATATTCCAAGTTTGCTCTCTTCGATTTCTGGGGTGCTGATTTCTCCCACCGGCGCGAACGGTGCGCTCGCTACGATTTCTCTCAGAGGGTCCTCATCGAACCAGGTTCTCGTCCTCATCGACGGAGTTCGTGTCACGGATCCTGCCACTGGACAGACCGATCTCTCCCGCCTCGATATTCCTTTGGATCAAATCGAGCGCATCGAAGTGCAGCGAGGAGCTCTTTCGGCGCAATACGGCGCCGACGCAGTTGGCGGAGTCATTCACATTCACACCAAGATCGGTGCAGCTATGCCGTCGTTCCAGGTCTCGCTCAAAAATAGCTCATACCTACCATTGCCAATCACAAAGGGAAGCGGTGTATCTTCGACCATCGATTCTTTTCCTTGGCAAACGCTCGTCGATGGACAGACCGTACAACTCTCAGGCAATTTGAAAAATATATCGATATGGGCAAAATCTGAGCGGGCCACAAATGCGTACCCCTACTACGACGCCGCAGGCATACGACGGCAAAGAGACAACTCTGCTTTGCTTTCAGGGTCCGGTGGGGTACAAACTAGATTCCCCCTCGCCATTGGTGAAATACGCGCATCCGTGAAGGGTGAGTATCGCTCGATCGGAGTGCCCGGCACGGAGAGTTGGCCATCTCCAGAAGCTCACCAGAACGACTGGCACGCCGATGCAGCATGCTCGTTCAGTACGGATGCCCTGTTCGGCGGAAATCTCTCGCTCGAACTCAGCCCGTACGCTCAACTGGGGGGTATTGAATACTTTGCATCCAATGCTTCGAGCCCAGACACACATGCCTCGCTTCGAACCGGCGTGGATAGTGTCTTTTCGTGGCTCGCGCCGTGGGCGGGCGAACTGAAGGGTGGAGCATCTTTTCGCTACGACAGACTCGATTCAAGCGTGGTGAAATTGACTGATGGTAGCGCACCACAGCGCTTTTCCGGTGGCGTTTTTCTCGAACCGCGATTCGATTTCGGGAAATGGAGCGCAATCCCCGTGCTCCGCTACGATGCAACCAATGATTTCCCTTCGGGCATTTCGGCTAGTCTCGGCATTCTCAGAGATATCAGCGCGGGCACAGTGCTGAGAACTTTGGTTTCGAGCGCATATCGTGCCCCTTCCTTCGATGATCTCTACTGGCCAGCCGGTCCATGGACTTCCGGAAATCCAAGCTTGAAGCCCGAAACGGCGTACTCGGCGGATATTGCTCTTGCGCATCGCGACGAGGCGAAGAGTTGGTCGTTCGGTGTCTTTAGTCGGTACGCGAAAGATCTTATTCTCTGGCAGCCAGACAATCTTGGCGTTTGGAAGCCAACCAACTACGGCAATGCGCTCTATCCTGGAGTCGAGCTCGAAGCTTCTACACGACGGGGCGCGTGGGAATTGAGCGGAAATTATACGTTCCTGTACAGTTACACTCTGAACGGGACTTTGACGCTTGCGGACGACAAGCGAATTCCCTATGTGCCTGTTCACAGTGCCTCACTCAACGCAATATGGTCCGGCAAAGGGTTCAGCACCGCCTTTTTGTTGACCTATTCCAGTCTTAGATTTACTTCTGCTTCGAATACCGATTATCTGCCGTCGACGTTCATAGCAAACATACGTTTGAACTGGTTGCTGAGCAGAACGACCGCATTCGAAATCGACGTTCAAAACTTCTTTGACGAGCGTTATCAAATTGTTTCGGACTACCCAATGCCCGGCTTTTCAATGTCGATGAAGCTCACTGTCCGCATGGAGCCTAAGGGCGCCATTCAGTAAAATGATGCCGCGCGGCGCAGGGATTGAATTTAAACTACGGGAAATCGCAGAGATGTCTGCGCCACGCGACAACATCCCATTTTTTAAATCATAAAGAAATCTTGGACTATTTCGGAATTCGATACTCGATGGGAACCACGATAGTAGCGGGATCGGCTAAATGAATATCGATCGGGAAAATGCCACGAGCGAGCGAGAGCGCAGCTTCGTCGAGAATGGAGCTGCCGGATCTCGTTTGAAAGACGATGGCGGCAAGCCTGCCATCTTTCTCCACAGAGAGAAGGAGCGTGACTGTGCCTTCGGTCCTCCTGCGGAGGGCGGCCGCCGGATACTGCTTTCGCGCGGTGAGCTCGGCAAGGACGCGCGCCGCGAGCGTTGCGGTGCTGTCGTAGTGTGATGCGTTTGCACTCTCAGCCGAAGTGTCAACCGTGGACCCATCCGCTGTTGCCCCGTCTTTCGAGGAAACGGAGGGTGATGTCGTTTGCGGCTCATTGCCCGATGAAAGACTCGGCGCGGATGGAGGCGGTGCTGTAGGGGTAGGTGCCGGCGCGAGTATCTGCGGCCCAGAGAAGTGTTGCACGCTGTTTACGACAGTCGCTGTCGCTGTTGTGGCGGCTTGCGGCTGCTCCATGGAGGATGTCGGTTTCGTGAGAGCTGGAGCGGGCACATCCTTCGTCGCCGCCATTCCGCTGAATATCGCCGAAGGAATGAGCGCCCGTATGTCGCGCTGTTCCTCTCCTAACATATCAGGGCTCAGGGAAGCACTACCGCGCTCTCCACCACTCGCATTTTCCACCAAATTCACATCCGAAGATGAACGCGGGTCTTCCCCGATCGACGTAGGCGAGCTGACGGATTGTGCCGCGCTCCGGAGGGCACCTATCGGCTTTGCGCTAAAAATGTCGCGATTGGGGAAATAATCGTGGAGGGAATCGCTCGCTGAACTCTTTTTCGGACTCGGCGACGAAGCCTCCATCGCTGAGGTAATTACAGGATGGGATACCGAGGTTGGCATGGGTGCCTCGGCTGGCGCCGGCTGTGGTTCGAAATTGAGCAAAGGAGCATCATCTGCAGCATTTGGGTCGACAGTGGCGAAACCGAATGGCGCCGCAGATTCGCTCGGCGGCGAAGACATTTCGAGGGGCGTCGAATCTTTGGGGAGGGCGATCGTAGAATCCGGCGCACCGGAATTCAAAACTGGAGCTGCAATCGTAACAGTGTCGTTTTTACGGCTCAGAAGATTTTGAGCATGCATAAAATAATTCTTATCAGGGAGAGGAGTTGATTGCGCGGCATGCGGTTCTGTGAGCTTGGCGTTTACGCTCACTGCCGACGAAGGTATCGGAAGCGGATTTTGCGCGTGAGTGTCAACTGTCGGAGGAAAGGACTCAGCAGTGTGTGACGGTGAGGGTTCAGGCGCGGTTGCGCCGGCCGGCGCTGCATCTGCGCGCGGTGTCGCCATACCGGCGACAGACTCCGAGAGGCCAAGCATCACCTTAACTGTCGAAGCAGCTCGCTCCATCTTGTCGGGAACACCCAGCGGCACAAAGAGAATCGCGGCGTGGAACACAATTGATCCAAGAATCGCAATTCCCCAATTGCGGCGCTGTAATGTTGCAGGCGGCAACATACGCGTGTTGTTTCGAGGAGCCT
>CAYXOW010000077.1:6495-11112 GCA_964466815.1 uncultured Treponema sp.
GGCGACGAACGCAATCATTGCGAGCGCCGCGACAACTGCTACTGCGATCACCACAGCGTAATTCGCGCCGTATGCCGCGCTCCCTGCGAGTGTGGTTCCAATGATGCCGGGCATTCTCGCGATCATCGATGCTACGAGAAATGGGATAAAGGGCCGCGAGCCAGCCCCCGCGAAGTAACACAACACATCCTTCGGAATTCCAGGAATCACGAAGAGAAGTATGAGCCCGGCGAAAGTCTTGGCATCTTCAGAGGTATTTTTCAGCTTTTCGTACTGATCGTGCTTTAAAATCGACATAAGAAAACTCGGTCCGAGAAGTTTTCCAAGTACAAAATTAATGGCCGATCCCAGCCCGATGCCTACAGTGGTCAGTGCGAGTCCAGCCCAAAATCCGTAGATGAACCCTCCCGAGACCTGCATCACTTCGCCCGGAATCACGAACACAACAACCTGAAGCACCTGGAGCGCAATAAACACAAGCCACCCGAATGCGCCGAACGAATTGATCCAAGCTCGGAGCGCCTCTCGCTTCGACAACAGCGGCGCTAGAGTACCCCTGAGAAGAAAGCCAAGCACGAGAAGCCCGACAATCAGCGCAGGAAACGCGAGACTGGTGAGTGTGATGGGCGCCCGGCTGTTCTTTGATTCTTTGTCTTCCATATCGCCGTCCTAAGATAGCGCAGCCCGCACGAAGAGAACAAGTCGACACCGGACCTTTTGGCGGCTTTTGACTCTCTTCTCATTTTATGATATGATATTGAGTCTATGCCAAATGACCAGACAACGAATTTTCTCGTTGACCAACGCGTCGTGTATCCGAGTCAGGGTGTCGGCCGGATCATGGAAATCCGCGAAAAAATTTTCAACGGTCAAAAGACCCTCTACTATATCATATACCTTGAATTTTCGGACATGACCGTGATGGTACCCACCGACAAGGTGGAAGCTTTAGGTATCCGGCAGCTCGTATCAAAGAAGGAAGCCGAGACCGCGCTCGATTACATCTCGCAAGCGGCGTCGACAATTCCCTCGGATTGGAAGCTTCGCTATCAGATGAATCTCGATCTCCTCAAAAAGGGCTCGATCATGGACATCGCCGCCGTGGTCCGCTCGCTCTATCAGCGATCCAAGATCAAGGAACTGCCCATCCTTGAACGCAAGCTCTACGAGTCTGCGCTCAATCTCCTCCAGGATGAGATCGCCTTTGCCCTTGGCCGCCCCAAAGAAGAGATCGTCGCAATTATCCGCGAAAATCTCGACAAATGACCTCATTGCCGTCTTGCCCCATCCGCGCTCCGGCACTTCCTCTCCAAGGGAAGGCGCATGCACTCATCACTGCGGCCGGGGCGAGCACACGCTTTGGAGGCACTAAGAAAGAATTTGAACCGCTTGATGGCTCGACCGTACTGGAAATGGCCATCGATCCGTTTATCGCAATTTGCGACAGCATCGTGATCACGTGCCCAAAGGGCTCTCGCGATCGTTTCGAACGCTTCTTCGAGCGCTCACGTTTGGCGCCGCTTCTTGGTGCGCTGCGGGGAGGTTTCTCTATCGTGGAGGGTGGCTCGATCCGGCAGGAATCGGTACTCTTGGGTCTGCGCGCGATGGTAAAGCGGGCGGATGTCGGTGACCTTGTACTCATCCACGATGCTGCCCGTCCATGGGTGTCGCGCAACCTCATCGAACGCACCCTTCAATCCGCCAGAGAACGAGGAGCGAGCCTGCCGCTTATGCCGCTCACCGAAACTCCGAAATCTGTCGACAAAACCACTGTGGTCGACCACCCCTCTCGCCTCTCTATGATGACTGCCCAGACTCCGCAGATCTTCTCTTTACACCAGATTCTCGAAGCACACGAGCTCGCCGCGCGCGAAAATTATTCCGCAACCGATGACGCGATGATATGGGACCATTACATCGGGCCAGTCGCATGGGTGCAGGGTGAGCGCGAAAACCGCAAAATCACGTTCAAGGACGATCTAGTGAAACAGGCTGAATTCCGCACAGGTCAGGGGTACGATATCCATCCGTTCGTGGAGGGCAGACGCTTTTTGCTGGCGGGCGTCGAGGTCGAAAGTTCGCGCGGCGAAGCTGGATACTCCGACGGAGATGTGCTCTGGCATGCGATTATCGACGCTCTCCTCGGCGCTGCTGCGCTTGGAGATATCGGCACCCATTTCCCTCCGGGAGCGCCTGAGTGGAAAAATGCCGACTCCACAGAACTCGCTCGCCGAACTATCACCCTGGTCGCCTCACAGGGTTGGAAATGCGTCAATCTCGACTGCACAGTGGTATGTGAACAGCCGAAACTTGCGCCTTACCGCGATCGGATTCGGGCTGCCATTGCGAGCGTTCTCGCGCTCCCTCTCGATGCGGTCTCGTTTAAAGCAAAGACCAAAGAAGGTTTTGACGCCACCGGAAAGGGCGAAGCGCTCGAAGCTTTTGCCAGCATACTTTTAACTCGCTAAATTCCGCTCTTAAATCGAAAGTAGAATAATCGATACGCTTATACCCGCGTATGCTAAGAGCTGAGGTGCGTGTAACGGCACTTTTGAGACGAAATATGTTGCAATGGAAGGGTATAACACCATGAATCCGTAAAATGTAGGGGCCACTGCGTTCATATTTCCCTTTTCGAACGCAAATTGCTTGATCATGAACGAGGAAGCTCCGCAGAAAATGTACACATAGAGATAGATTGAGAGCACCCAACTTAAGAAATCCGACCCATGGTTGATGCGCAGTGCTTCGAGGCAGAGAACCATGAATCCTCCGAGGGAACCGGCCGCGCTTCCAAGGAATATGCCTAGATGTTGCGATGATAGTTTCCGGTTTCCAAGCAACACGAGCATCGCAAAAGCCGTCGGGAGAAAAAAAGCGATCCAAAATGCTTCTTTCTTAAATTGCTGCGAAGACTCTTGCCCGACAAATCCCGCATACGCGAGCGAAATCGCCATGAGCACGATCGCGGGAATCTTGCTTGCTTTGATTTTCTCACCAAGAAAGAAATACGACAGCAAAATGGTAAAAATGATGTTCGAACCGCCGACGGAAGCGACGATATTGGGCGCCAGCGTTCCGAGCGCAAAGTAATTGAAGATGGGCTGCACATTCATGAGAATAAATCCCAAAGTCCATCCTATGATCTCTCCATTGCGCACCTTTTCTCCGCGACGCTTCGCGGAGAGCCACCCGACATGCTTTTTTTGGAGCGAAAAGCCTAAAGAGAGTAAAAAATTACCGCATAGCGCCGTGAAATATGCTGCAACAATTGTCATAGCCTGCTCGCCATCTGCCGTATTGAATCGAAGAGCCACGCATATTCACTCTCCGATCGGTAAAAGAGCGCCGGAGCACCCTTGGGCGCGTGCACCGTGGCCTTGCCGCCATAATATCGTCTCGAAGTCCAGAGGTGAACCCACTCTCCTCTAGGAAGCGTGAGCTCACAAACCTCGCCTTTCCGCGTCAGGTTGGGCGCAAACAGCACATCTGATCCAGAAAAGAGAATATCATCCCTATCGTCGAAGTGTACACCGCACTCGCTCATGATCGATGGGTGCGCGATCGCGGGCAAGCCTCGCTCTTTCCAACGCCGCTCGCAGACATCCCAGTATTGTGCGAGTCCCGCCCGAATCTTCGAGTATCGATTTCGCGCCCGTGAGCTGTTTCCTCCAAGTCCATCGGCGGCGGGAAGCTCCCTTCGGTACTCAGGAGGCAGCACAATGTCGGGCTCGCAGAGGAGCATGTCATCGATTTTCCAGCGAAGCTCGCCCTGCGAGCCGGCCGCAAATTCACGATTGAGCCTTTGATACTGCATCGGGCCTGCACCAGAAAACGAAAGCGCCCCGAGTCGCCCCGCTGCAGCGCTTCGGCTCCCAGGCATCGTCGAATCATAGCGAGGCATCTCTGTACCGCTCTCGAGTGCTTGCCGCCCTGCTCCGCGAATGTACCAGAGTTCGCAAGCTGCCTCGGTTGAAGCTGCATATCCGAACTCGATGGTGGCAGGAAGTCTTACATCGATCACGATGCGACCTTGAGTAAAGTGGAAGGTCTTTATTCCCTCAGAGACACAGTGGAGAAACCTACCATCGAGCGTGAAGGCGGCTGCAGACTTCTCCGAGGAGGGAATCGCGACCTTCCCACCCACACGGTGAGTTTCCCGTGGTCCAAGCCCGCTCCACCGTGCGCCGCGATTATCGTGGAACACAAGGCGCAATGCGTCGATCTGAGGATCAGTCGCAGAAAACTGAAGCGAATAGATGGCGGAACTGCCCACCTGCGAGGTGAGCGATTCGCGCATGCTGATCCCCGCGGCGAAAGCGCACTGTGCTCCCTCACGCGAAGCCATCGTCGAGCGAAGGGCGCCAGCACCCCTCCACGCCGATGGAATTTCACCCGCACGATGAATAAAAACAGCCGGCCGCTTCGTGGTATGCCACAGAAGCCGCTGGCCGGCGATAGTCACCAAAAATCCATGCGTCCAGTTTTCGAATGAAATCAACAGTGCGCTCCAGTTGCTATTCGATAACCTCCCAGCCCGCGATTTTTGCGGCAATTCTGAAAGGTTCGATATAGTTACCATATACGACTGAGGCGTGATGAGCAACACCGTGCTGG
>CAYXOW010000078.1:0-8696 GCA_964466815.1 uncultured Treponema sp.
CCCCCGCCGAGCGGATCGTCCCGGACGGACCGCAGGTCGCGAACCGCGCGTCGCACCTCGTCGGCGCCGTACGGGCGCGCCATGCGCCGCAGTGTTTCGGTGCAGCCCGACTGCACGGAGAGGTGCATGTGCGGGCGCACGCGCGGACTCGCGAAAACCTCGAGAAAAGCGTCATCGATCCGCTCGGGTTCGTAGCTCGACACGCGGAATTTAATCGCATCGGTTTCCCGGATGAGCTGGGAGAGCAGCCCCGAGAAATCGAGATCCCCATCGCGGTACTGCGCGAGGTTCACACCGGTGAGCACAACCTCAGCTTTTCCCGCAGCCTCCAGCCTCCGCACCCGCGCCAGCACCTCATCGGCGTCGAGTGACACCGAGGGCCCGCGCGCAAGACAGACACGGCAGTAGGCGCAGCGATGGTTACAGCCGTCCTGCACTTTGAGGGCGGGCCGAGTGTGCATCGCGAATCGATCCGGGTGGAAGGCGAAACGATCGAAGGCGGAGCGCGCAGTGGATGTAGTACCGTTGGAGGCACCATTCGCGCACGCAAGGGCGGCCTGAACCTCGTCCTGCCACGTCCGCACCGCGTGCAAAAGTTCGCCGTGGCCCTGCCAATTCTCAGAGAGCCAGGACGCGAGCAAAAGGAGACTCGCCTTAAGGTCGCCGGAGACGACGACGACATGCTCGTCGAGGGCGGCGAGTTGCTCGGGGTTCATCTGGGCATAACAGCCCGTGGCGATAACGATTGCGTGCGGTGAACGCGCCAATGCCGCGCGGATATCGTGGCGGGCTTTCTGCTCGGCCTTTGAGGTGACCGTGCAGGTATTGATCACGTAGAGATCGGCGGACTCGTGGAAGGACACAATTGTGGCACCCGCCTCGAGGAAGGCATCGGCGACGGATTCGGTCTCGAGCTGGTTGAGTTTACATCCCAGGGTCTGGAAGGCAACGCGTAGAAGTGTCATGCGGCGAACCCTCAGTCAACCCTGAATCTTCGCGAGCATGCGCGTTTTACCGCTCTGCGCATCCTGGAGGCTTGGATTGAGGTTCACCGCCTGCTCGTAGGCTTTGAGGGCGAGCAGGTAGCGCGATGTTTTTTCCCTCACCCAGCCGAGGCGGGTCCACCAGCGCGCATTGCTGGGATTGTACTGGAGCGCGGAGCTGAAGGCGATGTCCGCATGGTTGTATTTGCCCATGCGGATGTAGAGTTCGCCGCAGAGATAGAAGGTTACGGCGGCTTTGCTCCCCTCCGGAAACTTCGAGAGGTACTCCTGAAAGTACGAGAGGGCCGTCTCGTTTTCGCCGAGGTTGTAGAGCGCTTCGCCCATGGCCTGCGCGAGGCGCGGATCCTTCGATTTCGTGTAGCCCGCCTGCGCGGTGTCGAGCGCCTTCTGGTATTCCTTCAGCGCGTTGAGGCTCCAGGCGAAGCCGATGTAGGCGTCCATATCCTGCGGGTTCTTTTTGAGAATTTCGGGTGCGAGGAGGGCGGCTTCGTTGTTCTTACCTTCTTGACTCATGCGGAGGATATCCGACCCTGTCATCCCCGAGGGCACGCTGATGGACGAGCCTGTCAGCTGCGCCGCGGCGGTGCTGACGCCGGCGACAAAAAGTGCGAGCGCGACGACAAAAAGGGAGATCGAAAAGTGTGGACGCTGCCTCATGGGGTGATAACCGTTGTGCCTTTAAAAGAGCAATTCGGTGAGAGATAGATGTCGGGTGCGGCGAGATTCCCCTCAACTCGCCCCCAGTCGAGTACGGCGATCAGCGAGTTCGCGCTGATGTCCCCATATACGCTGCCTCGTATCACCACGCTCGCCGCGTGGATGCGCGCGCGCACTTCCGCCTGCTCCGTGATGTAGAGCTCGGCTTCGCAGTCGATGCTGCCGCTTATTTTCCCTTTGACCATGAGGGATTTCGAAGATTCGATCTCGCCTTCGAACTGTATTTCTGAGCCGAGCACGGTATCGACCTCTTCCTCTTCGACCACGCTCAGCTTGACTTCTTCTTCTCTCATCGCCTCAATATAATAAAGAAATACTCGATTTTCAGCAAGAAGCCGAGGAGCGGGCGAGAAGTTCGCGATACAAGGCAAAGAGCTCGCCTGACGACAGAGCTTCGGCGCGAATTTCAGCCCGATGCCCAAAGCGACGAAGGGTCTCGAGGAGAATCGCTTCGCGAGTGGTTTCGTCGATCGCCGAGAGTGCGCCTGCGAGCCAACCCCGCAACGAATTTCTCAAGGTTTTTCTCCGTAGCGCGAAAGCAGCGCGCACGAAGTCCGAGAATCCCTTTCTGAGTTCGGCGGGAACTGGCGCAGCGCTGGGAACAAGTCGCACAACTGAACTCGTGACGCGCGGCTGGGGCCAGAAAGAGCTCGCCCCTATGTCGAAGAGTATGCGCACATCGCAGACCGAGGCGCAGAGCACGCTGAAGGATGAGTAGTCTTTGGTGCCCGGACGAGCAGCCATGCGCCGCGCCGCCTCTCGCTGGAGCGTGAACACCATACGGTCCGGCACACAGTCTTGTTCGAGGAGATCGGCGATGATCGCGAAGGCTGCATTGTAGGGCAGATTGCCGAAAATTCTGTCCGGCCGCTCAGTCTGTGCGCGCCAGGTTTTAAGCATGTCGCCGCTCACGGTGGAGAAATTACCGCTCGAACCGTAGAGCGACTCGAGAACGCGGACAAAGCCGTGATCGATCTCAAACGCGGTGAGCTGCACACGCTTTTCGAGGATGAGCTCCGTCATTGCGCCGATCCCAGGCCCGATTTCCCACACGCGCATGCCAGGTTCGACCGCGAGTGCCTCGATGATCCGTCCTCGCACTGATCTATCAATGAGAAAATTCTGGCCGAAGCGCTTGGTGACCCAGAGGCCCTCGCGCTCGAGGAACTCTTTGATCGAGGTGGGGGAATCATAGTTCAACGCGTTTTTTTCCATGAATATCCTTGCAAAGCGACTATATCTCTCGAGTGTCCAGAAGAGCGAGCCTCGCCTTAGCGTCCGCGGGCTGAAGTCGCGCGCGCGCCCGCTCCAGACGAGCGTGAATTGCCTTCGACCTCATCCGATGCACAGCATAAAGGAGGGCCGCGAGCATGGCAATCACCGCGATTGCCCCGATCCGCGCGAAGGGGCTCTCACCGAACACAGGCGCCGGAAACCAGGCGCCCATTCCGAGCACCGACACGAGCGCGCCTTCCAGAAACTCGAGCGCTGGCTGGGTTAAAAGCGCAATCTGGGGCAGTATGAGCGCCACCACACTCCCCCCGAGTGCAATCCACATGAAGGCGAGCATTACGGGAGCGGCGGCGGTCGCGGAGAGGATGCCGGCTGGTACGAAAGTTCCGAAGGCAAAAATCGAGATGGGCGCGGTGGCGCAGACTGCCGCGACCGACGCCGCCAGCCCATCGGCCAAAGGTTTCGGTAGCCAGGGCCGAAAGCGCGCAGAGAATCGCGCCGAGAGTCCGATGAGCCCCGCCATCGCACCGAAAGAGAACACGCTCGACAGCGAATCGATCGAGCTCGGCGCGAAGAGCGCGAGGAGCGCGGAAGCGATCGCCAGCACTGAAAATCCGGTCTGCGGCCGATCGAGCGCGCGGGCGAGCTCCGAGGCGCTGAGCATGAAGAGGGCGCGCAAGAGTGAAGGTCCCGGCCCTGCGAGCCAGACGAAGGCCCACGCGAAACAAATCGAAATGCGCCGCACACGCTTCGGATTTCGCGAGATTCTATTCCCTAGCAGTGCCACGAAGGCGCAGATGATGGCGAGGTGTTGGCCCGAGAGGGCAAGCAAGTGAGCGCACCCTGCCGCTTGAAAGAGGCCGCGGTACTCGCCGTCGAGTTCGTCTTTCACGCCGAGGAGCAGCGCCTGTGCGAGCGGACCGGCGCGGCCGGCGCACGCGCGGACAGCCTCGGCGAAGCGGTCCGCGAGCACACCTCTAGTGGCCGCGACCCATCCTGCTTTTAGAATGAAGCGTATGTCTTCGGTATTGGCCCAGAGAAACGCCCCTGGGTGAAGGGATGCCGCACGGAGTGGAGTGCCCGCGTACGCGCGCGCCATCGGCCCGGTGAGTACTTCAGCCGAAAATGCCGTTCGCCCCCACTCGGCGCGCAGTGTGTAGCCGCTACCCGCCCACTCTGCGGCGCGAACTTCGACGTCGAGTCGCCGATTCCCGGAAACCGTAGCTTGGGAGTCGATCGCGAGTACGCCCTCAAGTGCGCGCAGGTGCACATCGGAGCCAGGCCCGAAGTCGCCCGGAAACGCGCGCTGTCGTTGATAGCGCGAAATGGCCGCTGCTGTTGCGAGTCCGCAGCAGAGCGCACCCGCGAGAAAGAGAGCGGCGCTCCCCCTCGGCGTCAGCGTACTGAGGGAAACCACCAACGCCCCCACCGCGAGCGCCATTCCGACAAAAAGAATTTCCACACTTTCAGCTCTCCCGACGATAGACGGCCCGCTCCCTCCTGAATATGCGCACTCCAATAGGGCCAGCCCACCCCAGAGGCCCAGCGCAAACATGCAGACAGGAGACACTCGGCGAAGCACCACTCGACTCCAGTGACGGACGCAGATTCCGGCTCGACGAGTCGCACACGATGTGAAGGATGTAAAGGAAATGGATAATATCTTGAACCCCATCGCTCTATCGAGGCGCGAAAATCGACTTCACGCTTCAAATTTACGTGGAAAATTGCGGCTTAAAGTCATGACAGAGGCAGCATTTCAGAGTATTGTGAAAGTAGTCATGACCGACCTCTCATCGAAACGCCTATCAACGTATATCGCGATATTCCTCGCCTACCTCACGGTGTGGGCGGATGTGATCTTTTCGATACCAGGGCCTTCGGCGTTTTCGGCGCTATGGTTCATCGTAAGTGTGCTCAAAAACGCGGTGCGGATCGGCTTCGTGCTCTACATCTACGCGCAGATGCAGATCGCCGGGGCGCCTCAGCAGCTCAAAACAATACGACGTCTGCCGTCAAGACAAGAGCTCCATGGGGCACTTTTAGTCATGCTCCTGAGTGTGGCCTGCGCGGGTCTCGGCGTAGTCGCTTCGGGGCTGTTCCACATCGAAAATCCGCTTTTCTCGATTCGGCGACCAGTTTCGTTCGCGCTGATTCCGCTGATGCTACTGTCGAGCCTCTCGGTGGGATACGCTGAAGAGCTCTTTTTTCGTTTTTTTCTCATCGATGCGCTCGTCGAGGCCGGCACGCCCATGTATACCGCCGCCACCGCATCGGTGCTCATTTTCGCGCTCTCGCACTATGCGCAGGGGTTCTCGGGAATCGCCTTCGCAGCAGTGCTCGCGGTGTTCTACACACGGCTCCGCTTCAAGGGCTACGATATTCACGCGCTCGCACTCGGGCATGCGCTGTACGACGCAATTGTGCTGGCGCTTGTGCTTCTCTGAGCCGAATAAATCGCAGGTGCAAGGTTCAGGATCGACCAAAGCCTGTCGATAATGAAAGAAGAAACCAGATACGGAGAGATATGCCATGAAGCCCGAAATAAAAGCCATGAACGATCTGCTCGATGCGCTGACGGAGCTGGCCGGCTCGCTTGCGACGTCGCACGACTCCACGATCCGCGGTATCGAGAGGGCGATCGATCGGGCGCTCCCCGGGTTCCCTCGCCAGAGCGTCGAGATTTTGACGAGTTACGCGGACGAGATGCTGAGGGTCGACGCGACGCGTGGGGCGTTGGTCATTGCGACCTTTGTCGGTATTCTTCGTCAGCAATATGATGGAACTCCGCTCACACTCTCCGAGTGGCGCCAGCTGCGCGATCTCATTTCCGATTGCGCGGATGAACTTGAGATGGATGTCGTGACCTACGCGATGTCGCTCATCATGGATTATGGTGCGCTGTGAAAGAGTGGTTTCAGGATGAAGGTTTCTGGGACGAGTTCGCTCCCTTTATGTTCGATGAGACTCGCTGGAATCTCGCCGATCTGGAGGTCGAGCTGATCCTCGCGCTCACTGGTGTCGCTCCGCCGGCCCGCGTCCTCGATCTCTGCTGCGGGGTAGGACGACACAGCCTCGCCTTCGCGCGCCTCGGATTTTCGGTGACGGGCGTCGATCTCACGCCGAGCTATCTCGAAGCTGCGCGCGAGAGTACGGCGACAGAAGGTCTCAGTATCGAATTTATTCAAGCTGACGCACGCGAATTCAGAGCGCCGGAACCATACTCGCTCTGCGTCGACCTCGGCGCAAGTTTCGGCTACGACGAAAAAATTGAGGACGATGCGCGGATTCTGAGATGCTGCCGAGAGAATCTCGAGCCGGGTGGTGCCTTCGTGCTCGAAACCATCGGCAAGGAAACCGCGGCGCGCTCATTCGTCGAGACAGAACACCTCGAGCGCGATGGATGGGATATCAGCGCCCGCTACGACATCCTCGGCGATTGGGAGAAGCTTGGAAACACCTGGCGAGCGATCAAGGGTGACACAGTCTATGAACGCTCGTTCGCGATCCGTCTCTATGCGGGCACTGAAATTCGGCAGGCGCTGTTGGCTGCAGGCTTCGATGAGGTGGCGCTCTACGGCGATCTCGACGGCAGGCGCTACGATCAGCACGCGGAGATGCAGGTCGCGGTGGCGCGGCGGAAGAAAGCGGCAGCGTGATGAAACGAGTTTTTGCACTTCTCTGTGGGCTCTTATTGGTAAGCGCGCCCTCGATGCTCTTTGCGATCGACCCCGATGCTACTCCTCAAGCAACACCACCCTCCGTGCCGACGCCACCTCTGCCGAGCGACACTATCGTGCCATCACCGGATCGCTCCGCGATTGAACCAACTCCGCTCATTATTCCGACGCTGACAGATCCCGGCGATCCCTCAGGTTTCTTTTTTACCGCAGAGCAGATGGTTCAGCGCGCCAAAGATCGTACCATGACCGATGAGGAACGAAAGCTCGCCGAATTCATGTACTCGATTGCCTTCCGCTTCGCAAAGGGGCCAGCAGCCCAAGAGGCAGGCAAGTCGCTCTATACGCTTCTTTCGAGTCAATCTCGGTACGCCGAGGCAGCTCAAATCGCGCGCGAGTGGATTCAGGTATTTGGGGCAGATTGGGCGATGTATCGCAATCTCTACGACGCACTCTATGCCCAGAAGGACTTTCAAGGTGCGCTCAGTCTCGTTTCGGAGATCGCCAAAGCGCTCCCTTCGCTCGCGAAAAGTCGCGCCTCCGAACTCGCGTGGATGGAATACGGTGCGCGCGCCTCGCTGCAGGATTACAGCTGGGCTGCTGGCGATCCTCCCTTTATAAAGAGTGCGTATCCCGATTCGTACACAGCGAAAATTTTTAGACTCTACGCCGCATGGAGCGGTGCTCCCCAGGATTTCGCGGCGCTGGCTCTTTTTAGGGCGGCGGCCACCGAGAAAAAATACGCCGAGGCTACCGCAGCCGCCATTCCGATTCTTCAGTCATTCATGGTTCCGACAACGCCTCGTGCCTGGATCTCCGAACTTGGGAAGAGCTTCTATGGCGCCGGAGCCTGGCAGCAAGGGCTCGCTTTTTTCAGCGCAGCGCTCGGTCTGCCTGTGGCGAATGGCGACGCGCCAATCGCAGCCGTTCAGCCCTCCTCGCCGTCTCTTCCCGCCCTCGACCGCGCGCGCGTCCCAACCGAGAATGCCTGGGTTATGGCCTTCTACCTCGCGCGCATGTACCAGGGACTCAAAGACAGCCAGACCGCCGCAAGTATCTACATTGAGCTCGTTCCCCTAGCCTTCTCTTCGGGCGATTCCGATTCGGCTCTCTGGTATTGGCTCGACATCACGATGAACACAATCGCGGATACAGACTCTCTCCTAGGCGATCTCGGCCAGGACGACGCCAACGCTATCCACGCAAAGCGCGCCCTCGAGCTCTCCGCGCTCACACAGGCTGCGGCTCTCTGGAAAGCGCCCTCGTACTTTGAGGATATTGTCGCCAATTACATGCGTCGCCTTCTTCGTGAAGGTGCGTGGGACGATGTGGTGCGCCTATGCGCGCTCATGAGCCAAAAACTCACCACCGCGATGCGCGGTCCTCTGCTCTACTTATCCGGTCGACTGATCGAAACCGGACGCGCATCTCCCGAAATTTCCTCCGACAGCGTTTTCTGGAAATGGATCAACCCCGATGGAGCAGATGCGAACACCGCGACTATCTACTATCGCGCCCTACTCCGAGAAAATGGCATCGAAGATCACTATCGCACGCTCGCGGCATGGCGCCTCGGCATCGATCCGCCTTTGATAGCCGGCGTTCCCAGCCTCGGACCCAATTTCGATATCGAGTCGACCATCACGCAGCTCTTTTCGAGCTCCCAAAATCCACCTGTAAGCGACGACAATCTCAAGGATATGCTCAATTTCATAGGGCAGTCCCTCGATTATGGACTTGAGTCGCTCGCCGCAGACCAAGTCGCCGCGCTCTCACCATTCAGCGCCGATACACTCATGTGGCTGGCGATGAAGTTCATTCAGCACGAGCAATATTATCCCGCGCTCCGCATCGGTCGCGAAACGCTCAACCGAAAAACCGCGACCAAACCCGAGCTCAGTTACGCGCTGCTCTATCCGCGCGCCTGGCCAGAGCATTTCGCCGAGCTCACCGTACCGAGGAGCATCGCCGAACCGCTCGCGTACGCCGTGGTGCGCTCCGAAAGCCTCTTCAACCAGCGCGCGGTTTCAAAATCGGGCGCGATGGGTTTAAGCCAACTGCT
>CAYXOW010000078.1:8706-11101 GCA_964466815.1 uncultured Treponema sp.
CGCAGAAACCGCACGTGGTCTCAAGATGCCGCAGTACACGCTCTTCGATCCCAAGGACAATCTCACGATAGGGTTCACCTACTTCGGCTACATGCTGCAGCGATTCAACGGCGATCCGACGCGCGCGATTGCGGCGTACAATGCCGGGCCAGGGCGCATGGCCCAGTGGGTGCGCGACTGGGGCGCCATCGATGACGATATCTTGATCGAAATGTACCCCGTGGAGGAACCGCGCCAGTACACGAAGAAAATCACAGCGGCCGCTATCACGTATGGAAAGCTCTATTACGGAATTTCGGCGAAAGATATGCTCGATTTCATCTATGGAGTGAAGCCGCTGCCTGCGACCAGCGCGCCAACCGTAATGCAGCCCGCATCTCCACCGCAGACTTCGTCAGCATCCTCTATGAGCGCACCAACCGTAGTGCAGCCCGCACCGCAAGCACCGCTGCCTGCGACCAGCGCTCCCGACGCGGCACCGCCGAGCCCTACTTCTTCGACGCCCTGAACAGACGATCGTTGATCGCTCGCCCCAGTCCCTCCTCGGGGACACGCTCAGCGTAGATCGCCTCGAAGTGCCTCGCGTCGAAGCTGTGCAAGAGCGAAAAGAGGCGCGCCGCCGCTTCGCCCAGATCCCCGCCCGGCGAGAGGGCGACAACCTCGTCAAAGCGCGCTGCGGCCTCGAGCGCGGCGGCGCGCCGAGCATCGAAGACAAGTGCGAGCGATGGGCGCGGCACGATTTCTTTCGCGATCGCGTCCGGCAGGGCGCCTTGCTCAAATAGGTAGAGCGGTGTCGACGGCGCGTAGTGACTGAGCGTCTGACCGGGGCTCGCGAGCGCGGCGCCATCCTTCGTCGCCTCGCGCTTCGGGATACGCACTGAACCGACCACCGCCTCGATGCGTTCGAGCGGCATGCCTCCCGCCCGCAACAGCACAGGCTCGCTCCCAGTCAGATCGACCACGGTCGACTCGACACCCACATCGCAGGGGCCTCCGTCGACGATGAGGTCGATCTTGTTGCCGAGCATAGCGGCGACATGCGCTGCGGTCGTCGGGGAAATGTAGCCGAAAGGATTCGCGCTCGGCGCGGCGACGGGAATACCGGCGATCTCGATGATGCGCCGCGCCACAGAGTGGCTCGGAAAGCGCACCGCGACGGTGTCGAGTCCGGCGGTCACGATATCGGGGACTTCAGGCTTTTTGGGGAGAATCATCGTGAGTGGGCCGGGCCACAGCGCGCGCGCCAGTGCGAGGGCCATCTGGGGCACTTCTCGGGCTACGGTGCGGATGTCTTCCGTGCGCGCGATGTGCACGATGAGCGGATCGAAGGTGGGTCGCGCTTTTGCCTCAAACACCCGCGCCACTGCGCGTTCGTCGAAGGCGTTCGCGCCGAGGCCGTAGACCGTCTCGGTCGGAATCGCGACAAGCTTGCCCTCGCGCAGGGCGCGCGCCGCAGTCTCGAGATCAGTCTCACTCGCGCTCAGAATCTTCATGGCTCGCAATACTATGCAATAGTGGCAATTATGACAAGGAAGCCAGACGCGTCTCTGTCCGCGAACAAGCGCTCCCGCACCAGCGCGCGACATCCTCGGCTGCAGCAGCAAGATCGGCACCTTCTGGCCCATGTGGCGCATAGATCGCAACCACCGCGTTTCTCGCGCCTTCGAAGAGTTTCGTCGCCATCGAATCGCGCACCGGATTGACGATGGGATATCCTAAGGCGCGTGCGGGTATACCCGCGATCGCAGCGGGTTCGCGCGCACACAGGCATATCAGGTCTTCGACATCGATTTCTTGCCCGGCAGCGTTGAACACATAACGCTCTTCTGCCGCACCGAGCCTGCACACGAGTTTCGACCCCGCTCGATCCGCGTCGAAGATGCTCATGGGATACATATATTTGAGGCTCGCCAAATTGGTTGCATCGACAAAGAAATTTACGACAGGGAAATCCCCTACGAGCGCGGCCGCGAGGAGATATTCGCTCGAGGGTTTTGCTCGACCTGCGGGTTTATAGTTCCCATTGCGCAAAAGATCGCGCACCGCTTTGATCCGCGACGACCAGCCCTCAGGGCCTTTTGCCCGCGCATCCCCGAACACTGTTGCAACTAGCTCAGCGCCGAGCGCCGAAGCGAGCTGGTCGACCTCTGTCGCGGCCACGGCACCCCAGTCGAGCCCCTCGAGCTCTACAAGCGCCAGATTGAGCTTGTTGAGCCGCACGTCGTCCGCGAATCCAATATCGAGTTTCATGGGCGACATTCTACCAGCGGCAAAGGAATTTGGGCAGGCGGTCGAGCATTACTCCCAACCCTACGCGCTTTTGCCGGCCTTTCCGTTGACTTTTTTGCCCTTGGCTGATAGATTCATCTGCGCTCAAGAGATAGGCGATCGATAG
>CAYXOW010000079.1:0-226 GCA_964466815.1 uncultured Treponema sp.
AACAGAGACGCGCTCATGGGCGAGGGGCTTGCCGACGGCTCTTACCTTACCAACTACGATGATAAAAAATCAGGCACAATTCCCGTCACTGGGGTTTCATGGTATGCTGCACGCGCATACTGCGATTGGCTGAGCGCGCAGGCTCCAGCTGGATATAAAGTAATTCTTCCCACCGAGGCCATGTGGCAGGCAGCTTCCGCTTCCGATGCAAAAAAGCCTTCAACAT
>CAYXOW010000079.1:266-1714 GCA_964466815.1 uncultured Treponema sp.
GTCGACGGCGCCCTCCGCTGCCGGTGCCGCAGGCCGAGACAGTCTCGGATTCGCCGATCTTTACGGCAATGTATGGGAATGGACCTCGGATGGATTCAGGCCCTACCCTTGGATTAAGGACAGCTCAGAAACTTTTGCGGAACTGACCGCTGCCATCGCCTTAAAAACAGTCCTCGGCGGTTCGTGGGCCAATAAACCCGACCTTGTGACCGCCGGCATACGAGGCCCCGTTCCTGCCGTCCATGCCTCAGAATTCCTCGGATTCAGGCCAGCCTTAATAAAAAAATGAGATCGAACGAGCCTACTAAAAACATCGCCCTCAACCGCCGCGCCCGTTTTGACTACCATGTGGAGGAGACTTTCGAGTGCGGCATTGCCCTCGTCGGCTCCGAAGTAAAGTCTATAAAAGAGGGACGCGTGAGTTTTGGCGACGCTTTTGCGGAGATAAAAAACCAAGAAGTGTGGCTCAATAATTTTCACATCTCCGAATATGCACATGCCTCGCTGTTCGGACACGATCCCGATCGCCCCAAAAAACTCCTTTTACACCGCCAAGAGATCAAGCGCATCGACCGCCGCGTGCGCGAAAAGGGCCTCACACTGATTCCCCTCAGCATCTATCTCAAACACGGGCTTGTAAAACTTGAGCTTGGCCTCTGTCGTGGTAAAAAAGCGTACGACAAGCGCGCCGATATCAAGGCTCGAGACCTCGATCGCGAAATTCGGCGAGAATTTCGCACCAAGGACTGGTAGCTGTGCGCGTCACAGGAGGAATATATGCTGGGCGCACGGTCCAGATGCCCGAAGGCGATCTACGCATACGCCCGGCGATGGATCGAATGCGCGAGTCGGTGTTCGGGGTCCTTGGAGACCTCTCAGGTCTCTCATTTCTTGATCTCTTTTCCGGATCAGGCATTATTGGGTTAGAGGCAGCTTCGCGAGGCGCCGATCCTGTAATCTGTGTCGAAAAAGATCGCAAGAAATTCCCTGTGCTCCTCGAGAATGCCGCAATTTCAAATCCACCACTCTTCTGCAGGGCCATGCCCGCCGAAACCTTCATTCTTCGAAATAAAACAGCGTTCGACATCATCTTTCTCGATCCACCCTTCGACTATCCTTTTAAGCTGCAGCTTCTCGAGCGATTAGAACAATCCGCCTCTCTCAAAGTGAATAGTCTCGTGCTGATTCACTTTCCGCGCGAAGATCGCCTTCCAGATCGTGTTGGGGCACTCGTAAGCTACGACATACGTACCTATGGTCGATCTATCGTAAGATTCTATAAAAAATTGGATAAAATCGAATAAAGAATAATTTCTCAAATCTTGCATTTATGTAAAACCAATTGTATAATTGCTCAGTTAACAATAGACGGAAAGGAATAAATAATAAATTTCAGGCTGTTATTCGGCCATATGTAAAAATGCTTTCCGCCGAGAGGTAAAAGTAAT
>CAYXOW010000079.1:1739-1964 GCA_964466815.1 uncultured Treponema sp.
GCCGTCTCTCCCGTACAACGATGATTTTTTCGACATCCCTGAAGAAATTCAGTCCGAAAACACTGAAATTGCCGAAACCTCAAAGAAAGGGTATCAGCTCCTCAAGGAAAATCGCTTCGATGAGGCGATCGAGTGCTTCGTGCAGATCCTCGAAAAGGACAAAGAAAACAATTATGCCCTCGTCGGTATGGGCGACGCTGCCCGCAAGCGAGGCCGCTTCAAAGA
>CAYXOW010000079.1:2016-4793 GCA_964466815.1 uncultured Treponema sp.
TTCCACCCCGGCAACAGCTATGCGCTCTTCGGCTTGGCAGATTGCTACAAAGCTCTCAATCAATTCCAAAAAGCTATCGAAATTTGGGAGCAGTACCTACTTCACGACAATACGAACATCACGGTGCTCACGCGCGTCGCGGACGCTTACCGCAAGGTGCACGATTTTCGCAAATCGAAGGCGATCTACCACCGCGTTCTCGAACTCAACCCCGACAACCACTACGCGTTGATCGGCCTCGGCCACCTCCACTACGACTTCAAGGAGTACAAGGAGGCGCTCACCTACTGGCAGCGTATGGTTGAACTCGAGGCTGACAACGTCGATATCCGCGTGCTGACCGCGATCGGCAACTGCTACCGCAAACTCAAACACTTCGACAAAGGAATCCCCTACTTCGAGAAGGCACTCACAAAGGAGCCCGACAACTTCTACGCGCTTTTCGGGATTGCGGACTGCTACCGTGGCGTCGGCAAGCAGAACATGTCGCTCCTCTATTGGAACAAGATTCTCGAGAAAGACCCGAAGAACAAGGTAATTCTCACGCGTGCGGGGGATGCTTACCGCAACATGGGCGATTTCGACAAAGCCGCCGAATACTATCAGAATGCCCTCAACATTGAATTCGACATCTATGCGGTGCTCGGTCTCGCCGTGATTTCGCGCCAGCAGGGAAAGTACGAAGAGGCGATCGCGAGCCTTCGCTCTCTTCTACAAAATGATCCGAAAAATTATCGAATCTACGTCGAGCTAGCGCAGACTTACCTCATGAATAACCAGCGGCAGCTCGCCGTCGAGGTGCTCACCGAATTCCAGCGCATGGGCATCAAGAATCCTGTCATCCAAGAGGCGCTTTCGAAACTCACAGGAAAGGCATGACAGACGCGTCCAAGAGCACCTCAACCACGGTGTACCTTAGTGGATTGACTCCCGAGGAAATCGTCGCCCTTTTCCCAGATGAGCCCCTGTATCGAGCAAAGCAGGTATTTGCGTGGGTATCCAAGGGAATCGAGTCTTTCGACTCGATGACGAATATTCCTCAGCCACTGCGCAAACGCCTCGCGGAGCGTTTTGAAGGAAGCTTGACCTCTTCAAGTGTCGATAAGGAGCTCGTCGATGAAGATGGCTCCCTCAAACTCCAAATCCGCCTTCGAGATGGAGCTGCGGTTGAGTGCGTGCTCCTCGAGGATATCGAAGGGAGAAAGACAGCCTGCCTCTCAAGTCAAGTCGGTTGTCCTATGGGGTGCGCTTTCTGTAAAACGGGAACACTTGGCTTCTTGAGGAATCTCGGCGCCGACGAGATCCTCGAGCAGTTTCACTTTTTACGCAGGCTGCGGGGGTTTATCTCAAACGTCGTGTTCATGGGGATGGGTGAGCCTCTGCTCAACCTTGAGAATGTGCGCAAAGCTATCGCGCTGCTCTCGAATCCCGAGGGGATCGGGATGTCGATGCGCAAGATCACTATTTCGACAAGCGGCATCGTGCCCGGCATCCTCGATCTTGCAGCGCATGGGCCAATAGTGCGTCTCGCAGTCTCGCTCACTTCGGCGAATCCGGAGCTTCGGACACACCTCATGCCCGTCAATAAGACTTGGCCCCTCGAAACGCTCAAATCCGCGCTCCTCGAGTATCAGCGTGTTACGCGAGATCGGATCACACTCGAAGTGGTGCTGATCGGCAACACGAACACGAGCGAGCGTGACGCGATAGAGCTCGCCAGGTGGATCGCTCCCCTCAAGGCACAGGTCAACCTCATTGCGTGGAACCCTATCGAAGGCATGGCATTTGAAACGCCGAGCTCTGCGCACATGAAACAGTTCGCGGAGGTACTCGAGCGCAATGGTATCGTGACGGTGCAGCGCATGAGCCGTGGGCGAGGTGTCATGGGCGCGTGCGGTCAACTCGGCGATACACTCAAAGTGCACAAATAACCATGTAAGAGGAACACACTCAGCTCTTTCGCTTCTGTTTTTTTCGAAGCCGTCCAAGTCGGTGTTCAATCACTTCCAGAAATTCTGCGCGCTTCTGGGCTTCAACACCTCCTTCTCCCCTTTCGAGTCCGACGATGATGTCGCGCGCGCGAAGCGCCCAGGTGAGTGCGAAGTCCACATCTTTCTCGAGGTGCTCGTAGAGCTTCGCCTTCGCGATGCACCCATAGATCGAATCGCTGTCCATCGAGAGCACTGTCCGTCGGTACAGATCCCAATCCTGCTCCCGCCGCGCCAAAGCTGCAAGCTGACGGAGCGCTTTCATCCTCATTGTGGCTGAAATTGCGAAGTCTTGCGGATGGTCGCCCACACTCATCAGCACTCGCTTCGCTTCGATCCACCGCCCCAGCCTCATGAGTCTCGCCGCGAGGCCACTAGGATCGATCGCGTACCGAACAAGCTCGTTCTGAGGTACTCTGTACACCGATTCCACAATCAGGAAAATTTCGGCAAGCGAGATGACATCTTCAAGATTGTGTCGCCACACGCGCCAGAGGAGTGCCCACTGTTCTTCGCGAGGTGTTTGTCCCTTTACGAAGTCGAGCCAAACGCGGGGGACGAGCGCGCTGGGAATATCGTCTTCACGGCGCTTCGAGAGCAGTATCTCTTCCATCGAGCCCAGGGTGCAGGATTCGACCCGGTGTGACCAGAATCGGCGGCAATCGTGCAAAATATCGATCTGTCGGATTAGTGGTGGCTGAATTCTGTTGACGACACACCGGCTCTGGAGAAGCGGGAAGTCGAAAGAGGCACCATTGTAACTCGCAACCCAATCGGCGGAAAGAAGCT
>CAYXOW010000079.1:4823-7348 GCA_964466815.1 uncultured Treponema sp.
GTCAGATTCTCCGGGGGAATCTTCCATAAAAGTCTGCGACAGGACGAGGTCACGCCCTTCAAAGCGCGCCACGGTCGCGAGGAATGCGACTGTACCCGATCCGCCCGAGAGTCCTGTCGTCTCCAGATCGAAAAACGCGAGACGATCTATGGGAATCGATTCCTCAGCCTTGGCTCCTCCCATGCTTTCGATACTCGGGTTTCCCGAGTTTTCACGGCGCATGAGCCACGGCGAAAACTGTGTGGGCACTCGTTCAAAAGGAATGTCCACCGTGCGCGTCCACACGTGCTCGGTGGCGCGCCCCCAGCTCGAAGGAGGTTCCCGTGCGGGGACTGGATGAGGGAAGCGCTCCACCGTTTCACTTTTTTTTATGAGTGCCAATCGACCCTTAAGATCCATGAGATCGCTCTCTGTCCACTGCAATGTGCGCTGCTACTCCAAGCCCGCGCATCATGCCTTTTCCGCCTCATGGAGCTTCCTGAACAGCGCCAAGGTAATCGCCTTATTGTCCGAGCGCGCAGCCTCCACGCCGATACATGAGGGGCAGCCGCTCGCGCAGGTGCAGCTCGCCACGCGCTCGACCGCGAGCTTCTCGACATCGGCGATGCACGTGCGCAGCGCCTCTGCGATACCGGTCCCCCCGGGGTACATATCGTAGAAGTACAGTGTCGGGGCTTTGAAGAAAATATCTCGCGCACGCGAAACCACCCCAATATCGTGTATGTCGCAGAGCACCCTCGAAGGCGCGAGTTGTCGCAGCAGATTGGCGGCGCTGTAGAGCACGGTGTCGGCCTTCTCAGGAGGAAGTCCCGCGAGTAGACGACCGCTCTCGCTCTCGGGAGAAATCACGAGGATGAGAGCCTGTGTCTGCATCTCTTCGGGCGGCAGCCAAATCTCGCCGTATCCGACATTTTCGTTGGTGTTGAATCTCATTTTTTTATACTTTTCCACCTGGCTCCGAACGAGAATATCGCCGAGGATCCGCTCGCACTCGTGGGTGGACGTGCGCGCATCCTGCGTGAGTACCTCGATATCGCGCTTCACGATCGAATCCGTCCAATAATCCGCATCGCTTCGCTCGACGAAACACACCCGCTTCTCGAGATCGAGCTTTTTTACCTGGAACTGAGTTCCAAGATGGAGATAGATGGCCTTGTCGAAGAGGAGCTCCTTAGCGCTCGGTCTGTCCATCTCACCGATAACATCGTGACGCCCATCGGTCACATCGGTGATGACCACATTCTCCGTGGTGGCCGAGCGCAGCGAAATTTTCTCTCCGGGATAGCCTTCCGCAGACCAGAAATAACGGCCCGAGGTGTGCCTCACGATTCCCTCTTCCTCGAGGTAGGCGAGTGCCTCGGCGGTGAGGCGCACAGCTCCCTCATTCGTACTGTCGGGCGAGAAAGCCTCGCCCTCGTAAAAGGGCAGTTCAAAAGTCGCGCACTTTAGATGGTCTGTGAATATGTAAGGGTTATACGCATCGATGTGAGCAAGTTCCGCCCCTTTCGAGAGAAAATATTCGGGGTGGGCAGCGAAATATTGATCGAGCGGCGCCGACGAGGCGACATAGACTGCGAGCGAAGTTCTCAAACCTCGCCCCGCACGCCCCGCTTGCTGCCAGAACGACGCGATACTCCCTGGGTATCCCGTGATCACCGCCGCGTCGAGTCCCCCAATATCGATTCCCAACTCAAGCGCATTTGTCGACACCACGCCTTGCACATCCCCGTCTCGCAATCCCTTCTCGATCGCCCTCCGTTCCGAAGGCAAAAGCCCGGACCGGTAGGGCTTCACGACGAGTCCATGGTTCTTGTTGTAGACATTCTCAAGTTTCTTGTTGAGATAACTCGAGAGAAGCTCGACTTGAAGGCGAGAACGTGAAAAGAGGATTGTCTTGATGCCCTTTTTGAGGAGCCAGAGCATGATCGATTCGGCTTCGTGCGCGCTCGAACGACGGATTCCCTGTACCTCGTCGACGATCGGGGGATTGACGCACATCAGAATTTTCTCGCCGGTGGCGGCGCCGCTCTCTTCGATGAGCGCGACAGGCCGCTCGATGTAGCGCTCCGCAAACTCGCTCGGGTTCGCGATAGTTGCCGACGAGAAAATGAAGACCGGAGAAGAACCATAGAACCGAGCGATGCGCATGAGACGGCGCACCACCGAGGCTACGTGGCTTCCAAAAACGCCCCGGTACGCGTGCAGCTCGTCGACGACGACATATTTCAAATTTGAAAAGAATTTTACCCAGCGTGTATGGTTCGGCAGAATGCCTGCGTGGAGCATGTCCGGATTCGATATGATGATCCGCCCGGAAGTGCGCGCCTTGCTGCGGATGTCGGCCGGTGTATCGCCATCGTACGTATTCACGTTCAGCCCCACAGCCCCTGCGAGCATTACTTCGTTAAGGGCGCTCTGTTGATCTTGCGAGAGAGCCTTAGTGGGGAAAAGGTAGAGCGCCCTGCTCTCCGGCTCTTCGAGGAGCGTCTGTAGCACCGGCAGGTTGTAGCAGAGGGTCTTCCCCG
>CAYXOW010000079.1:7358-9435 GCA_964466815.1 uncultured Treponema sp.
CACAACCACGAAATCGCGCTTTGCCCTCGCGAGCTCATACGCCGCTCGCTGATGGCTGTACAGCGCTGAAATGCCACGCCCCGCGAGCGCGTGGGTGAGCGCGGGAGAAAGATCATTTGGGAGCGAAACGAACGCAGCTGCTTTTGCCGGAAACCTTGTCGACCACGCGATTTCGCTTTCAGAGGCGAGGAACGCTGCTAATTCGTCATAAATGGCATTTGCGGATTCTACGTTCATAGGATATACTCTAGCTATCAGTACGAAAAAGGTAAATCGGCATTCAACCGGAAAGGAGCGAATATGACCGAAATTTTATCGATCGTCCTGGGCGGTGGAAAAGGTACTCGCCTTTTCCCTCTCACAAAAGAGAGATCGAAACCGGCGGTCCCTTTCGGCGGCAAATATCGCATTGTCGATATTCCGATTTCCAACTGTATCAATTCGGGTTTTAAAAAGATCTATATCCTCACGCAGTTCAATTCGGCCTCGCTGCATCTCCACATTTCCCGCTCGTACAATTTCGATCATTTTTCAAAGGGTTTCGTGGAGATTCTCGCCGCGGAACAGACACCCGTACACTCGGGCTGGTACGAAGGCACTGCCGATGCGGTGAGGAAAAACCTAATACACTTCAGGCCCCACAACCCGACCCACTACATGATCGTCTCCGGTGATCAACTCTACCGCATGGACCTTGCCGAGATGTTCAAGCAACACCTCGACTCGGGAAGCCGCCTCACTGTGGCAGGAACGCTTGTTTCGAGAGATGAAGCGAGCGCGCTCGGTATCATAAAAATCAAATCGGACTCGAGCATCGACAGTTTTCTGGAAAAACCAGGTCCTACAAAGAATATCGAAGACTTTAGAGTACCCAACAATCTTCGTCCCCAGCACTCCGACCTATCGAAGCCCTACCTCGCCAGTATGGGAATCTATATTTTCGACGCATCGCTCATCGAAGAAGTCATGCAGATGGACGCGAACGATTTTGGTAAAGAGATCATCCCCTCTGTTGTCGCCAAGGAGAAGGTGAACACCTTCGTGTTCGACGGATACTGGGAGGACATCGGCACGATTCGCAGCTTCTACGACGCGAACATCGAGCTCACTGACATCAATCCCAAATTCAACTTCTACGACGAGCACATGCCGATCTACACGCACGCGCGTAATCTTCCCGCTTCAAAGCTGAACTACTGCACACTAAATCAAGCGCTCGCGAGCGACGGCTGTATCATCACCAACGCGTCGATCACACGCTCCATCGTCGGTATTCGCACTGTTATCGAATCGGGGGCCAGCCTTGATGGCGTCGTGTGCATGGGGGCCGATTTTTACGAAACCGACACCGAAAAAGCGAAAAACGCGCAACTGCACATCCCGAACATCGGGATCGGCGGTGGATCGATCATTCGTCATTCGATTATCGATAAAAACGCGCGCATCGGTTCGAACTGCAGGATCGGGATCGATCCCATTCAGCGCGACGAAGGCGAATACAGCACGCACTATATTGTCGATGGAATCATCGTGATCCCGAAAAACAAAATCATTCCCGACGGAACGGTGATCTAACCGCGAACGACTAAACTCATCGCCTGAGCCAGCTCAGGGTCTCCTTTGAGGTAATGATCCGCCACTTCCTGAGCGGTCAAGCCCTCGAGTTCATGGCTCATGTAGTGAATCCAAAGCTCGTCCTCGCGAGACTGGACCTCGATTTTCCTGCACCAATAATCGGGCGCGATCGGCAAATGCTGCGGGACATACGCTCGAACCTTGTAATCGTGGACCGCGATCTTGATGTCGCTGCGCGGCAATCCTCTGTCCATGATGACTTTCGTCAGGTAGTTGATGGTGCGGCCCGAATCGAACACGTCGTCGACGAGCAGCACCTTATCGCCGTGGCGTAAGAAATCGGGGTTGTACGTCCAGCCATCGATCTTGATGGCTTCCTGCTGGTCGAAACCGTGGTACGAACGCGCAACGACCGCTGCGTAGAACACGGGGCGCCCGTTGCCCTTCACAAACTTGAAATATTCACTTATGACATTTCCCATGTACGCACCACCGCGCAGCG
>CAYXOW010000079.1:9482-10938 GCA_964466815.1 uncultured Treponema sp.
TGTAGATTCGATACGCAAGTTTGATCGCGTTGTCGCGGATAGTGTCATAAGGAACAAATTCTTTGTGCATAGATTTGCATCCCCTAAAAATAAGAGAAGCCTCCGGGTGGAGGCTTCCTTTAACGGAATTACCCGCTCTTAGGGGGACTATATACTCACTTCCCTACATAGGCAAGAGTCTCTACGGTCTGACCATTGCGATTGATGGTATAGACCAGCTTCTTGCCGAAATTCTTCGCGATCAGGTCGTAGTAGTCCTTGAGATTGTTGACAGCCTTGTCGTTGACCTTGGTGATGATGTCTCCGGACTGAAGCCCCATGGTCGCAGCCGGCGATTTCGCCAGCACATCGGCCACGAGAACGCCCGTCACGCCATCGGGAATCTGTTTTTGATCGACCGAATCAGACTTGAGCGAGATCAAGGTAGCACCTGGGAAAATGAGTGCGCTGTTCGATGCGATAGAATCGTTTCTGAGGTCGATTTTGGCCTCGATAGTGATCTGCTTGCCGCTTCGGATAATATCGAATTTGGCCGTTGATCCTGCCTTGATATCGCCGACGACACGCACCAGGTCATCTGAGCTCTGCACAGGCGAACCATTGACCGCGGTGATAAAATCGCCAGGAAGAATACCGGCTTTATCGGCGGGGCCTTTGAGGAAAATATCACCGACGAGGGCGCCCTTCATGTTTTCAAGACCGAGTTCTTTCGCGCTGGCTTGGTCCTTGGTGATGTTCGAGAGGCTCACACCCAGCCAACCGTATTTCACGGAGCCGCTCGTGATGAAGTCATCGATTGTGTTCTTAATATTGTTGATGGGAATTGCGAATCCCAGACCGACCGAACCGCCCGTAGGCGAGGCGATCCACGTATTGATGCCTACCACTTCTCCACGAATGTTGACGAGCGCGCCGCCCGAGTTGCCCTTATTGATGGCCGCATCGGTCTGAATGAAATCGTTGATGTTGCCATCAGGACCGCCACTTCTGCCCAGGGCGCTCACAATGCCCGCGGTTACCGATGAAACATAGCCGAAGGGGCTGCCGAGCGCGATCGCCCAGTCGCCGACCTGGAGCTGCGAAGAATCGCCGAGTCTTGCCACGGAGATGTCGGTGTCGTTCGATTCAAATTTCACGAGCGCCACATCTTTACGGGAATCCGCACCGACGAGCTTGCCGTCGTACTTCCTGCCGTCGCTCAGTTTGACAGTTATTTTGGATGCGTTGCCGGCGACGTGATTGTTCGTCAACACATAAAAGGTTTTCCCTGATCTGCGGACGATTACACCGGAACCGAGCCCTTCCTGAGGCTGATACTGCTGAGGCGTGGGAATGTCAGGTCCGAAAAAGAAATTGAAGGGGAACTGGGGGGTCTGATCCTGCTGAGGAGCGGTCTGAGCCTTAGGCGGATTTTCGACGACATCGAGCTCGACCACCGCGGGAAGCACAGTCTTTG
>CAYXOW010000080.1:0-4520 GCA_964466815.1 uncultured Treponema sp.
CTATTTTGTTCACCGCTGAGCCTTCGAGTGAGGAATACTCACTCATTTGTCATATCATTCCTGATGTGCGATTCAAAATTCAGGTTCAGACTACTATGCGGCGCACGCTGACGGCAGCGGGCCCACGAAAAACGCCGCAATGCGGCATCGCCGCCTAGCGGCGACAGTTCATAAAGGAGGAATCCTGATGAAACGCGCACTGTTTATCGCAATGCTCTTCGCGATTGTCGGAGGCATTGTATTCGCGGACACGCAGGTCGGTATTGTCCTTCCGACCAAGGATGAGCCACGCTGGATCCAGGACCAAACTCGCTTCCTCGACGCTCTCAAGAACGCAGGGTTTAGCGCGAAGGTTCTTTTCAGCCAGGGCGATTCGGCTAAGGAAAAGGCCAACGTTGAAGCACTGATAAGTGAAAAAATCAAAGTGCTCATCATTTGCCCGCAGGACGGAACCGCAGCGGCTGCCGCTGCCGACCTCGCGCACAGCGCAGGCGTAAAGGTCATCTCCTACGATCGCCTGATCCGCGACACGACGAGCGTCGACTACTATGTTACATTCGACAGCTTCCAGGTCGGCAAGGCTTGGGGCGATTATCTGAACTCCAAGGTACCGGCCGGCAGCAAGGGCAACAACCTCTACCTGTACGCAGGAGCCGCGAGCGACAACAACTCTTTCATCTTCTTTGAAGGAGCATGGAGCGCCCTCCAGCCGAAGATCGCCGACGGAACCTACATCGTCCGAAATTCGGATAAGGCCGCAGCGCTGGCGAACAAGGCCAAGTTAACCCGCGATGAGGAAGCTCAGATCATCGGTCAGGTCACCACGAACTGGATTTTTGCCGATGCAAAGAACAAAGCCGAAGCCAACCTGACCGCCGCGCCCAAATCTGCGAAGGGCACCGTGTACATCTGCGCACCGAACGATGGCACCGCCCGCGCGATCGCCGACGCCTTCGCTGCGGATAAAGATGTCAGAACCTACTACATCACCGGACAGGATGCCGAGATCGCGTCGATCCAGTACATCATCGACGGCAAGCAGTCCATGACCGTGCTGAAGGATGTTCGCACACTCGTGAAAGATGCCATTGCCGCAGCGGTTGCCTTCATGAAGGGACAGACACCGCCCGTTACCACCTACTACAACAATGGTAAGAAGGATGTTCCTGCCAAGCCGACGGCCATCGTCGTCGTGACGAAAGATAACGTAAAGAAGGAGATCATCGATTCCGGTTACTGGCCAGCCAGCGACTTTACTGGTCTCAAGTGATGATCAAAAAAAGAATTGTTGCTAAATAATATGGCACAAAGGGGAGCCGCTCATTCCGGGCGGCTCTTCTTTGTACTACACTGAACCCAGGCAGGTACCGTATGAGTGACAATATTTTGGAAATGCGCCACATCGTGAAGACCTTTCCGGGCGTTCGCGCGCTCAACGATGTGAGTTTCGCGGTGCGCCGCGGGGAGATTCACTGTCTTGTAGGAGAGAATGGAGCCGGAAAATCGACGCTTATGAAAGTGTTGAGCGGGGTGTATCCCCACAACGACTTTGAAGGTGAAATACTTTTGAATGGTAAGAAAGTAGAGTTTAGTGGTATCCATGACAGTGAGAAAGCGGGTATCGGCATCATTTATCAGGAGCTTGCGCTTGTACCCGATATGACGGTCTACGAGAACGTCATGCTCGGACACGAGCTACGCCGAGGAATGGGAATCGATATTCAGGAGATGATCCAGAGAACCGAAGAACTCCTCAAGCGAGTACGTCTTCCCATCAGCCCGAGTGCGAAAGTAAAAGATCTCGGTATCGGAAAGCAGCAACTCGTCGAAATCGCCAAAGCGCTGAGCCGCAATGTATCGCTCCTCATTCTCGACGAGCCGACGGCAGCCCTCAATGAAGACGACTGCGACAATCTTCTCGACATCCTGCGCATTTTGAAGACGCAGGGCATCACCTCGATCATGATCTCCCACAAACTCAAAGAAGTGCTCTCTATCGCCGAGACGATCACAGTGCTCCGCGATGGACAGACGATCTGCACACTGGATCGACAAAAAGATCAGGTCGACGAGCAGATACTCATCAAGCACATGGTTGGGCGATCTATCGAGAATATTTATCCACCGCGTACATCGAAACCTGACGAGTCCTTGGTGCTCGAGGTGAACAACTGGAGCGCGTTCGATCCGAAATTGGGCCGCAAAGTGCTCAATAATGTGAACTTTAAGGTCCACAAGGGAGAGGTTGTCGGCCTATCGGGCCTTGTCGGGTCTGGGCGAACCGAGCTCGCGCGGAGTATGTTCGGAAATCCGGATGGCTACATAGTCACCGGTGAGCTCGTTTTTAAAGGGAAAAAACAGCGCTTTGCCCATCCGAGCAACGCGATACGCGCAGGTCTCGCGTACGCGACAGAAGATCGAAAGAAAAATGGGCTCGTGCTGATCAAATCGATACAAGAAAATATTTCGCTCGCGAACCTTCAAGGAGTCTCGAAGCACGGTATCATCGATGAGGAACTCGACAAACAGACTGCCGTCAACTTCGTGAATTCCCTCTCCATAAAGACTCCGGGCATCAATCAGCTCTGTATGAATCTGTCGGGCGGCAATCAGCAAAAGGTCTCGGTGGCGAAGTGGCTCTTTGTCGGCCCCGAACTACTCATATTCGACGAACCCACGCGTGGAATCGATGTCGGCGCAAAGTACGAAATCTACACGATCATTAATGATCTTGTAGCGAAGGGAATGAGTATTCTCATGATCTCTTCCGAATTGCCGGAAATTCTCGGCATGAGCGACCGAATCTACGTGGTCGCCAATGGTACGATAGCCGGTGAACTCGATGGAAAATCGGCGACGCAGGAAGCCGTCATGCGCCTTGCGACGCAGTACTGAGGAGGAAGCTAAATGAATGAATTATTGACGGTACTGAAAAAGAATATACGTGAATACGGCATGTACATTGCGCTCGCGGCGATTATGGCGGTCTTCACCATTCTCTCGGGCGGCGTCTTTATCTCTTCGCGCAACATCGCCAACCTGCTCAACCAGACCGGGTACATCGCGGTGCTCGCGGTGGGCATGACTCTCGTCATCGTGATTCGCCATATCGACCTCTCGGTCGGATTCTTGTCCGGCTTCCTCGGAGCTGTCGCGGCGATCTCGCTTACGCAGTGGCACTTTCCTGTAGTGTTCGCAATTCTTTTTGTGCTGCTGCTCGGCGCGTTCGCGGGGCTCTTAACCGCGCTGCCCGTGGCGGGCCTCGGAATTCCCTCGTTCGTCGCCTCGCTGGCTGGCTGGCTCATCTACCGTGGCGCGCTCATGCTCGTAACTGCAGCGACGGGCACCATCATCATTCCTCAGGATTCCTTCAATGCGCTTGGCAATGGATACATTCCCGATTTCTTCGCGAGTCAGACTTTTTTACCGGGCATCCATAAGACGACGCTCCTCCTCGGAGCGATTGCGATAATCGCCTTTATTCTGGGGCAGCTTGGAGATCGAAAGCGCAAGATGCAGTACAAGTTCGAAGTGCTCTCGAGTGGACTGTTCGCCGCAAAGCTCATCTTTATCTCCGTTATTTTAGGGTTGATCGCCTGGATACTCGCCGGATACAACGGCATGTCTTGGACGGTCGTGATAATGCTGGTGGTGGTGCTGATGTACGACTTCATATCGCGCCGCACAGTGCTAGGACGTCACATCTACGCGGTGGGTGGCAACCCCGAGGCAGCGGAGCTCTCCGGTATCAGCGTGAAGAACATTACAATAGTGGTATTTGCTTCGATGGGCTTCTTGTCGGCTCTCTCGGGCATTCTCTTTGCATCGCGCTTAAAATCAGCCACGCCGCAGGCCGGCACGCTTTTCGAACTTGACGCGATCGCTGCGGCGTATATCGGCGGCGTTTCGGCAGCGGGTGGCATCGGCTCGATCTCGGGGTCGCTCGTCGGCGCACTTGTTTATATGTCTCTGATGAATGGCATGAACCTCCTCGGTACGGATATTTCGCTGCAGTACATCATCCGTGGTCTTGTGTTGCTCCTTGCGGTCGTCTTCGATGTGATGACGCGAAGGCGCAGATCATAGTCTCGGCGCGCCAGGCACCGCGTGGATTCATGCAGACAGCCCATTCCCTAGGCGGGAATGGGCTTTTTTTTCTGCGGTCCACGATTTTTATATTGACTTCTCAAAGCTTCAGAGCTAGCGTTCTACCAATAATTTTCGATTCGAGGTTCTCCGCTATGCGTAAATTCTCCATTTTTCCAATAGTCTGCGCGCTGCTATTTGCCGCAGTTTCATACATATTCGCCGATCCTGCGCAGACCGTCGCAGTGGGGAGGACCACCATCCTCCACGATGTGCGCCCAGGTCAGCCCGTACAGCAGATCCGCGTATCCTGGCTCTCGGAGTGGTTTGACGGACTCGTCGGCACGCCCGCGGACACGCGCGTCTATATCATCGATTCCGGTGTGCCCGGAGCGACCGTGGGCGGCGGCGAAGGCAGCAAGGGTTTCGACGGT
>CAYXOW010000080.1:4530-7321 GCA_964466815.1 uncultured Treponema sp.
GGAGGAACCCACGCCAACGAAATCGCGGGGATCATGACGGCGGTGCTGCTCGCCGAGCGCGCGCTGCCTTCATCAGGCCGGCTCATCGTCATTCCCAACCTAAACAACAGCGCCTCCACCTACACGGAGAGCAGCGCAATGCCCTCGTGGATCCGCATCGACACCGACCATGGACCCCGTTTCTTCAAATACGGCGCCCGCTTCACCGATCCGGTACACCAGGGCGCGCCCGACCCTGAACGCTACATCCATCCCAAGGGTGGGGACGTCCTCGATGGCGCCGAGGCGCGCAATCTCGACCGGGCTTACCCTGGAGCGCCAGACGGAAACCTGACGCAGAAACTCGCCTGGGCTGTCATGACGCTGCTGCGGAGCGAGCATGTCGATGTTGCCTTCGATCTCCACGAGGCAGGGGCGGAGTCGAGGTTGGCGAATATGATCGTCGCGAATCCCAAGAACCTCGACACCGCCGCGCTCGCGGTGATAAACCTCGAGATGGAAGGGCTCAGCATGAAGCTCGAGCCCTCGAGCGAGACCTTCCACGGACTCTCGCACCGGGAGTGGGGCGACGCGACCGACGCGTACGCCTTCCTCATCGAAACACCGAACCCGGCCCAGTCGAGCGAAAACGGGAACCCCAGCGAGGATCCGAAGTATCCGCTCGCGCTGCGCGTGGCGACGCACCTCGCGAGCGTGGGCGCGATTCTCGATGCGTGGAATGATGGCTGCGCCGCCGACAAGCGCATTGCGTTCTCGTACTATCCTGACTGGCGGACGGTTCGGGATCAGGGTATCGGGGCGCTTTTAAATTAGAGAATACTTTATAGGAGGGGTACTATGGAAATGCAGAGAGTGAGACGGCCTTGGGGCTTCCATCGCTTCATGCTGAGTCTCATCGGTTTTGTGATGTTCGCGCTCGTCATCGCGGCGCCCTTGTCCGCGGCGGACACACTGAAGGCGGAAGTTACTGCGCGCAACGGCATGGTCGCATCCGCGCAGCCGCTCGCGTCGGCAGCAGGGCTCGAGATTCTGATGGCGGGCGGTAACGCGGTCGACGCCGCCGTCGCGTCCGCATTTGCGCTCGGTGTCGTCGAACCCAATGCCACCGGCCTCGGCGGCGAAGGCATGATGGTCATCTACCTCGCGGATAAAAAGATCACGGTCGCGATCGACTATCGCTCGATGGCACCGCTCGCCGACTTGTCGAAGGTCAAGTTCGGCAATGAGGGTCATGTGGCGGTCGCTGTTCCCGGCGTCGTCGCGGGTCTCTGTGACGCGCTTCAAAAGTACGGCACAATGAGCCTTGCCGAGGTGATGGCGCCCGCCATCCGCTACGCGCGCAACGGCTTCATTGTGAGCGACACTCTCGCGCAGACGATCTCCGACAAGTTCGATCCCATCTCGAAGAACGACGCCCTGCTCAAGATTGTCGCTCCGGATGGACTTCCCCTGCAGGCTGGCGACATCATCAGAAACCCCGATCTCGCGGTTTCGCTCGAGAAGATTGCAGCCGGTGGACCCGATGTGTTCTATAAGGGTGAGATCGCCGACGCCATCGCCGCGGACATGGCGAAACATGGCGGCTACATCGGCAAGGCCGACCTTGCGGCGTATCGAGCCATCGAGCGCGAACCAGTGCGTGGAACCTACCGCGGATACGAGATCGTCTCAGCGCCTCCCCCCGTGGGCGGTCTCTCCGTCATCGAGATGCTCAACATGCTCGAAAACTTCGACCTCGCTTCCGAGGCCCCGCTCTCACCGCGCAATGTGCACATCATGGCCGAGGTGATGAAGCGAGGATTCGCGGACAACTCAGCTTACATCGGCGATCCGGCCTTCACGAAGGTCCCTGTGGAGGGGCTCCTCGACAAGGCCTACGCCAAGGCGCGCGCCCAAGAGATCGACCTCACCAAGATGTCGCCCTCCGTCAAAGCTGGCACTCCCTACGAACACCCCTCGACCACCCACCTCTCGGTAGTCGATCGGAGCGGCAACATGGTTGCGCTCACGCAGACCATCTCCGGATTCTGGGGCGCCTGCGTCGTGGTTCCGGGCACCGGCATCATCCTCAACAATGAAATGCAGAACTGGTCGAAAAGCGGACCGAACTCCTACGCGCCAGGCAAACGCATGCGTACTACCATCGCACCGACAATCATCGCCAAGGACGGTGTACCCTTTGTCACCATGGGAACCCCTGGTGCAGGAAGAATCATCTCGACGATGGTCATTCTCGCGGTCGATCTCCTCGATTACCACATGGGTGTCCAGGAAGCGATCGAGTCGCCGCGCTTTTATGCCCGCGACACCGAAAAAGTACTCTACATCGAATCGAGGATACCCAAGGAAACCCAAGATTGGCTCACGTCGATCGGATACAAGCTCGAAGTGCATCCCGATTACGACCTTTTCTTCGGCGGCGCCCAGGCGATTCTGGTCGATCCCGCGACCGGTATGATGTACGGTGGCGCCGACCCGAGGCGCGACGGCGCGGTGTTCGGGTTCTAAGGAGCATGTTTCATGATCGAACAATACCGAATTAAGGCTCTCCACTTTATGAGGGAACCACTCATTGTACTCTGCATCTTCGCGCTGCTTGCGCCGATGACGGCGTTCGCGCAGTCTTCGGCACCGGCGGCGCTGCTCGGAACTTTCCAACAGCCGGGATTCATCACTTCCGCGGGCCAGACCTCGGATGCGGCGATCGTCAAAGTGCTCGCCAATACGAGACTCAAACTCGGTTTCGGCTACGACATCTCGGCCAGACCCCAGGCGCTGGCGGGGTCCAACG
>CAYXOW010000080.1:7347-10753 GCA_964466815.1 uncultured Treponema sp.
ATAAGGGGCTCGGCGCGGCGGGCCTGAGCCTCGACCAAGAAATTGCACGCGTTCAAGCCGTCATCGCTCAGGCGCGGAAAGAGGGAATGAAGATCATATCTATGCACACTGGCGGTACCGCGCGCCGCGGAGAGGCTTCGAACAAGATCATCGAGCTCTGCGTGCCCGAATCCAGCATCGTCATCGTGGTGCAAGGCGGCAACACCGACGGATTCTTCACCGATCTGTGCGCGAAAGCCGGCGTGCCGCTCGTCCAGGTCCCCTCGATCGCCGAGGCGGGGAATGTGCTTAAGAGCCTCATAGCCCAGAAATGAAAAGGAATTTTGCTGTACTACTGATGCTCGCCGGACTCGCGCTCATGTCTGTGGGTGCCGAGAGCGGTGTAATGCTGGTTGAGTCTGAAGTGCGGCCGGGAGCGGGTGTAACCGACGTGCGCATACTCTCCGATTTTGTGCCCGTATTGGCGGGTACAGCCTTCGACACACCGGTGTATCTGCTCTCGGGCGCGCTCAGTGATGCCGACAGGTCGAGCGCGCCGTTCACTGCCGCCATCGTGGCGGGCGAACACGCGAACGAAATCGCAGGCGTGCTCGCGGCATATTGGATCATCGAACGCTGCAGTGTGGCGCGCGGGCGTCTCGCGATCGTACCGCGCGCAAATGCTTCGGGAGCCACATGGTCGCTGAGCGGCGCGCAGGCACCACGCATCATCGAACTTGATGGGCGCGCGATTCGCTACGGAACGCGGCTCTCGAATCCTCTTCAGGAGACGGAGCAGGACCCACAACAATTTGTCCCGCCGCTCGCGACAAGCGCATTCCAGCCGCTCGCCGGTCAAGAAGCCCGGAATCTGAACCGCGAGTATCCCGGCTCGCCCGAAGGACGACGCACCGCCCAGACCGCCTATGCGATCACCGCGATGCTCAACGCTGAATCCGCCAAAATCGCGCTCGACCTGCTCGAGGCCAGTACCGGTGCCGCCCTCACCTGGTCAATCCTCACAAGGAAGGAGTACCTCGACGCGGCGGCGCTCGCCGCTCTCGATGTCGAAGATGCGACGGGCATCTCATTTCACCTCGAGGACTCCCGCGATGAATTCGCGGGCTACTCGCACTGGGAGTGGGGCAAATTGGGCATTGAAGCCTTTCTCGTTGAGACGCCGAATCCCGCTCAGCCCAAAGACGACCCTACGATCGACCAGCTTCACAACGCAAAGGCCCCACTCGCCCTGCGCGTGTACGTGCATCTCCGTGCAGCGAAAGCGTTGCTCGAAAACGCCAGTGCTCTGTCTGGTGCGCCGGATGCGCTCGTCATCGACGGCTTCCCAACTTCGATCGAAGAAGTGAGCCGTTGGCTCGAGGGGAAATGAACGAGCCCGGAAACAATGAGGCACGATCGCGTCGGGAACTTGAGCCCGAAGCGACGATCGCCCGCGCCCTCGACTTTGTCGCCCATTGGTGCGAGCTCGGGGGCGAGGCAATTTCGCTCGGTGATTTTTCCCCGAAAAAGAACTGCACTCCGCTCAAGCTCTCCAAGATTCCCGTCTGGGCGGAGACCATTGGGGCGGTGATCTCGCCGGAGAGCGGGCGCGCCCTCATCTGGGTTGCGCCATTGCCGAGCGCAGATGGTCCCCTGCAGCTCGCATTCAAGCGGCCTGAATCGTGGAAGGACACCCCTGTGTTCATCCACTATACCGGCATTGCGGGCGATCGCGGTGCGTCGGGCGATGGACTGCCCTTGAGCGGATCGAAACGACGATTCAGCGGGTTCGAGCGAGCAAGCGGAGAACTCCTCGTGCTGAATCTGCCCGCACACGGCGAGACGCTCATCCTCGTCGCGGAAATTGAGTTGAACGAGAGTACTTCCAAGGGGCGCGGCGCGGTGAGTTAGCGTTACTTGCGACCGATCCTTACCTCACTGTCGAGCCATCAAGCTCGCGAAGAATCGCACACATCGTTCCAGATTCTCGATACTCACTTTCTCGTTCACGTTGTGCACCGCGCCAAGATCTTCGTTTGTCTGAACGAGGGGAGTGAAACGGTAGATATCGTCGGAGAGCGAACGGTAGTGCTTCGTATCGGTGCTCGCGGTGAAGAGGAAGGGGCTGGCCACGGCGTCGGGAAAAGTCTCAGAGATGGCCGATGTGATGGAGCGCCAGCCTTCGGATGCCGTCGATGATTCGTCCGATGCCTCGACGATGTGGTCGGGGAATTTTGCGTAGGCTCTTCCTCCGAGAGGTCTGAGGAAGGAATCGAGCCGTTCGATCACCTCGGAGGACTTCGTGCCGGGGAGGATGCGGACGTTTACGACTGCGCGCGCTACTGTCGGGAGCACATTTTCTTTGGGGCTCGCCTCCGACATCGTCGCGGCGCAGGTTGTCCTCACCATCGCGTTCGTCGAAGGCGAGGCGGAAAAGGCTGCGAGGATCGCCGGCTTGAGTTGGCTACGGAGCGAAAATATTTGACGATAGGGAAATGCAGCGTGAGGTGCAAGCGCCCCAAGGAATTCTATGGTCGTTTTTGTGAGCTTCGCCGGGAAGGGGTGTGTCTCTATATCTACGATTGCGCGCGCCAACATGCCAAGAGCGGTGTGCTTCGGCGGCATCGAAGCGTGGCCGCCTTTCCCTTCGACTTCGATAACGATATCGGCGTAGCCTTTCTCGGCAATCCCAATGAGGGCGATCGGCGTGCGCACAAAATTGATGAGCCCTTTTCCGACGGGGCTGCCCTCGTCGATGACCCAAGAGATGCGCACGCCTCGCTCATCGAGCCATTTCGCGATCGCGCCCGCACCGCGCGATCCGCCGACTTCCTCATCGCCGCCGAAAGCAAAGTAGAGGGTGCGCTCAGGCGTAAAGCGGCGGGTGAGGAGCTCTTCTGCTGCCTCGAGGATGCTCGCGAGCTGCACTTTGATGTCCTGGGTGCCGCGACCCCACACGAATCCCCGCTCGATCGCTCCGCTGAAGGGCGGTTCTTCCCAAGGATCGGTTTCGGATGCGGGGACCACATCGTAGTGCGCGCAGAGCATCGCCGGCTTGAGTGAAGGATTTTTCCCTTGCCAGCGGAAAACGATTCCCCGTGGTCCCACAAGTTCGCGTTCGATTTCGGCGTGCACCGCCGGAAAGAGCTTTTCGAGCGCCTCGGGAAAGTCCGAGAATGGTTTCGCGTCTTCTTCTTCGGGGATGAACGACGATACAGTACGAAACGTAACGAGCGCGGAGAGTTTTTGAGCGATGTCCATGAGCTGTGTATCCTTTAAACACAATATTAGAATGGAATTGGGCGCGAGACAATCCTGCGAAAAGACTGTGATGTTGTCGAGTCCGGCTAGTTGTCCGACGGGCCCTGGCTTTGCCGGCGCGCGAGATCGATGTCCAGCGGAGTATCGATGTCGCGGAGTATGAAAG
>CAYXOW010000081.1:0-4852 GCA_964466815.1 uncultured Treponema sp.
GTTAGAGTTGCGACGCATAATGCGTAGGCTGCACCATGTAAGGAGAAAACAACCATGCACAGTGAAGTCGCGGTTACGGGACTTGGAATCGTGAGCCCCATCGGGGTATCGATAGAGGAATTTTGGAACAATTGCACGCAGGGCGTGAGCGGTATAGGACCGATCACACATTTCGATCCAGCCCATGTCGAGAGCAAAATCGCCGCCGAAGTGAAAAACTTTGACGCCTCACGGTGGATAGACAGAAAAGACGCGCGAAAAATGGCGCTCTTTTCTCAATATGCAGTAGCTGCCGCCGTTCAGGCGTGGAACGATGCGGGCATGCCCGAGAATCTCACTGACCTCTCCGACTCGGATCGCCAGGTTTTTGATGCGGATCGGATTGCCGTTGTTATCGGCAACGGCATTGGAGGGCTCGAAGTCTTTACAGGATCGCACGAAAAAATGATACACGATGGCGCCGACCGCATCCCTCCAATGACAATTCCTCTTATGATCGCAAATGAGGCATCGGCGAACATCGCCATACACTTTGGCATCCATGGGCCAGCCTTTACGCAGGTCACGGCGTGCGCATCAGGGACCGACGCGCTCGGACAAGCGCTCGACCTCATTCGTGCAGGACGCGCCGATATCGTGATTGCGGGAGGAACCGAGGGCGCGATCACCGAGTTCGCCATAGGCGCATTTTGCAGATTGAAGGCTCTCTCTACATCGTACAACGATAGACCCGACCTCGCTTCGCGTCCATTTGACCGCGACAGAGATGGTTTTGTGATGGGGGAAGGTGCGGGAATCCTCATTCTCGAAAGCCTGGAACACGCCCGCGCACGTGGAGCCAAGATACACGCTCTGTTCGCTGGGTATGGAGCAACCTGTGACGCATACCACCTCACCGCTCCACAGCCAGAAGGCAGTTTGGGCGCAAAGGCGATCGAGCTCGCACTCAAGGATGCAAAGATGGAACCGCTTGAGATTGGGTACTACAATGCCCATGGCACAGGCACTGAACTCAACGATCCCATGGAGAGTCGCATGCTTAAGACCGCCTTCGGTCCATATGTGCGTAAACTCAAAGTGAGTTCGACCAAGAGCATGACAGGACACTGCATCGCAGCTGCTGGCGCCATCGAGTCGATTGTCTGTATCAAAGCGATCGAAACGGGCACGCTTCCTCCCACCATTCACCTGGACAACCCCGATATCGAGCAGGACTGCGACCTCGATTACATACCAAACCACGCCCAGCATGTGCGCGTTCACGCAGCTATGTCCGCGAGTCTCGGTTTTGGCGGACACAATGGAGTAGTCGTCTTTAAGGCTTACGGCGTGTAAGCCTGTTGCAAGGTTTGCGGTATAGTACTAGAATTGTTGATGTTTTACATCAACTGCATCAATCTAGGAAAGAAAGGCGACCATATATGGAAAATATAGAACAATATCTGCCGCACAGGCCTCCATTTCTCTTTGTAGACGATGTTGTTATTGAAAATGATACCATCAGAGCGACGCACGCTTTTTCGGCGGACGACTGGTTCTTCAAAGGACATTTCCCTTCATTTCCCATCGTGCCGGGCGTGCTTCTCATTGAGAGCATGGCGCAGGCCGGTGGAGTGGGCGCTAAACTCATGGGGGTATATCCCAAGAGCCTCTTTATGTTCGCGAAAATCAAAGAGGCTCGATTCAAACAGCCGGTTCGGCCTGGCGACGTCTTTACAATGGAGATCAGCAACTTGAGGGCGTCCTCCGTGGTGCTCCATCAGAAAGGCATCGGAAAAGTCGGCGATTCAGTCGTCGTTGAGGCTGAGTGGATGAGCATTGCTTCAGGAGTACCGGAATGATAATAAAACCGATGGTTCGCAACAATATTTGCATCAACGCGCACCCCGAAGGATGCGCTGTGGAGGTGCAGCTTCAGGCTCGGAGAGTGAAGAGTTTTCGTGAGCGTCTTAAAAATTCCGGAGGAAATGGAAAATCCGCTCCAAAACCGCTCCATGTCCTCGTGATCGGCTGCTCGACCGGTTACGGTTTAGCATCGCGACTCACCGCCGCATTCGGCTATGGTGCCGATACAGTCGGTTTTTCGTACGAGAAAGCGCCATCCGCGACCAAACCCGCAACGCCTGGGTGGTACTTCAATCGAGAATTCGACAGACTCGCTGCTGCCGAGGGTCTTTTTTCGGCGACCTTTTCAGATATCGACGCATTCTCACACGCCGCAAAACAGAAAGCGATCGAGATCGCAAAGGAGCGGGGCTTTCGCTATGATCTTATCATCTACTCGCTCGCGAGCCCGGTCCGCGTTGATCCCGATACAGGCACAATGTACCGTTCCGTCATCAAGCCGATTGGCAGACAATATGCAGGACGAACCCTCGATGTATTTACCGGTAAGATTTCCGAAGCAAGCACTCAGCCGGCGACCGACGAAGAGATTGCAGATACTGTCAAGGTGATGGGGGGCGAAGATTGGCAGTTGTGGATCGATGCGCTGAACAAGGCAGAATCGCTCGCGCCTGGAGCGCTCACGCTCGCATACTCTTACATCGGGCCCTCGTTCTCGTGGCCCATTTACCGAGACGGCACCATTGGGCAAGCGAAACTCCACCTTGAAAAAACAGCTAAAAATCTCACTTCGGCGTATGGGCCTAAAATTGGCCTCAAAGCGTACGTGTCGATCAATAAAGCCGTAGTAACTCGCGCCAGCGCAGTCATTCCCGTTATTCCCCTCTACATCTCTACCCTCTTTAAAGTTATGAAGGAGCGTAACATCCATGAAGACTGCGTCGACCAAATGATCAGGCTCTTCTCCGAACGTCTCTACATGAAGAGCGTTTTCGCAATTCCAACAGATGCAGAAGGGCGAATACGAATCGATGATCTTGAGATGGGCACATCTGTGCAGAATGAAGTGAGTGCAAGACTCGCCAGTGTGGATGAATCGAACCTCTACACTCTTGCGGACCCTGCCGGTTTCAGAAGCGATTTTTTGAGAACGCACGGATTTGAGGTGCCGGGTGTCGACTATGAAAAAGAGGTTGTCTCTTTCGAATGAATCTTTGCATTCTCGATTCCGGAGATTCTCACCAGGTGCTTCCATCGGATGACCGGCGTGCGCAGCACATTCTCCGCGTATTAAAAAAGGACATTGGGGAGAGGATCCGCGCAGGCAGCCCCGAGGGGCTCCTCGGCTGGGCTACGCTGGAATCGAGAACCGACGAGGCGATCTCGCTGCGCTTTGAGGCTGAAGAAATCGCACCGCCGCTGCGCCCGCTGCATCTGCTCCTCGGCACGGTCCGTCCAATTCAAGCAGCGAGAATCGTCAAAGAGCTCACTATTCTCGGAGTACGCGCTATTACTTTTTTCCCCACGGAACTTGGCGAAAAGTCATATACACAATCGAACTTCTATACACGACGCGAATACTACTTCCATGCGAGAGATGGAGCCGAACAAGCGGGAAATCCACGCCTTCCGGAAATTCGGCTCGAATGGTCTCTAAAAAGAGCATTGGAACAGCTTGGTGAGATCATGCTACGTAAAGATACAAGGAGCTCTCGTGAAGCGCATCCAAGCGAAAGTACAGCGCCGATAAAAATCGTTTTTCATCCGAGCGAAAGCGCCCCCCGGCTGAGCGAGTTTCCCCTCGCGGGAACGCCCATCGTTCTCGCCATAGGAACCGAGCGCGGCTCGACCACTTCGCGGATGCGGGTTTCTCGGTCTGTTCGCTCGGCGATCGCATACTGAAAACGGAGACGGCGGCAATATCCACCACGTCGATTGTGCTCGCGCGTCTCGGCTACATTTGAAATTATCACAGAGCAAAGACATAGCGAGGGATGTCGACGACTTCATTTGCGTAAAAATCCCACCGACAATGTGCGCTTCTCAACGATAGTTAATTTTTTTTCAACAGAAGCTCGAGCCGCGCGACATCCTCCGCGAAGCGCTTACAGGCCGCGTCTATCGGAGCCGGCGTGGACATGTCGACTCCAGCCCTTTTGAGAGAATCGATCGGGAAACCACTTCCTCCCGCCTTCAGGAAACCGAGATAGGCCTCACGCTCAGCCTCTCCCCCCGCGATGACACGCTCCGAGAGCGCAATGCTCGCCGACAGGCCTGTGGCATATTTATAGACATAGAACGCGTTGTAGAAATGAGGGATCCTCAAACCTTCGAGATCGGAGACCGATTCGAATTCCAGCTCCGGGCCGAAATACATCTCGAGAAGTTTTCGATATTCGCTGCGCAGCACATCGACAGTGAGGGCTTCGCCTGACTCCGCGATCTCGTGGGTGCGCTTCTCATACTCGGCGAACATGGTCTGCCGGAAGAGCGTCGCGAGAGTGTCATCGATGCGGTTCGCCACAAGATACGCCTTTTGTTGCTCGTCGGCACTGTGGCGGTAGAGATAGTCAAAGACGAGCTGCTCATTGAAGGTGCTTGCGACTTCAGCCTCGAAGATCGTGTAGTTGTAGGACATGAAGGGGTTATTGCGCGCCGAGAACCAGGAGTGCATCGAGTGGCCGCCCTCGTGCGCGATCGTGAAGAGATCGTGCAGCACATCGTCTTTATAATTGAGGAGAATATAGGGATCGCCTGAGAAGGAACCAGCGGAGAAGGCACCGGAGCGCTTTCCCTTGTTCTCGTATCGGTCGACCCACCCACCGAGGAGCCCCGCGCGAAGTGTCGCGACATAATCGTCGCCGAGGGGTTTCAGTGCCTCCAGCACAATGCCGACAGCCTCCTCATAACTGTGCTCCGATTTGGATTCCTGTACGAGCGGAACGTAGACATCGTAGTGTCTGAGACTTTCGAGACCGAGAATTTCTTTTCTCAGCTTGTAATAGCG
>CAYXOW010000081.1:4866-10565 GCA_964466815.1 uncultured Treponema sp.
AGATTCGCATGCACGGTCGAGATGAGGTTGTCGTACACCTTCTCTTCGACATTATCGGGGAAAAGCGCCATCGATCGGGCGCTGGAATACTTTCGCGCGTGAGCCTGGAACTTGTCGAGTTTCACCGACCCCGCGTAGAGCGACGCTAGAGTGTTCCGATGCGCCTCATAGCGCGAATAGAATTGGGTGTAAGCCCTTTTTCTGACTTCCCTGTCGGGCATGCGCATGAAGGATGCAAAAGTCGATTGCGAGAGGGCCATGGGGCCGTCCGAAGTCTCTACGATTCCAAAATCGAGATCCACATTGGTGAGGACGCTGAATGTCTCCTGCGCGGTCTGTGCCGCCTCGGACTGCATGGCCAGGAGTCGCTCTTCGGCTTCTCCAAGCACATGAGGTTTGAAGCGTCTCAGCTTCTTTAAGAAAACCGAAAAATCCGCAAACCTAGGGTCCGCAATACAATCGTTCATAAAATCGTCATCGAATGCCTGTATCGCGGGGTTGAGCCACGACCAGGAAGCCTGGCCGCGCGTCGAAAGCCCGACAAATCGGGCGTACATTCCCCGCGCGGCGCTGTCGCCCTCATTCTCGGTCACTCTGAGGTGCGCGTAGTATCCCAGGCGCTCTTCGAGCATGAGGTAGCGCTCGTATGCTTTCATTATCGCGAGCAGCACGGATCGGTCTGGGCCGAGCCCTTGCCGCATTGCAGCGTCCGCTTCGGAAATCATCGACTCGAGCGCAGCAAAGCTCTCTTCCCAAGCAGCGTCGCTCACAAAGAGACTCGCAAGGTTCCATCTGTGCTCGCGTGGCACTTCCGCGCGCTCCGGTATCATTTTTACCATATATTCTCCTTTTGGAATTATTCTTACAAATTTGCTCAAGCTCCCTCTTGGGAAGAGAGTCGTGTCGAGTCGCGAACAATGAGCGTGTGCGGCAAGCGTATATGGTTTCCAACGTAGCCCTCGAGCATTCGCATGACCATGGTGGCGGCCTCGATGCCCTTCTCGCGACCGGGCTGATGCACTGTAGTGAGTTGTGGTGTCACGAGCACACTCTCCGGGATGTCGTCGAATCCCGCAATGGCGACATCTTGAGGAACCTGCAGCCCTAAATCCTTCACAGCTCCCAGCGCGCCGATGGCCGCGATATCGGACATGCCGACAATGGCGTGAGGCCGCTTGGCGCGCATCAGCAGTTCACGCGCGCGCATGTATCCATCCTCGGAGGAACCTCTGCAATTCTGGATGGAGACTTGCTCATCGGTGAGCGAGGCTCCGTATCCCTCTAATGCGCGTTGAAAACCCTCGAGGCGCTGCTGCACAACGATCGAACTGTGCCCTGGTTCACTCGGTTTGGATTCAGGCTCGAGCGACAGAATCGCGATGCGGCGATATCCAAGTTCGAGCACGTGCTCCATTACTTCCTGCGCCGCTGCGCGGTGATCGATACCGATGTTGATCGTCGTGGAGGATTCCTCTCCATCGATGGTCACGAAGGGCTTTCGGTTCTTTTTCAGTAGCTCGACGACCTCGTGATCGGGGCCGACGCCGATAGTGATGAGTCCGTCGACGTAGGATTTTCTCGCGGCCTCCATGATTTTGCCGCGAATCAAGGGGAGGATCGCCAGCGTGTACTCGCGCTGTTCGCAGGCTTCGCCGATACCGCTTAAAACCTGCGCCATATGAGGATTGGCGAAAATTTCGCCGATTTTTTGAGGCAGGAGAAGCCCAATGGCCCCCAGTCGCTTGGTGGTGAGCGACCTGGCGAAGGGGTTTGGTACATATCCCAGCTCTTCGACAATCGACATGATCGATGTGTACGTCTCTTTGGATATGCGATCGGGATAGTTGAGCGCAAAAGATACGGTAGTTTTCGAGACTCCGGCCCGTTCTGCGATCTCCTTGATCGTCACTTTCGACATAGCGAAGGAATTGTACACAAAAGAATAAGGCTCGTCAAAGCTGAGAGAGCTCACTGCTGAAACCGCAAACGATTCGGTGATTTGTACTCATTCACGGCATTGGGCCTTCACTTTATGCTCCATGACGCGTATCTTTTTCAATTATGGACACAATCACGATAAAAATCGAAGGTTTTCCCGATGTCATTGTCCCCCCAGGGACGCGCGCTGACAATATTCTCGCGCAGGCAGGAGTTCGCGAAGGCACAAGTCAGGGCGGTACGCCGTTTCCGCCTGTCGCGGTATTTGTGAACAATGAGCTTGCGGGACTCAGTGCCCCTATAAACGCGAACTGCCAAATCAGGCCGGTCTTTCCCGATTCGCCCTTCGGCGCCGAAGTGTATCGGCACTCGCTCTGTTTCGTGTTGGCGATGGCGGCGCGCGAAATTGCACCCGAACGCCGTCTCATCGTGAGCATGGCAATAGGCAACGGCTACTACCACTACTTCGACGACGATAAACCCGTTACGCCACAGCTCCTCGAGAGAATCGCTACCCGAATGCGGGACATTGTCGAAGCGGATATGCCGATCGATATAGTTTCACGCTCTTGGAGTGAAGCTCTCAATATTTTTGAACGCTCGAACCAGACCGATACGATATCGCTCATGGAGTATTTCAACGACCCCTTTGTGCAAGTCAATGAGTGCGGCGTCCACCATGACCTCCACATCGCCCCGCTCGTGCCGCGCACGGGGCTCCTCAGCGTGTGGGAACTCATACCCTACCGCCGGGGCATGCTGCTCAGGTTCCCCCACACCAAGACCCCCTATGAGATGGACGCATTCGTCGACATCCCCGTGCTGTACGACATCGCCGAGGAGTACGAAAAAAAAGCGAAGGTGCTGGGCGCAGGGTCGATTGGAGCGCTGAACCGTATCACGCAGTCTGGCCAGATGCAGGACTATGTTCTCGTCGCCGAGGCGCTGCAGAATAAGAAGCTCGCTTCGATCGCGGATACGATCGCCGAACGATCCGACAAGACTAAGGTCATTTTGATCGCGGGGCCGTCGAGCTCCGGAAAGACCACAAGCGCCAAGAAACTCTCCGTGCAGCTTCGAGCCCTCGGGTTTAAACCCATCCACATCGAACTCGACAACTACTTCGTCGATCGAAGCCGCACTCCCCTCGACGCAGACGGTAAGCCCGATTTCGAGTGTCTCGAGGCCCTCGACGTGGAGTACCTCAATCAGCAGCTCCTCGACCTCTTCGACGGCAAGGAAATCGAGCTGCCGGTGTACGATTTTAAGAGCGGAACGCGCAAAGCTTCGGGAAATTTTGTGAGCATGAAGAATAACGAACTTTTCATTCTCGAGGGGATCCATGGCCTCGACGAGCGCCTCACCCCCCATATTCCAGCCGAAAACAAGCTCAAAATCTACGTGTCAGCCCTCACCCAGCTCAACATAGACGACCATAACAGAGTTCGAACCACGGACTATCGCCTTTTACGCCGAATGGTGCGCGACTACAACCTTAGGGGACACGACGCGCGCTCGACGCTCGGAATGTGGTCTTCGGTCCAGCGCGGCGAACGGCTCTACATTTTCCCCTTCCAAGGCTCGGCGGACATCGCATTCAATTCCGCCCTCGACTACGAACTCGGCGTGCTCAAGGTATTCGCCGAACCGCTTTTGCAGGCGGTGAAGCCATTCCATCCTGAATATTCGGACGCGCGGCGCATTCAGGCCTTCATTTCGAGAATTTCTCCCATTTCTCCCCAGTATGTGCCGAGCGACTCGATTCTGCGCGAATTCATCGGCTCGAGCGTGTTCAAGTATTGAGTGCGACAAGCCCGGCATTATGCAGCGAGGGCGCCTCAAGAACTCATTGTTTTAGGTCCGGGGGCGCCCCAGGATCTAGCCGCGTGAGTTCCAAGGACGCCCCCACATCGCGCATTCACGATCGACCGCGCGAACGCGCGCCAACATTTTAGCTATACATTTTGAGGTAATTTTCCGATTCGTCATCGTTGGCGAGTACAAAATGCCCAGGAAAGAGCTCGCGCCACGTCGGCGCCTGCGTTGAGTATTGGTGCATCGCTTCGGGATCGTATACGAGGAGTTTTTTGTTTTTTTCCATGTCGGGATCGGGCATCGGCACCGCCGAGAGAAGCGAGCGCGTGTAAGGGTGTAGAGGCCGGCTGAAGAGCTCTTCGGTTTCGGCAAGTTCTTTGAGCTCACCCTGATGGATCACCGCGATTCGATCCGCAAAGTAGCGTACCACAGTCAAATCATGCGCAATAAAGAGATACGAGAGCCCACGCTCTTTCTTGAGATCCTTGAGCAGATTGAGCACCTGCGCGCGAATCGAGACATCGAGGGCAGAGATCGGCTCGTCGGCAATGATGAAATTCGGCTCCATTACAAGCACGCGCGCGATGCATATTCGCTGTCGCTGCCCGCCCGAGAACTCATGGGGATAGCGCTCGGCATGCTCTTCCAGTAAGCCGACGTCGCGGAGGGCGCGAAACACTTTCGAGCGTCGCTCCTCCTCACCGGCGAAGAGATTGAAGTTGTAAAGGCCTTCGGACACGATGTAGTCGATCGTCGCGCGCTCGTTGAGCGAGGCCATCGGGTCCTGAAAGACCATCTGGATATTGCGGATGACCCACGAATCGGTCTCTTTGTCGATCACGCCGGAGATCCGCTTGCCCTTGAAGTAGATCTCACCATGGCTCGCAGGATTGATGCGTATGATCGTGCGGCCGATGGTGGTCTTGCCGGAACCCGATTCGCCGACGAGGGCGAAAGATTCTCCTTCCATGACATCGAAGCTGACATTCTTGACGGCAGTGAAGGATGAATTTCCATTCTTGAAGGTAACATCGAGGTTCTTGACGGAAAGAAGTGGTTCTCGGTCGATGCCGCTCATTATTTTGCCTCCGATGTCAGGGCCGATTGTCGTTTGCCACGTTCGCGCATGGTCTTTACCGCTTCAGGCGGCTCAGCCTCTGGGGCGAGCGGGTCGAGGAGCCACGTCTTTGCAAAGTGCGTTTCGCTGACCTGATAAAAAGGAGGCTCTTCCTCGAAGTCGATCTTGAGCGCGTATTTGTTGCGCGGTGCGAAGGCATCGCCGCGTATTTCGTTGAAGAGCGTCGGCGGGGTACCGGGAATGGCGTAGAGAGGCTTATCCTTCTCCGCAAGAGTCGGCAGAGACGAAATGAGGGCCCACGTGTAGGGGTGGCGTGGATCGTAGAATATCTCCCGCACGGTGCCGTACTCCACGATCTGCCCAGCATACATCACCGCTACTCTATCGGCGACATTCGCCACGACACCAAGGTCGTGCGTTATATAAATTGTCGTAAAACCATAATCCTTCTGAAGATTTCGTATCAAATCGAGAATCTGGGCCTGAATCGTAACATCGAGGGCTGTGGTAGGCTCGTCGCAGATGAGAATCGTGGGTTTGCAGGCGAGCGCGATCGCGATGACAATACGCTGGCGCATGCCGCCCGAGTACTGGAATGGATAATCGTTGAAGCGTAGTTCAGCGTTCTTGATTCCCACCCTCTCCATGAGCGAGAGTGCGATCTTCTTTGCCTCGGCGGTCGGCAACTTTTGATGCTTCTCAATAACCTCAGTGATCTGGATGCCGATTTTCTTGAGCGGATTGAGGCTCGTCATCGGGTCTTGAAAAACGGTCGAGATCTTCGCGCCGCGAATGGTCTCCCACTGCTTGTCGGTTTTCAACGAGGTGAGTTCCTGTCCCTCGAACACGATCGATCCTGCGTCGATCC
>CAYXOW010000082.1:0-1268 GCA_964466815.1 uncultured Treponema sp.
TGATTCCCGAAGGCCTCAAAGTGTCCGTTGAACAGAATGGCCAAAGAATTGTTATCGAAGGCGTCGATTTTGCTAAAATTGGCAAATTCGCAAGTGAAGTGCGGTCGCTGCGCGCTCCCGAGCCCTATAAAGGCAAAGGAATTCGCTATGAAGAAGAGCGAATCCGCAGAAAAGTCGGCAAGACCGGCGTGAAGTGAGGCATAGAGCATGAGCGTACGTGAACTTTCAGATAAAATCCGCAAGCGCGAAAAGCGCCGGGGCCATGTGCGGAAATCCGTCACCGGCACCGCGGAAAAACCGCGCATGTCGGTGTACCGGTCGAACTTGCACCTCTACGTGCAGGTAATCGACGACATAGCGGGCAACACTCTTGCGAGCGTTTCCACCATGGAACAGCAGTATCGAAGCCTCAGACCGAATATTCAGTCGGGTAGTGTTATCGGCGAAGAACTCGGGAAGCGGCTCCTGGAAAAAGGCATTACCCAGGTAGTGTTCGATCGAAACGGCTACAAATACCACGGCATCGTTAAAGCAATCGCCGATGGTGTCAGAAAAGCCGGGGTACAATTCTAGGAGGCGGTTGTGGAAAGAAATAAGAGAGATGAATCCGGTGCACAGGATGGCTACACCGAAAAACTCATCCAGTTGAACAGAACCGCCAAAGTTGTAAAGGGCGGTCGCAGATTTTCGTTTTCAGCGCTCACAGTGGTTGGCGATAAGCAGGGGCACGTCGGATTCGGCTTCGGAAAAGCGAACGATGTTACCGAAGCGATTCGCAAGAGCACCGAGCGCGCGAAGAGAGCGATGGTTACGGTACCTCTCAAGAAGGGAACTCTTCCCCATGAAGTGACCGGTAAATACAAGGCAACGACTGTGTACATCAAACCCGCATGCCCAGGCTCCGGCGTTATCGCCGGCGGACCGGTTCGCGCAATTCTCGAGTGTGCGGGATATGTCGATATTATTTCCAAGTGCGTCGGTTCGCGAACCTCGGTCAATGTGGTTCGTGCCGTATTTTCCGGTCTTGACCAGCTGCTCAATGCCCAGGAAGTGGCAAAGAACCGGGGCAAGACGCTGAAAGATATGTGGAGTTGATCATGGCCAGAATTCAGATAACTTTGGTCCGTAGTGTCATCGGCCAGAAACCGAAGGCACGCGCGACAGTCCGCAGTCTCGGGCTCAGGAAAATCGGCTCGAGCACCGTCCAGGAAGCGACCCCGCAGATCCTCGGTATGGTGAATGTTGTTCAGCATCTGGTGCAAACCAAG
>CAYXOW010000082.1:1296-3435 GCA_964466815.1 uncultured Treponema sp.
ACGCCCCGGAAGGTGCGAAAAAGAGAAAACGCATTGTCGGTCGAGGCGACAGCTCAGGATCGGGCGGTACCGCAGGCCGAGGCAATAAAGGTCAGCAATCGCGATCTGGCGGAAAGACGTACCCGGGTTTTGAAGGTGGACAGATGCCCCTCTACAGGCGCCTTCCCCACCGAGGATTCTCAAATTACCCGTTCGGCAAGGAATACCAGATTGTGAATCTTCGGGATCTTCAGGGAAAATATCAGGCCGGGGACACGGTCGATACTGTGAGTCTCTTTATGAAGGGGCTCATCAGAAAGCCTGAATTGCCCGTAAAAGTACTCGGCGAAGGAAAAATCAGTATCGCGCTCACGCTGAGCGTCGATGCAGTATCATCAAGCGCGAAGTCGAAAATCGAAGCCGCGGGGGGCAAAGTCGAATTGCCCTCGGCCACCGGTTCTTCCGCGGATGCGTGAGTAAAGGCAGGAGCGAATGGCTGGTACACTCGTTGATATTTTCAGAGTCAAGGAACTGAAGGATAGAATACTCTTTACTCTGTTCTGGCTCGCTGTTTTCCGCCTGGGCGCATTCCTGCCCATCCCCGGAATAAACGCGAGCGCGTTACAGTCATATTTCGCGAACCAATCCAGTACCGGAACCGGTATCACCGATTACCTCGATTTCTTCGCGGGCGGCGCCTTTAAGAACTTCTCGCTCTTCATGATGGGCGTCATGCCGTACATCAGTGCGCAGATCATCATGCAGCTGCTGCTCGTCATCTTTCCGAAACTGAAGAATATTGCCGAAGAAGAGGGCGGACGACGCAAGATTTCGCGCTGGACGAGGATTGGCGCGATCGGTGTCGCGGTGATTCAGAGCTTCTCGGTCACCGTGTGGGCCGACCGCATTCCCAACGCGATCGCCATGTCCAACAGAACGCTGTATACGATCATAGCGATCATCACCGTAACGACCGGCACCATGTTGCTGACATGGATCGGCGAGCAGATCACGAAGCGCGGCATCGGTAACGGTATCTCGCTCTTGATCTTTGCAGGCATCGTTGCTCGATTGCCGAACGCTACCTTTGAACTCATCAAGAAGATACAGCTCGGCGAAATCAACGCGGTGTACGCCATCGTAGTGCTCATCATGTTTGTCGCGGTTATCGCGCTCGTCGTGCTCGAGCAGCAGGGCCAGCGCAAGATCCCCGTGAACTACGCCAAGCGCATCGTCGGTCGGAGAATGTATGGTGCCCAGAACACCTACATTCCCTTCAAAATCAATCCATCGGGCGTTATCCCCGTCATCTTTGCGTCGAGCCTCCTGACATTCCCCTTGCAGATCGCGCAGAGTTTCGGCGTCCAGGCCAAATGGCTCAGGGATTTCTCGTACTGGCTTAGGCCGAACGGATTCTGGTACAGTTTCTTCTACGTGGTGTTCATCATCTTCTTTGCGTACTTCTACACCCAGGTTACCTTGAACCCACAAGAGATTTCCAAGAATATCCGTGAAAATGGTGGTTCGATTCCCAGCATCCGCAGCGAAAAAATGGAAGAGTACCTCACGAGGGTGCTCAACCGGATTATTCTGCCCGGATCGCTCTACCTTGGCCTCATCGCGCTTATTCCGACGCTGGTCCAACGGCTCTTCAACTTCCCGAGCCAAATGGCATACCTGCTCGGCGGCACCTCGTTGCTGATTCTTGTCGGCGTCGATCTCGACACGATGGCTCAGATTGAGGCGCTCCTGAAGATGCACCACCACGACGGTTTGGTCAGAAAGGGCCACATCAGGTCGAGGAACCTATAGAAATTTTTGCTGGAATGGTATTTAATTGCGTGTTTGCGAATAGGGGGAACCCATGAAGGTTAGAACAAGCGTCAAGAAAATTTGCGATAAGTGCAAGATAATACGGCGCAATGGTGTGGTGCGGATTGTGTGTGACAATCCGAAGCACAAACAGAAACAAGGCTGAGAGCAGGAGGAAGCTCATGGCGCGTATCGCGGGAGTTGACCTCCCCAATAAACATGTTGATATCGCCCTCACCTATATTTATGGAATCGGGCGATCGAGCGCACTCAAAATTTGCGAAACCACCGGAATCGATCCGGCGAAGAAGATGATTCTTGTCACCGGCCACCGGCGGGAGAGCTTCG
>CAYXOW010000082.1:3445-4570 GCA_964466815.1 uncultured Treponema sp.
CAAAGGCATAGAGAACGACGACAAAGTCGAAGGCCGCTTTAGGACTGAAATTGCACTGAACATCAAGCGCCTTATGGATATCGGCTGCTATCGCGGCCTACGCCACCGCAGAGGTCTTCCCGTTCGCGGCCAGCGGACGAGAACGAATGCGCGCACGCGCAAGGGTAAGAGAAAGACCGTTGCGAACAAGAAGAAAGCCGTCTAACGGAGGGGCATAAACGTGGCTGCTACGACAAAGACGAAGAAAAGAAAAGAGAAAAAGAGCGTATACGAAGGTAATGTGTACATTCAGGCTACCTTCAACAATACGATCGTAACTGTGACCGACCTCAATGGGAACGCGATTTCGTGGTCGAGCTCCGGAAGCCATGAGTTCCGTGGCGCCAAGAAATCGACACCGTTCGCTGCCCAGACCGTGACGGAAGCTGCGGCGCAGAAGGCGCTCCAGGCTGGATTAAGGGAAGTGCACGTGTACGTGAAAGGGCCCGGCATCGGCCGAGAGTCCGCTGTGAGACAGCTCGGTGTAATGGGGTTGAAAGTAAAGTCCATCAACGATGTGACGCCGATTCCCCATAACGGCTGCAGGCCTCGCAAGGCCCGCCGCATATAAGAGAGGGTTACAAGAATGGCGAGATATATTGGACCTGTGTGCAGACTTTGCCGCGCAGAGGGAAGAAAGCTTTTTCTGAAGGGCGATCGATGCAGAAGCGACAAGTGCCCCATCAACAAGAAGCGTCTTCCTCCTGGAAAGGCGCCGAAGACACGTCTTGGAAAGAAATCAGAGTACGCAGTGCAGCTTCGCGAAAAGCAGGCGCTCAAGCGAAATTATGGACTTATGGAGCGACAGTTCCACAACACCTTCGAAAAGGCGCTTGGACTCCCTGGTAAGACGGGTGACAACCTGATCATCCTTCTCGAGCGCAGGCTCGACAACGTAGTGTTCAGACTCCACTTTGCGACATCGCGCGCGCAGGCGCGCCAGCTCGTGAGCCATGGGCACATTGCGGTAAACGGCAAGCGCGTTAATATCGCTTCATATAGAGTAAAAGCCGGCGATACCATTTCGGTGATCGGTGAAGCTAAAAAGTTGGATTCTATCCGCCAGTCTCTGGAAGAAGTCCAGAA
>CAYXOW010000082.1:4655-6071 GCA_964466815.1 uncultured Treponema sp.
TGGATATCAAGGAACAGCTGGTCGTCGAGTTGTACTCGAAATAAGGAGAGGAAATGGCGCGTAAAAGCCTTCTTAAAGGTTTCAAGAGACCGAAGGGCATCACCTACGAACAGAGCGAATCGACAGATACCTACGGAAAGTTCGTTGCGTATCCCTTTGAGCCTGGCTATGGAACTACTGTCGGGAATACCCTGCGCCGCATCCTGTTGTCCTCCATTCAGGGGTATGCGATAACCGCGGTTCGCATCACTCGATACGATGACGAAGGTGTACCTCATGTGATCACGAGCGAGTTCGAGACCATCCCCGGGGTAGTCGAAGACACGATTGAGGTTCTCAACAACCTCAAGAAGCTCAGATTACGGCTCCCCAACGATAAAGAAGAGCTCACGCTCGATTACGAGATTAAGGGGATGGAGGAGCTGCGAGGCAGCTTCTTTGCGGAGCAGGGTTCCCTCGTGGTGCTTAACCCCGATCTCAAGATTGCGACCTTTGAACCGACTGTCCATTTGGGGATAGAGCTCCAAGTGAATCTCGGCCGAGGCTATGTCCCGAGCGAAGTGAACGAAAAATACATCGATGTCGTGGGCACGATCCCGATGGATGCGATATTCACACCGGTAACGAGAGTGAAATACTCCATCGAACCGACCCGAGTCGGTCAGCGCTCGGATTACGACAAACTTATTCTCGAGATTTGGACCGACGGAACAATCCGTCCGGAAGACGCGCTCGGCGAAGCCGGTAAAATCGCCAAAGATCACTTCTCCATTTTTGTCAACTTCGACGAGAACGAGACCGGCGGCGAGGAGACCAGCGACGAGATTGAGGAGCGAGTCCGCCAGATACTCAACATGCCCGTCGAGGAGCTCGAACTCTCTGTCCGCTCGTTTAACTGCCTGAAAAATGCAAGCATCAGGACCATCGGCGATTTGACCAAGAAGTCCGAAGAAGAGATCACCAAAACACGCAACTTTGGCAAGAAATCCTTGCAGGAAATCAAGACCAAGCTCGCGGAGTGGAACCTGACCCTCGGTATGACGGATTATTCCGCGCTGAGAAATCACATCAAACTCAATATGAAGAAGGAAGAGAGCGATGAAGCATAAGATCGGCTTTAACAAACTGAACCGAGTCGCCGCTCACCGCAAAGCGCTGGTTCGCAATATGGTCACTGTACTCCTCAAACAGGAAAAAATCGTGACCACCAAGGCGAAAGCGATCGAAGTCAGGCGCGCGGCTGAAAAGTTGATAACCAGGGGAAAAGTAGACTCCGTGCACAATCGACGCATCGCGTCGGCGCGGCTGTACGGCGAAGACGCCGTCGCCAAGCTTTTTACCGACATCGGTCCACGCTTTAAAGAGCGCAACGGTGGCTACACCAGAATCCTGAAACTTGGTTTCCGCGCGAACGAC
>CAYXOW010000082.1:6105-9897 GCA_964466815.1 uncultured Treponema sp.
GGCCGACGAGAAGAAGGCCGCGCGCGACAAAAAGATCGCCGAGCGCAAAGCCAAGAAACAGGCCTGAGGGTCTCAGGGAGGAACTTGAAATGTCCAAAGCTCATAGAGGCAAAGGCATACGCGAATTGGCTTCGAGTGGCCGCGGGGTCTGCCCCATCTGCGGACGCACTGCCGTAAAAGTGATTTACGAGCAGGAGATCGATGGCAAGAAGACCAAGATCTGCAAAGTGTGCAAAGCGAAACTCGCGAACGCGAAATAAGTGCGAAGCGAATTCGACACTATACAAGCTGCCTGCGGAGACCCGCGAGGCAGCTTTTTTTTCGCAAGAAAAGCTGAACGCGTGAGAGTGCTGGGCCGCTGACGGGTTCAAAACCGCGAGCAAGCTTAAACCCGCGCATCCTAGGGCGCTACATTGAGCGCGTTGCCGTTCTTCCAGACGAGGGCACCGCGCTTGTACACCTCTGCGACAATATTCATTCCAGTGTGGTAGGCGAGGTGTGAGGGGGAGGGAGCGTCGAGGAGAAGAAAGTCCGCGTCTTTACCGATTTCGAGGCTGCCGGTACGATCCGCGATTTGCAGCGAAGCGGCGCCGTTGAGGGTGAGGCCGGTGAGCGCCTCCTCAATCGACATGCCCATGTGCAGCACCGCGAGGGCGAAGATGAGAGGAATGGACTGACTGTAGCAGGAGCCTGGGTTGAGGTCGCTCGCGAGTGCGACCGCGCACCCTGCATCGATAAACCGCCGACCGTCGGCGTAGGGTTCGCGAAGGTTGAACGCGGTGAGGGGGAGAAGGCAAGCGATAGTGCCAGACTTAGCGAGCGCGGCGATGTGCACTTCGGAGGCCTTGAGCAGGTGGTCGGCGGAGACGGCGGAGAGCTCGGCGGCGAGCCCGGCCCCGCCGAGAGGCGAGACCTCGTCGGCATGGAGTTTGAGGGCGAAGCCGGCCGCGCGAGCGCGCTCGAGGTACCAGCGGGAATCTTCGAGCTCGAAGACTCCATTCTCGCAGAAAATATCGACAAAGCGCGCAAGGCTTTCTGCGCGCACAATCGGCAGCGCCTCAGCCACTCCATCTGCGAGAAAGGCGCGCGGGCGTCCGGAAAGCTCGCGTGGAATAGCGTGCGCTCCGAGGAACGTGGGCACGATGTCAGGAGCAGCGCTTCGAGAAGCGGTTCGGTCGCCGCCCTGAAGTGTGCGCATCGCGCGAAGCTGGCGAAGCTCGGTGTCGCGGTCGAGGCCGTACCCGGATTTGCCCTCGACGGTGGTGACGCCGAGCGAGAGCATACGGTTGAGGCGGGTGCGACCCAATTCGATGAGTTCGCCTTCCGTGGCGTGACGCATTGCTTCGACACTGCGGAGAATGCCACCGCCGCGGCGGTGAATTTCCATATAGGGCACACCCTGGGCGCGCCAGGAAAATTCGTCTTCGCGCCAGCCAGCGAATACGAAGTGCGTATGGCTGTCGATAAAGCCAGGAACACAGGCGCGCCCGCCGGCGTCGATCCTTGGCGCCTCTGCGGCGAGCCCTGTCGCGGATAAGGCTGACTCCTCGCCGACCCATGCGATGCGCCCGTCGGCGACGTAGAGGCAGGCATGGCGCAGCTTCTTAATTCGGGCCATCGCGGCACCGGCCGCCGCCACCGTTCCTTCTGGCGTCCATAGTTCACTGATATTGTGGATACAATAGCGATCGGAGAGTAAGCGCATACCTCAGCATGCCACGCAAGCGTCTGTGGTGCAATGTACTGTGCGACTCCAAGGTAGATCGGCGCACATTGCTCCGGGCGGTCCGCCCCCAACACGGTTCGATTGCGTTATAGAATTCCGGCGACCGACAGCCCGAAGACGACCGTGAGCGTGACCATGAGTGCGGTGATGCGCCCCGCGATGCGGTGCACCTTTTTGCGAGAAGCGATCTTTTTCTTGTCTTTGCTCTTGAAAATCGACTGCCCCAGAAATGGCATGATGATGAGCAGCGTGAGAGTCGCGAGTCCGAACGCGGCGTGACGGACTCTGATATGCGGCCCCCCGGTCGATTGCACCATGATAAAACCTGCGATAAAGCCGACAATCGCGCAACACACGGCGATGATGTTGAGTGTCTTATGCGCCTTGAGCCACCATTTCTTGGACTTATAGAAGCGCGCGATGATGATTGCGCTCATCATGGTGATAAAGGCGATGCCCATGCCGAGGGCATGGAACGGAAGCAGGCTCATGGCGCAGCTCCCATCTGGATTGTGCTCGTGCCCGCCTTTGAGTGTTTGGTGGTGAATTGAAGTGATCGGGAGTATGCCCAGATCACCTTGAGATTCCCTGCTTTTGGAATGATCTTATCGAAATTGTCGCCTGTGGCGAGCTTCCGTGAAAATTCGAAGATAACCGAATCGGCGGATCGAGAACCCGAAAAACTCAGGATATTGGATTTACCGCCTTGGTCGATGTCCGCCGGGTGGGGGCCAAACATTCCTTTCGACCAAGCGTCGATAGCCTGCGTCTGGCCCTGACTATCCACAATTCCGAACACCATGTCGCAGTTGGCCATGACCGACGACGGGTCGAAACCGATCGCGACCCAGCCCGCAGCCTTAGCCTCGATAGCCATGAAGAGCGTATCGCCCTCAATCGACCAAAATAGCCTGTAATTACCTCCGTCGAAGGTGGCCTCTCTCGCGTACTCTCCCTGACCGATCTTTCCGTCGACATTGACCGCGAAACCTGCCTGCACCGCGATTGCACACATCGCTATCATTAAAATTCTCGCAACGATTTTCATGCGAAAACACTACAACGAGGCGCACGCGGCGTCAATCAACGGATTGAATCGAAGCATGCCTACCCTTTTACTGCCTTTTCTCTCCCCTGTACAGCGGATCGAGTCCGATGGTTCCCCACACGCGTTCGATGTAATTGGGCGCGAGAAGCTGCTCGAGACGATCGTGCGCGCTCGAGAGTTCTGCCTGAACTCTTCGCTCCGTGAGACTCTTCGGCTCGGCGCGCTCAGCGAGAAATTTGCGCAGGTACGAGATCGAAGATTCGATATAGGCGATCTCGTGTTCGCGGTAGCGATCGATCCTCGCCTTATACCAATCGGAAGAGAGCACATATTGGCGATCGAAAAGTGCGCGCACTTCGGGGTCTTGAATGCTCTTGCCCTCGTAATCGCCATGCGCCATGACGGAAAGCACCGCTTTGAGCGGCGGAATCGCCGCCTCGTAGGAGCCGTCCTCAAAGTACGCCTTCGCTGACTTTTCCATGGCCTCCGCGATGTTTTCGATGCCATCGACGAACTCTTCGAGCGATTGGAGCTCGGGCCTCAGCATGTCTTCGGGGAACACGACCGAAGGAGTGTCGAAGAGGCGCCCGAGGTACGTGGCGGCGAAGAGTGGTGTGATGCGCCATCCAAGCCGCGAGGCGGGAACGAGCCGCCCCTTGTACGTAAAATCTTCGACGCGCTCGAGATACCCGTGGCTCTTGAGGAATTCGGGATCGCGCTCTTCCGGCCCAAGACGAGCCCAGAGCTCGGGCATCATGAGGGAAATATCGTGATCCATCTTGTACTTGTGGCCGATGTGCCCGGCTGCGGTGGTAAAACCAGAATATCCTGTCAGAATGAACCCGAGCAGCGCATTGTTGAGGTCGGAAGTCGGAACGAGCGCATTGAAGGGGCCTTTTGTGAGCGCGCCTTCGCTGCCTGCCCCGGTAGTCGAGGGGCTCTTGCCGGTCAGGGAGCACACGAAGTCCATGAAGAGCTCAGGGAGCTCCTGGTAGTGGATCGGGCCGTACACCGCGAG
>CAYXOW010000082.1:10032-10247 GCA_964466815.1 uncultured Treponema sp.
AGTAGGGGGCTTCGGTATTGACGTACGTTGGGACGAGTTGGAGGTAGCGCGGGTTCTTGGAGGGCGAGCCGTCGACGAGCCTAAAGCAGTTGGAAGCGACGAAGTATTCGAAATTCGGGTCTTTTTCGGTATCCTCGATGAATTTTCGCATCGGTTCGGTGTACTCGTAGAACTGAATCGTGTTCTCGATGATGTTTGCGGCGTCGGATCGTGTG
>CAYXOW010000083.1:0-6217 GCA_964466815.1 uncultured Treponema sp.
GGTCCAAATAAAGGTTTCGGTTTCGACGATATCGCCGCTCTTGAGGAGAACCTTGCCTGGCTCAGCACCGATGATGGCGGAGTTGAGCATGACTTCGCAGTGGCGTTTCTGCAGGTAAGCTTCTGCTTTAGCGCGCAGCGGCTCTTCGAGGATCGGAAGAATGGAGGGTAAGGCTTCGATGTTGAGAATACGGACTTCCTTTGGATCGAGGAAATATTTGCGGCACATGACATCGCGGTAATCGAGGAGCTCGCCGATCATTTCTATGCCGGTGAAGCCTGCGCCGGCGACGACGAAGGTGAGGAGCTTTTTGCGCTTCTCGACATTCGTTTCGAGAGAAGCCTCGTAAAATTTCTCTTCAACATGACGTCGTACTTTCATCGCGTCTTCAAATGACCAGAGTGTGAAAGAGTTTTCCGCGACGCCAGGCGTGCCGAAGAATTCCGGTTCAGCGCCGAGTCCGAGCACAATGTAGTCAAAATCGTAGGTGCGCGCTCTACCGGTTGCCTTCTTCCCCTCAAAGTCGACTTTTTCGATGGTATCGAGCGCGATGTTGATCTTCTTAGCTCCGAAGATCTTTTTAAAGAGCACCTGCACGGATTCGGGCTCAGTTCGCCATCCTGCGACTTCGTGCAACTCAGTCATCAGAGTGTGGAAAGGGCGCTTGTCGACAAGCGTAATCTCGACATCTTCCCGTTTTCGGAAATGTTTCTCGAGAATCTTCCCAGCCCAGACTCCTCCATAGCCGCCGCCGAGAATGAGAATTTTTTTTGTTGCCATTTTGTGTGACCCCGTTATTTCAAGATTCTGAAACAGTGCATTATGATACAACATTATCGATATTTTGGCTACTGTTTTCCTTCTATTCCACATATGCCGATTATCTATTATGATGAGTCCCTCAGTTGAAGGATGAAAAGATGCCTTCGGGCACATGACATATTTTACACAATAGGGAAGGATTGACCATGGAAGGATTCTTGGAGCGTACGGGATACGCAGAGGATCAAATTTGTACTTCTTTCGCGGGCCTGATTGGCGACGCATTTTTTACCGGCGGCAAGGATATTTTAGTGAGCGACGAGAGCTCTGAGTATAGAGCCCCGCTTATCGCTGCGCTTGCCGAGAAATATCTTCATGAACACCGCGCTCCCGAAGCGAGCCAAGGGATTGCCAGCTTGCCTGCTCGCGTTTTAATTCTCGCGGGGCACCACGAAGTGTTGGAAATGCTTAAGAAACTGTGCACCGAAGAAGATATGGGCTGCGCCATTCTGAGGTCTGCTTCGGACCTGAGCTCGTATGAAACCGAGCTTCGTGACGCACGCATTGTGGCAATACCCTCGGAGACATTTCTCGAGGTGGCTCAGGATGAGCGCCTCAGATCGCGGGAATTCACATTTTTAGCAATCGAGGGGGCGGACAAGCTGAGTGAATTGCCGACAGAAGTGCAACGAAAAATCTGGAGCTGCCTACTGCCGCCATGGGAACGACGAACGATACTCTTTGCCACGCACGTGGGGATACGAACAAAGAATCTTGCGATCGATTTTGCGAACAATCCCACTACTGTAATTCTTAAAAAAGCGCAGGCAGCGCTCAACGCGATTTCTACTTCGATGTATCGAACTACCTCGGATCGCAAATTTCGGCTATTGCTCTGGCTCATTCAGGAGCGCGCGCGACAAGGGCAGCCAGCTGTGGTGGTGTTCTGCAATCTCCGCCAGACATCTCGAGAGGTGGAGGCAAGGCTCAGACTGAATGGAATTTCGGCGGAACACATCTCATCTGCAGCTCCCAAGCAGAAAAATAGCGAAATATTCGCTCGATTCACCGCGCTTCAAGACGGGAAATCAGACATCGGCGCCGCGACAGAGAATACCCCTGCGAGTGCAGCTGCCAGCGCAGACAGTCATGAGTCTGAGAGTGTTCGCCCATTCGTGCTCTGCGTATCCAACGACAATCTCGAGGGGGTTCCAAACGAGCTCGCGCTCCACGGCATTCACTTCGATATACCGCTCGATGCGGATATCTACCTCGATCGGGTTCGTATCATGCGCACAAAAGGCGCCTCGATGGTCGGCATCGCGTGCGAACGCTATGAAGTAGGGCTTTCGGCAATTACCTCGAGGTTCGGAACAAAGTTCGAGCTGCTGGAGCCGCGCGCTGAAATGCTGACCTGCGCCGATCAGAGCGATGGAGTGCCTCTTGAGTTGGAGCGACCACGCCGCGAAGATGATCGGCGGGTGTCCGAGATGCGCCTAAGCGCAGACGAGGGGAGGAAAACCGACTTTGCTCGCCTAAGTCGCGACGAGCAAAGAGCCGGGCGGGATCACCGCTCAGAATCTTACTCAAATGCGAAAAAGTCGCGCCCACGCGATGATCAGCCTGGAAGAAGGCGCGATGAATCGCGGCGCTCGGAGCGTCAGACTTCTAAAGAGCATGACGACCGATCGCTCTATTCGATGAGTACCGAAGAGCGACTCGCGTTTTTTCGCAATAAATACAAAGGCATATTGAAAACTCCTGCCTCCGGCCAAAATGAAAGACATGGAGAGCGGAGTGGACGTAAACCTCTGTCGCAGTCGTCTCCTCGCGAAATATCGCCGCAACCCTCGTCGGCAACATCAACCTCGGCTCAACCCACCCCAAGCAGCTCTGTGTCACATTCCGAATCGACGGGAGACAGTGGCGCCCCGGAGAACGGCGGTATCGTGAAACGATTCATCGACAAGCTCTTCGCCGGCGACAAAGAATCCGGGACGGATTCCTGAACCTGCTCAGCCGACGAGCACATAGGAATGTCAGTGAGGTAACTTGATATGAAAATTGTATCGCACACTATAAAACCCAGTCTGAAAGGCCGGCTTGCCAGACTCGACACTCTCGCCAGGAATCTCTGGCTCTCTTGGAATTTCGACGCCGTTTCGCTCTTTATTAGAATCGACGGCGACCTTTGGGCAGCGTCGGGGCAGAACCCGGTGAAAATGCTCGGAATGCTGAGCCAGGAGACGATCGATCAGCTCGGCTCCGATCCATCCTTCCTCTCGGACCTCGACGAAGTCTATGCACGCTTTCAGCGCTATTTGAAGAATAAGCCGTGGTATCGAGGTCCACACGACCGAGTGATCGCTTACTTCTCCATGGAGTACGGACTCGATGTATCGCTGCCGACCTATTCGGGCGGCCTCGGCGTTCTCTCCGGCGATCATATGAAAACGGTGAGCGACCTCGGCCTGCCGCTCGTGGGGGTGGGGCTCCTCTACCGTCAGGGCTATTTCAAACAGTACCTCAACGCGGATGGTTATCAGCAAGAGACCTACCCTGAAAACGATTGGTACAACATGCCTGTCGAACGCTGTGTCGACGAACACGGCGCGCCGATCCTGATCGATGTCGACATGGCAGGGAGGAAAGTGAGCGCAGGAATCTGGCGCGTCGATATCGGGCGAGCCCAGCTCTACCTCCTCGACACGAATATCCAAGAAAACACTCCGGAAGATCGCACCATTACCGCCACTCTTTACGGCGGTGACAAAGAGATGCGCATCAAACAGGAAATTCTTCTCGGCATAGGAGGAATTCGGGCGCTCAAAGCACTCGGTATCAAGGTGGCAGCGACGCACATGAACGAGGGACACTCGGCCTTTCTCGCGTTGGAACGCCTCCGCGTGCTCATGGAAGAGTACCATCTCGATGTGCATGCAGCGATCCAGGCATTGATTCCGACCAATATCTTTACCACGCACACGCCGGTGCCCGCGGGCAATGAGCGTTTCGGCATCGACCTCATGGATAAATACTTCCGCTCTTTTGTGGGTGGGCTGGGGCTGGACTGGAATGAATTTCTCGGCCTCGGAAGAGAGAACCCCTTCGATGGTCAAGAGAGCTTTTGCATGACTGTCTTCGCCCTCCGCCTCTCCGCAAAATCGAATGGCGTGTCGAAACTCCACGGCGATGTGTCGCGAAAAATGTGGAAGGCACTCTGGCCTGAGCTCGAACTCAAGGAAATTCCAATCGGCCATGTGACGAACGGCGTCTACCCGCGCACTTGGATCAGCCACGATATGCTCGACTTGCTCGATCGATTCTTGGGACCGAAATTCTACTTCGATCCAGGCGACCCCGCAGTGTGGGCGGCGATCGACCGAATTTCTGACGAGGAACTCTGGCGCACGCATGAACGGAGGCGAGAGCGGCTGGTGGCGACCTGCCGGCAGCGGCTTGCGGCGAGTTATGTTCGACTTGGGATGCCCGATGGCGAAGTGGTTCGCTCGAGCGACGTGCTCTCGCCCTACGTGCTCACTCTGAGCTTTGCGCGACGCTTCGCGACCTACAAGCGAGGCACTCTGCTTCTTAAAGACCCGGACAGGCTCATCAAGCTCCTCTCAAACAAAGAAATGCCGCTTCAGATCGTGATCGCCGGCAAGGCGCACCCCCACGACGCCGAAGGAAAAGACCTCATCCGCGAACTCGTGCACTTTTCGCGCCGCGAAGATGTGTTCGGACGCATCGTGTTCATCGAGGACTACGACATGGCGATGGGACGCTACATGACAAGCGGCTCGGATGTCTGGCTCAATACGCCGAGGCGCCCGCTCGAAGCCTCCGGCACATCGGGAATGAAGGCCGGCATGAATGGTGTATTGAACTGTTCAGTGCTTGACGGTTGGTGGGCTGAAGCCTACACACCGGAAATCGGTTGGGCGGTGGGCTCCGGCGAAGAGTACCAAGACGAGGATCTTCAAGACGACATAGAGGCGAAAGACCTCTACGACCTCCTCGAACACGAAATTCTTCCTCTCTTCTACAGCCGGGGTCGCGACAATATCCCCCGCGGTTGGCTCACTAAAATGCGCGCCTCCATGAAGCTCATCGGCAGCCAGTTCGCGACGCACCGCATGCTCAAGGAATACTACGCCGAGTACTACGAAGCCGCCCTCGCGGAGAGCAGAGCGCTCGAAGCCGATTCCTACAAGTCGAGCATTTCGCTCTCCCAGTTTATCGAAAAGGTGAAGCGCGCGTGGCAAGGCGTGCGAGTCGTCGAATTTGGCGACGATGGCGCTCCTGTAGTTTCGCGCGGAACAACGATCACGACGCGCGTCCTCGTCGACCTCGCGGGGCTGAGCCCTGAAGAAGTCGCTGTTGAGTGTTACTCGGGGCGGCTCTCCAATAAGGGAGAGATTCTCGACGGTGTACGAAAACCGATGACACTCGTCGGCCAAGAGGGGCCATACTACCGCTATCAGAGCGTCATGAACGGCGAAGTCACGGGTCAAATTGGACATGCGGTGCGTGTCCTCCCTGCGCACCCCGCGCTCGATGGTCGCTTTATCCCGGGCCTTGTGCGCTGGGCGCAATAATGTACTGGAGTCGCCCATGGAACACTACGATGTTGCAATAATTGGGGCGGGTGTCTGCGGAGCGAATATCGCGCGAAAACTTTCGCAGTATGAACTCGATGTAGCACTCCTTGAGAAAGAAATCGATGTGTCGCTCGGAACTTCGAAGGCAAATTCTGGCATTGTGCATGGCGGTTTTCACGACCACATCAGCACGCTAAAGGCTCGACTCGAACTGCAGGGTGCACTGATGTTCGACCGCCTGCACGAAGAGCTCGACTTTCCATTCGAACGCTGCGGAATTCTCGTCGCTGCGCTCCACGAGGACGAGATGCACGCCATCGAACAGCTCTATCTTCAGGGCGTCGAGAATGGGGTCATCGGCATCGAGATGTGTTCGCGCGAGCGGATGCTCGAGCTCGAACCCAAGCTGAACCCCGATGTGGTAGGCGGACTCTATGCCCCCTCGGGCGGCATCCTCGAACCTTACCGCTTTGTGTTCTCGCTCGTCGAATCCGCAAAAAAGAACGGCGTTCGAGTAAAAACCGAATTTGAAGTGTCTTCCGCGGAGCGCGAAGGCGATGAGTGGCGCATCCTCTCGACCTCCGGCCAAGAGATTCACGCGCGCTACGTCGTAAACTCGGCGGGCCTCCATGCGGACAGCATCTCCGCTGCATTCGGTGCGGAACATTATGAAATCGCGCCTCGAAAGGGCGAGTACTACCTTCTCGATCGCATGACGAAGTCCAAGCCTTCGCGCGTCATCTTTCCCGTCCCCACCGAAGTGTCCAAAGGCATACTGGTGATCCCGACCGTCGAGGGCACCGTCCTCATCGGCCCGACCGCCTCGCCTGCCCGTAGCAAAGACGACTTCGCCA
>CAYXOW010000083.1:6302-6533 GCA_964466815.1 uncultured Treponema sp.
CTCCGCGCCTCGTACGGAAGCGATTTCTACATCAAACTATCCGACAAAGCGCCCGCCTTCGTGCAAGTCGCGGGCATCCAGTCGCCCGGGCTCACCGCGAGCCCCGCCATCGGCGACTACGTCAAAGACCTCCTCAAAAAGGCCGGCCTCCGTCTTGTCGAAAAACCCGAGTGGGACCCGTACGTGCACAAAGTACCGCGAGTCCGCGACGCCGACCCTTACACCCTCGAC
>CAYXOW010000083.1:6547-6980 GCA_964466815.1 uncultured Treponema sp.
TGTGACTCAAGATCCGGCGTACGGCGACATCGTCTGCCGCTGCGAACGCGTCAGCGAAGCCGAGATAGTCGCGGCGATCCGCGCAGGCCACACAACCCTCGACGGCATCAAGTACTACACGCGCGCCCAGATGGGGCGCTGTCAAGGCGGCTTCTGCACCTACAAGATCATTCGCATACTCATGCGCGAAACCGGCATGAGCTTCGACGAAATCACCAAGCGCGGCGGCGACTCGACCGTATTGAGGGGGAGCCTATGAAACAGCTCAACTACGACGCCGTGGTCATCGGCGGAGGGGCAGCGGGCATGGCCGCCGCGCTTGAGCTCGACGCGCGCGGACACTCCGTACTCATCCTTGAGCGGGAAGACAGCATGGGAGGCATCCTCATGCAGTGCATCCACAACGGATTCGGCCTCATCGAATTCAACGAAG
>CAYXOW010000083.1:7004-8545 GCA_964466815.1 uncultured Treponema sp.
GTTTGCCCAGCGATTCGAGACTCAGGTTCGCGCTAAGAACATTCATGCCTCGCTTAAGACAACCGTGCTCGACCTGCGCGAAGAAAATGATGTAAAGGCTGTGTACTGCGTCTCGCCCAACGACGGAATGATGCGCATCGAAGCCCGCGCGGTGGTGCTGGCGATGGGTTGCCGCGAGCGAAATCGTGGAAATATCCGTATACCCGGCACCCGACCGGCAGGTGTGTACACCGCAGGCCTCGCTCAGCGCCTCGTGAACATCGAGGGATATATTCCGGGCAAGGACGTGGTGATCATCGGCTCGGGCGACATCGGGCTCATCATGGCGCGCCGCATGAGCTGGTCAGGCTGCAAGGTCCACGCCGTGATCGAGATTCTCCCCTACCCGAGCGGACTGACGCGAAACATCGTTCAGTGCCTGAACGATTTTAATATTCCGCTCTACCTCTCGCACCTCGTGACGGACATCTACGGAAAAGATCGCGTCGAAGGAATCGAGGTCACGCCGATCGAGAGCGGCGCGCTCATACGCGAAAAGGCATTCAAAATCGCATGCGATACCGTGCTCCTCTCGGTGGGACTCGTGCCGGAGAACGAACTTTCGCGGAACGCCGGCATCGAAATTCAGCCGACGACGAACGGACCTTGGGTCGACAGCACGCTCATGACGACGCTACCAGGTGTGTTCGCCTGCGGCAATGTGCTCCATGTGCACGATCTTGTCGACTATGTGGTCGAGGAGGCGAGGCGAGCGGGCGCGAACGCTGCGGCCTGGCTCTCGGGCTACCGTCCTGCGCGCGAAATCCGCCTTAAAACCGGGGCCAATATCCGCTATGTCATGCCCATGCGCCTCAATCCCGAGCGCGAGAATCGCATCTACATGCGGAGCCTCGTCGTCAAGAACGACGCGCGGCTCGAGGTGCGCCTCGATGGCGCCGTGGTCAAATCGCGCAAGTTGGCCCACGTGCAGCCCTCGGAGATGCTAAGTTTGACCATCGCTCCGTCCGATGTCGCCGCCGCGGGACGCGACTCCGTGATAGAAATTGCACTGGTCTGAGGTTCCGAGTTATGAAAGAATTGATCTGCATCACCTGCCCAATGGGCTGCCACCTTACGATCGACACTGACGCGAGCGGTGAAATGAAGGTCACCGGCAACCGCTGCGTCCGAGGCGAGCAGTACGCGCGCGAAGAAGTCCTCAACCCGAAGCGCGTGGTCACGTTCACCTGCGCCGCGCTCCTGCCGGACGGGCGTGCCCCCGATGTCACCTCAAACTTGCCCCGCCGCGTTCCCGTCCGCACCCGCACGGGCTTTCCCAAAGAGCGAATCCCCGAACTTCTCAAGGCGCTGCGGGGCATTTCCGTGCGTCTGCCCACGGAGCGCAGCGCGATCGTTCTCCCCAAAGCGCTCGGCACCGATGTCGACGTCGTGGTGGCGAGGAGTATCGCACTCGAGTAGAAGACGCGCAGAGACCGGCGCGGGCGTTACCCACGCAATAGAGAGTGCACCCGGCCCGACGCCGCGCGCTCACTCGCCTTCTT
>CAYXOW010000083.1:8566-10245 GCA_964466815.1 uncultured Treponema sp.
TCTCGATCTTGATGCCTTCAGGGGTGTCGACTACTTCCTTGGGCGGTACGGTGACCTTCAGGATGCCATTGCGGAACGAGGCCTTAACTTTGCTCTGGTCGAACTTGTCCGCGGGTACATAGTATTTCTGTTTGTCGATGTCTTTGAGTTTTAGTCTGCGTTTGAAGTAGCGGACGCCCTCTTCAGGTGTCTCCGCGTCGATGCGCGCCGAGAAAACCATGTAGTCACCCTGGAAGGAGAGGCTCATGTTCTTTTCGTCGAAGCCCGCGAGCGCGAACTCGAAGACAAGGCTTTTATCCGCCAGCATGAAGACATTGAGAGGCGGATAGGAATAGTTGGGATAGTAATCGACATTCTCGTCGCCGTGCGCCTCGAACCAGGCGCCACCGCCCATGCCGTGGCAGCCGGGCTTGCCAGGACCTTCGTCCTGATCGTTGGGTCCGGGGCCGCCAGGCATACCGAAGTCGGGGGCAAAATTCTTCATTTTTTCCCCAAAATCTTTTGCCGCTTCGAAAATGTCGTCGAAAATGGAACCGATGTCCATATACGGTCTCTTGTTCATAGCGATTCTCCTTGCGGAATCTCTCCGCTGCCGTGGCTCATGCCCATCGGCGTAATATTCGCTCCCCATGCGGGCGAGCGCTATTCATATTTCAAATATAGAGATGTTGCGCGTCAAAATCAAGCGCGACATATAATCAAGTGTGCCATAGGACCAAAGGCTCTAAGCAATCACGACGATCAAGGGCGCCATACAACCAAGAACGCCATAAGGCCAAGCGTGCCTGCCGCGCCGCGATAAAAAAAGGCCGCCCACCGTGGGCGGCCTCGAAAAATGCGCGCGAGGAGATTATTTGGAAGGATAGAGTAGCGGGTAGTCGGTCTTCTCGCCGAGCGCTGCGAGATCGGAGGGGATCACTTCCCAATTGCCGATCGGCGATACTTTTATGGTTCCCTGCTGTTTTTCGAACCACTTCAGGAGGAAGTAGCGGAGGTCCTTCGTGGTCGCGCCGTTGACGAGCTTCATCGAGAGGATGGTCGGTTTGTCGATGCCTGCGCCGAGCTCGAGATGGCCGCCGCCGCCGGAGCCACGATAGGAGTTAATCGCGACCGTATAGGTTTCGTCCGGGTTGAAGATGCGACCGTCGGACATCGAGGTGATGGTGATGCGGTTGCCCGCGGGCTGCGTAATGTCGACGACATAGTTGATGCCCGCTGCGGAGTCGTAGTTGTAGTAGCGAGTTGCGGTGAGCGGCATGTTGGTGCGGTTGTCGAACACGAGCTTGCCGTCTTTGTCCTTCTGGAATGCGATGATGTGGTTGCCGTCGTTCGGCATGGTGTCGAACCAGTACTTGTAGGAGTACTCGAGGAAATCCTTCACCTGCTTACCGGTGAGCGTCATCGTATAGAGGAAGTTCTCATACACATAGAGGTTGAACATGTCGCGCACATAAAGCGTGCCATCGGGGCTCGACGGAATCTTTGAATCCGCGGAGAGCGGGGCTGCGAAGGAGATATCGGCAGGTTTCAGCCCCAGGGTGGGATCGTTCGAGAGATCGAGCTGGATCCTGTGGATGAGATCGACGAATGCGGAGTCGCCGAACATCGAATCGCGAGTCGTGATGACGCCGTCCATCTTGCCGATCGGTCGGTCGACCCATGCTTTGATCTCATCGAAC
>CAYXOW010000084.1:0-4588 GCA_964466815.1 uncultured Treponema sp.
ATGGATCCTTTCGGTATGCGAAAAGCTTGTCGCTGATGTCACTGCGGGCATGGAAGCCTATGATATGCAGGCTGCGATCGGACCTATGGTTGAATTTGTGGACAGCCTCAACAACTGGTACATCCGCCGCTCGCGCCGCCGCTTCTGGAAATCCGAGAACGACGCCGATAAAAAGAGCGCCTACAAGACCCTCTACCGGGTACTCCGCCGCCTCACTCTCGTGATGGCGCCGGTCATCCCCTTCGTCACCGAGACGATCTACCAAAATCTAAAACTCGAGCACGAGCCCGAGTCGATCCACCTCGCGGTCTGGCCCAGTGCCGAAGAGCGCTACCGCAACCCGAATCTCGAGCGCGACATGCGCATCGTGCGCCAGGCCGTTTCGATGGGCCGCGCCCTCAGAGTCGCCAGCGACCTCAAGATCCGTCAGCCTCTCGCCTCGGTCCAGCTCATTACGCGCCAGGCTGAGGAGCGCGAGGTGCTCTCCCGCATGGAAGACATTCTCCGCGAGGAGCTCAACGTCAAGAGCGTCGTCATCCACGCTGAGGAACAGGACCTCGTCGAATACCACGCCAAGGCCAACTTCCGCGCCCTCGGCAAAGAGCTCGGGCCTGAGATGAAAGACGCCGCCACCCGCATCGCAGCCCTCGGCAAGGCCGACATCGTCAAGATACTCAACGCCGAACCAGTTTCGCTCACGCTGGCCTCGGGCCGCGTCGTCGTCCTCGATACCTCGCGCGTCGACATCGTGCGCGAAGAGAAGCCCGGCCTCAAGGTGCTCAACGAGGGCACGCTCACCATCGCGCTCGACACTACCATCACGCCGGAGCTGCTCTACGAAGGTTACGTGCGCGACCTCATCCGCGGCGTGCAGAACGCGCGCAAAGACGCCGGACTCGATGTCACCGACAGGATTATCCTCACTCTGAGTGGCGACCCCGAACTTCACGCCGCGCTCGACCGGTTCCGCACCCTCGTCGCAGAAGAGACTCTCGCAGTGGGCATCGAGTGGAATGACGTCGGCGCCGGTGATGGCAGTGCTGCGAATGATGGCAGCGCTGCACGCGGCATCACCGTCGGCGCTTCCGTCGAAGCCGGCGAAAAAACCTGGAAATTGATCCTCAAAAAGGCTTGATCGCGTCTTTCAGATATGCCGTTACCTGGTCCCATGGGAGTACGACGATGTACTCTCCCATGGCCCAGGGCGCGATCCGATAACGATCGTACTCGAAACCCAATCCGGTCATGCACACAAACACTTTGTCAGGCGGGCTCAGCTCGGCTTCGAAGAGACCGAGCGCTTTCAGTCCGCCTGTAGTGTCTATGCCGGTGTAGCTTCCCTGGCGGAGGAGTTCCTCGCTCAGCGCAGGCAGAAGCGCCTTCTTCCATCCCTCTTTCAATATATCGTCCGCCCTGAGCTGCGTTCTTCTCGCTACATCGATCACATCGAAGTCAGTGGACGCCGCACCGTGCGCCCCGCCATCGAAGCGATATCGCTGTGTCGCGACGCTCAATATGTGGGCCGATTCATAGACTGGATACTGAATTTCCTCAAAAATGAGGGGTGGCAACGGAGGCTTGGAAGGCGGTGTCGACGAAATCCCGACGCCGCCACCTTCTGTTTCTGGGGCGCTTTGATCGTAGATGGTCAGCGGACTTTCTTCCTGCTGGGTTCGGCGGAATATTGCAGCATCTCGAATCGATTTTCCTCGCCTGAGGACTTCATCCAGGGTCTTTTGCTCCGAAAGGCGCGACGAGGCGACATATTGCAGCCGTATCGACACATCTCTGCCATTGCTCTGCCGCTCTTTCAGCTCACCACCGTAAATTCTGATTGCCGAATTAAACCGAACTCGATCAGCGACGATTTTTGCGCTCGAGACCTGGTTCCTAAGAGTCTGTGAGGTGCCGTTCGGCAGCTCGCAGTGGACCTCGATCTTGCTTCCTTTCTCGATGGCGAGGAGCCTGACACCGTTCATTCCTCCATCGCCTAGATCTATCGACATCGAGGAGCCCGACTTCGAGACGTTGACGATCCTGCCATATATGCCGACTCGCCCCCACTCCGCAAATCCTTGAACTCGATTAGGATTCGTGATCAGCACAAGAGAAAAACGCTCTGTCGAGTTCTGCCACATCCGCACATCCGCTTTCACCCGCGTGTAATCGCGAGGAAACTGCACGGATTCTCCGCACCCTACCATGAGAAGCAGGATGCACAAGATGGCCGGTACACCGATACTCTGCCGCGTCGGCAACCGCGTTATGTCCATTTCTGTTTTCATGCTCACACCTGTTATCAATGCTTCGAATGTAGCCGATATACATGATTGCGCACAAAAGAAGGATTTTCAAGAAAAATTGTTATCGGCATTATCAGGTGATATAATTATGATGTATTTATATACCATTTTTTGCTTATATCCGTAAGGAAGAGAAAGGAGGTTTTTTCCATAAAGAAAAGTGATTTTCAGTGTTTACTCGATTGTCATATGGTTATATCATTGATGAAAGGATCGAAATATTCCAGGAGGGTAGCGATGAAATTTGTGAAACGGTTTCTCCCTCTGCTGGCGATTGTTGCGCTTGTTCTAGCATCGTGCGCCACTAACGCCGGTCAGGTACCAAAGGGAACAGAAACTCCATCAGCCACCACACAAGGTGGGCAGCCGACAACGCCCGCTGCATCCCCGGTGAGCCAGCCATCTGTTGAAAAATACGAGCTCCAGAACCTGTTCCAGCAGGCGACGACGCTCAAGAGCGAAGCGACCAATTTCGCGCTAGACTCTGTACTGAGTTCAAAGCCGCGAGCGACGAATACGAGGCTGTTGCGGCCGAGTATAAAAATCTTGTTGAGACGCCGGCTCAGTACGACGGTGTTAAAGCCTATCCGCTCAAAGATAAGCTCACGCAGCTCGTTGCTTCGTGGGATGGAGTCGTCAAAGAAGGTATGCCGCTCCGCACCGAGGCTGTAAAAGAGTCTGCCGACGATGCACGCTTTGCAGCGATGAATGTCGACGCCCCGACACAAGCCTCCACCCAGTACGACGCTGGGTTGAACACTTATGCGGATGCCGCAACGTACGCAGAAGCTTCGAATTTCTCCCAAGCGATCGAAACCTACCAGCTCGCTGGAGCGATGTTCGACAACGCCGCTGCGGCTGCGCAGGTAAACGTGCTTCGGGCCGACATCGAGAAAAATGGGTATGCAAAGTACGACACTATCGCGATGTACTACACGATGGCAGAAGACAGGTACAAGGCCGCTCAGGACCTCTGGATGAAGAACACGAAGGACGATATCGTCGCCTCGACAGCAGCACTCAAGGAAGCGCAGACATATTACGCGTTCGTCGACGCAAAGGGTGCCGAGCAGCGAGCTTATGAAGGCAAAGACCTGGCTGCCAAGGCTCAGGCAGGTGCTCTCGATGTCAAAGCCGACATCAATGCGCCGGATGAATATAAAAATGCGATCGATATCCTGTCTGAGGCAGATCAGAATATGCAAGACGGATCCTATGTGAGCGCCTACAGTGGGTATCAGGATGCCGCCGCTGCATTCGACGCTGCGCGCGATGCCTCCAACGCCAAAGCTGCCGATGTCGAAAAAGCGATCTCCCAAGCTGAGACCAACCTTGCGGACGCAAAGGGCAGAGCTGCCGAGGTCAATCTCGACAACAACATCTATCTACAAGCCGCATCTGAACACCTCGACAAAGCAAAAACGCTCTATGGTCAGAAGCAATACGCTGATGCGACCTTTGAGACGAACGAAGTCTCAAATTATATCGGTCTTTCCGACAACATGGTGAACCAAGAGGTCCAGGCACGAGAAAAAGCACGCCTCGAACAGCTCGCGAAGGATAAGGCCGCTGCCGACTCTGCTATGGCCGACGCGAGAGCGCGCATGGCCTGGGCCGATCAGAACGGTATCAAGACCGACTATCCGGAGCAGTACAAAGACGCCTCCACTTCAATGTCCGGCGCCGAAATCGCCTATGGCATTGAGAAATATGATTCAGCGACTACACTCGCCCAGCAAGTTTCCACAACGCTGTCCGACTCCTTCCAAGCTGAGGTGCTTGCAGCGCGCGAAGCTGCCAAAATCAAGGCCGCGCAGGCTGAGGAGCTCGCTGCACAGAAGGCTGCCGACAAGAAAGCGGCTGATGTCGCCATCGCCGACGCCGAGGCGCGCATGGCCTGGGCCAACGAGAACAACATTCGCGCCGATTACCCAGATGAGTACAAGGTCGCGAGTGTCGCCATGGTTAACTCCTATGTTGCCTACGGAAACCAAGACTATGTGACCTCTGCTCAGAAGGCACAGGAAGTATCCGATATTTTCTCCGATGACTTTAAGGCACAGGTAGCTGCGGACCGCGCAGCCAAAGAGCAGCTCGCAAAGGACAAGGCAGCCGCCGACTCCGCCATCGCCGCCGCGAAGGCGCGCATGGCCTGGGCCGATCAGAACGGCATCAAGACCGACTACCCGCAGCAGTATAAAGACGCCTCCACTTCAATGTCCGGCGCCGAAATCGCCTACGGCATCCAGAAGTACCCCGCTGCCACCGAGCTCGCCAACCAGGTC
>CAYXOW010000084.1:4653-10055 GCA_964466815.1 uncultured Treponema sp.
ATTGCCGCCGACGCGCTGGGCACCGCACACAGCCGTATGGCTTGGGCCGATCAGGTGAACCTCTCTTCCGATTATCCGACTCAGTACCGCGACGCCAGCACCTCGATGCAGGCTGCCGATCAGGCGTACAGCGACAAGAGCTACGATGCAAGCCTTGCGCTCTCCAAAGATGTCATGAACATTCTCTCGGATGAGTTAATGGCCAAGGTGAACAGCGAGAGGGCCGCTGCTGCACAGCAAGCTGCTGCACAGCAAGCTGCCGCACAAACAAAAGCCCAAGAGGCTGCACAGAACATGAAGTACGCGCAGGTCGCGATCGCCGATGCGCAGAGTAGATACGACTGGGCAGCGTCCAAGAACGCTGTGCACAACTATCCTGAACTCTTCGCCAAAGGTGGAAGCCAGCTCGCAGACGCAAAAGCAGCGTTCAACGCCGCCGACTATGTGAAGGCGAAAGATCTCGCCGGCCAGGCATACTGGACGCTCATGCAGATCGGTGAATTCGCACCTCTGCCCGCATCTTACACGGTGCGTCTCATTCCCGCGCGCAGAGATTGCCTCTGGAGAATCGCGGAATACTCTTTCATCTACAATAATCCGTACAAGTGGCCGGTACTCTACCAGGCGAACAAAGCAACCTTCAAAGATCCTTCGAACCCTGACCTCATCTATCCGGGACAGGTGCTGAAGGTTCCGAGCATCAAGGGTGAAACCCGCGATGGCATGTGGGATCCGCTCAAGACTTATCAGCCGCTCGCGAAGTAAGACCACAATAAAAAAACGAGGGCCGCCCGATTGGGCGGCCTTTTTTATTTGTACGGCCCTTTTTTATGGGCTGCGTGAGCCGTGATAAACTAAATCGGTCGTTGGTGGTGCGGGAAATCGATTCTAGACTACGCGTAGAACGCTTTGAGAAATTTGATCATATCGAGGTGGTCGGATGCAGCGATAGTCTCGCGGATTGCGTGCATTGCAAGCAGCGGATGCCCCACATCGAGGGTTGGGATGCCTGTGCGGCTCGCGGTGATGGGGCCGATGGTCTTTCCGGGCTGGAGGTCGGCGCGGGCCATGTAGCGCTGCGTCGAAATGCCGGCCCTCCCCGCTACGGCGGCGGCGATCTGCGCTGAAACGAAGTCTGTCGAATAATTCATGTTCGCGTTTGATTTGACCGCGACACCTTTGCCGAGAACGGGCGTGTAGTAATCGTCGAACTTATCGAGGTACCCTGGGTGTATCGCTTGAGATGCGTCGACCGAAATACAGGAAGAGTTGGCGAGGGCGCGGTAAAAATCCTGCCCGGAACTTCGAGACGCCAGCGCGATCCGCGCGAGCGTATCCCGAAGATACGCGGATTGAGCGCCACCAGGCGTCATCGAACCGATCTCTTCGGAATCGAAGAAACATGCAACCTGTGTCGCCGACTGCGCCTCTACGCCGATAAAGGCCTCCACGATCGCCGCGCATCCCGCCAGATCATCCAACCTCGGCGCATTGATGAGAGAATTGTCGATGAGGCGCGAGGGCTCCATATCGAAAAATCGAAGGTCGATAGAGACTACGGAACTCGGATCGATACTGAGCTCGGATGCAATGCGCCGCACGATCTCTCCGTAGGGAGACTCGGAAGACCCCTCATCCTTGGCACTTGCCAGCCCGAAAAGCGCTGGCATATGGTGGTGAAGGTTATACTCGAAGCCCTTGTTGATATCGCGATTGAGGTGGATCGCAAGGTTGGGAATGACCGCCATAGGTTCGTGGCTTATATAATAGTGGGTCGAAACGGAATCATTTTCGCGCACTGCGATATTCCCAGCGATGCCAAGAGGGCGGTCGAGCCAACCAGAAAGAATCGCCGAGCCGTAGGACTCGAGCGAGAGCATGAGGTACCCTTTGGGGTTGAGTTTTTTTTCGGGACGCAGCTTGAGAGTAGGGCTGTCGGTGTGCGCTCCGGCGAGCAAAAAACCACCTTCGGAGGCTGGTTTGAGCCCGATTCTGAAAGCGATGAGGGCGCTGCCGCCGCGTTCCACATAGTATAGGGCACCAGGTTCCAACTGCCACACCGCCCTCTCGTCGAGCGAAATGGCTCCAGCCGCCTCAAGTGTGCTTTTAAGACTATCGACCGCCTGAAAGGGCGTCGGCGATGCATCGACAAATTCCATTAAACGCTTAATGCTCTGATCCATCACATGGCTCCTCTTTCGGTATTTTCGCCCCTGCAACAAGCTGATGGTGCACATGGCGCCAACGTTCGCTCTCCATCATGAGAAGCAACATCTCATCGCGGAGCGCCTTAGCCCTCGCGCGAAAATCCTGATCCCCATACAGTAGCTCGAACTCGAGCATGCGCCGCGCGCGATTGAGGCCGAGTTTGCGATCGAGCGCCAGATGTTTGAGCCGAGCGATGAGCGCCGCTTCGCCGAGCGAATATGTTCTCCTACCAGACCGCGAGCGAGAGGGCGTTAAAAAGGGAACTGTTTTCTCCCAGAATCGCAGCGTCGAGGCCGGAACAGAGAGAAGCTTCTCCAACTGCCCAATGCTCAAGTACGGCATGCATCAGCTCCTGAATCTATCTTTCCGCGAAGCGCGAAGCTCAAGCTGGATTGGAATGCCATCGAGCCCCAATTCGAGGCGTATTTTATTTTTGAGAAAGCTCCGGTAGGACTCCGCCACTGCTTCGGGACGGGTCACAAAGAAAATGAATCGCTGTGGATTTACCGAGGCTTGAACCGCATAGCGCAGTTTGAAGTGCGTTCGCGGGCCGACAGGAGGCGGCGTCTCCTCGATCCACGAGGCGACCGCCTGATTGAGGCGCGAAGTCTCGATGATCTTGTTCGCCTTGCCGTACAGCGAGACGACGGTCGACATCAGTGTATCGATTCCCTGCCCTTCTTTAGCTGAGAGCGCGACGACCGGTGCATACCCCATCTGTCCAAAGAAAAAGCGAAGCTTGTCGCGTGCAGCCTCAAACGCATTCTTGATAGCGGGCATCTTGTCCCACTTGCTGAGTGCAAAGACGACCGGCCGCCCAGCTTCCACCGCAAAGGAGGCGATTTTCTTATCCTGGTCCGAGAGCCCCTCAATAGCGTCGATGAGGAGCACGACAATATCGGCCCGGCTCACCACAGCGATCGAGCGGGTGACTGAATAGTACTCGACATTGTCGGTTACCTTTTTCTTCCGACGGATACCTGCGGTGTCGAGCACGGTGATCCCTCTGCCTTTGTACAAGAAACGACTCTCGACGACATCGCGCGTCGTACCCGGCACATCGGAAACGATGCTCCGCTCATGCCCAACGAGGGCGTTGAGAAGTGTCGACTTACCGGTATTGGGCTTTCCCATGATCGCAATGCGGATATCCGCCTTTTCGATATCGACCGCGCGCACGCGCGTAAAATCGAGGCGAGCGGCCACAGTCTCCGCCAGCTCATCGATGTTGCGGTTATGCTCGGCGGACACGAAGATCATCGGTTGAAAACCCCAGCGGGCGTGCGACCACACGAGGGCATCGCGCTCGGGGCTGTCGGCCTTGTTCACCACCAGCACCAGCTTCGCGGCGTAAGGCCTCAGAAACGCTGCGAATTCTTCATCTTCAGGCGTTATTTCCGTTGCGTCCACCATAAACAGGATGAGAGCGGCCCGTTCGATATAGGCGAGCGTCCGCGCGATCACAAGCTCATCCAGCCCTTCGCGCTCAAGTTTGAAACCACCAGTATCGACTACCGTAACTCGCTTGTCCGTGCCGCGCAGCTCGCACTCTTCCTCGATGGGATCGCGAGTTACACCCGGGGTCGGGTCGGTGATGGCCCGGCGTTTGCCGATGAGCCTGTTGAAGAGCGTGGATTTGCCCACATTTGGCCTTCCTGCGATCACCACGAGCGGAAGATTTTCGTACCGGACCAACGGCTCGAGGTCTTTGGCCTCACTCTCCGATGATGCCAGCTCCCGTGCAGGTTTGGGCGCGGATTTGCGTTCGGTTTTCGGCACGATCGCGGAATCGTTCGGCCCTTTCGACTTCGCCGAAGCTCTCTTGCCAGATGTCGGAGATGAACTCTGGGCCTTTCTTTTTGTGTTCATAAAATTCCTATAGGTTTATTCTAGAGTTGAGAAGCGCAGACACCTGCGTGGAAGTCCGCATCGAGAGTGCCTGATGAGCAATGGCTTGAGCTTCTTCGATGCTTATGGACATAAGCACACGTTTAATAGCTGGAATCGAACTTGCCGACATCGAGAGCGTTCTGAGCCCCATACCCACGAGAAGCACTGCGCTTGCAGGATCGGCAGCCATCTCGCCGCAGAGACTCACCGCGATGTGCGCGTGCTCGCCATAGCCGATCGTCATGCGGATAAGGCGAAGCACGGCGAGGCTATAAGGTTCATTCAGATACGCGACTTTTTGGTTGCCTCGATCCACCGCGAGCGTGTACTGGCTGAGGTCGTTCGTGCCGATTGAGAAAAAGTCGCAGGAGCGCGCGAGCACATCCGCGCAGATCGCCGCCGAGGGCACTTCGATCATGATGCCTGTCTCGATGTTGGCGTCGATAAGGTGACCGTGAGCTTTGCACTCCCACTTCGCCTCGGCGAGAAGCCCCTGCGCGCGGATGAGTTCGTCGATCGTGCTGATCATCGGAAACATGATCTTGACTTTGCCGTGCACCGAAGCGCGAAGAATCGCACGGAGTTGCGTCTTGAAGAGCTCCGTTTTTTCGAGGCAGAAACGGATGGCGCGCCACCCCAGGAGCGGGTTCTTCTCGCCCATCGCCCCGAGCTCCGGGAGCACCTTGTCACCTCCGATGTCGAGTGTGCGGATGGTCACCGGTTTCCCATTCATTGCCTGCAACACATTGGAGTAGGCCTTGCATTGCTCTTCTTCGCCGGGCACATGGCCACCGAGGAAGAGGAATTCCGATCGAAACAGACCGATGCCCTCCGCGCCATATTCGATGACATTCGCAACTTCGTCGGGCATTTCGATATTCGCGACAAGATGAATCCGTGTGCCATCCTTTGTTTGGGCGAGCACGTCGCGAAGTTCCTTGTTTTCCATTTCGCGCTGAGCGCGCGCGGCGCGCGCGGCTTTTTCGCGCTGAATGAACACGTTGTCGGGATCTACCGCCACAATGCCCTTATCGCCATCGACATAGATGAGCTGGCCCTGCTTGACCTGATCCACGAAGTTCGGCCCAACGCCGAGTACAGCGGGAATTTCGAATGCGCGCGCGAGGATCGCCGCGTGGCTCGTTCTACCACCCGATTCCGTAACGATGCCGCGCACCATGCTGCGCGACATGCCTACCATATCAGAAGGCAAGAGTTCCTTGGCGACAAGAATGATTTCAGTCTGGATATCCGAAAGTGAAATTCTCTCCTTTTTAAGAAGATGACGGAGAATTCGCCGCACC
>CAYXOW010000085.1:0-230 GCA_964466815.1 uncultured Treponema sp.
ATACACCGAAAGGCTAATCAGCACAAGAATGACGACGCCGAATCCAAGAATCAATTTGGCGCGCATCTTAAGATTTTTAAGCATATATTCCCCTCCATCTTTCGGTTCATGCACTGTTCAGACTGTTTAAGAGCCGCTGCACCAGCCGATCGGCGTCGATCACGATGATGCCGCCGCGCCCGCAACCTTTGGCGAGATCAGCGACCACAGCGCTTTGTGCTGCAATTTCG
>CAYXOW010000085.1:262-3602 GCA_964466815.1 uncultured Treponema sp.
CATGCGAAGAATCTGTTCGCACGGAATCGCGACCACAATATCGCGTTGCTGTATAATTATGAAAGATTTGGATGCCTTGTGCTGAGTATGGGCTGCTGCAAGATTGAGAAATTCTGCGAGATCGATCACAGGGACAATTTCGCCACGCACATTGATAAGGCCTCTGAAATACGGAGGCATAAAGGGAAGCGCTGTCATCGATCTGTCATTCCGTAGGATTTCGCGTACGCTCTCTATCTCGAATGCGAAAGACATCCCGGAGAGTAGAAATTCGATCGCGCGGAACTCGACTTTTTTCGTTATTCGGCGAGGCACTTTGGCGAGTTCATGAGCGCGCGCCTTGAGCAGCTCCTCAGAGGTGCGCGGCAAGGAGTTATGATTTTCGAGAGTCTCGCAACGATTATCTTCTTTGCCGCTCGTCATGCATATCAATCCTTGTTGGCAGTTAGTCCCTCATTCGCCATAAGCGACTCTACCATATCGCGCATCGCTTGTGCCGGAATTCCATCCGAATCAGGCACAATATCCGTCTCATTTATTTTCGACAGATAATAAAGAGCATTTGAGTAATGTTTTTTCATTTCGCGCAAATTTCCCTGCGCTTTTGCGATAGAGGCAAGCGCAATATAGGCGACGATGTTGTCCGGCTCGATAAAGAGCGATTTTTTAATATCTGATTCCGCCGATGCTGAATCTCCTTTATGAAGCAGTGCCACACCCCTCAGATAATAGAGTTCGGCATTTGTAGTCTCTTCTTTCAAGAGTTCAGAGATAAGTCCTAATGCTTGCTCGGTTTCGCCCGAATCGGCGAGCTGACGCGCACGCTGGATGGCACGTTCTCTCGTGTTTTTGTGGGTGTTTTCAGGAGAAAATTGCGCGGTTTGTATCGCGAGCGCATTCACGATTTTTTGGGGAGCACGCTCCGCTACGGGAGAAGCTTGAGTGCGTGTTGTACTCTCGAGCGATGCTGCAGCCCAGGCGCTGTGTACAGACTGCTGAGTGGCGCGACGACGAGAATTTTCTTCTTTAAAAAATACACTTCCGCCGGGGATCGAATGAGGGATCAATGCGGTATCCTTGAGAAGCCACGGCTCGCTTGGCCCAACGACGAGCACACCGTGAGAAGCGAGTTTTTCGGTAAAGCGCGCTACAAGGGTCTTCGCCGCATTGAGGTGTAAGTAAATGAGGACATTTCTGCAAAAAATAATGTCGAAAGTCCTCTCCGACAATTCCGCGTTCAATGCATCCCATTGTGGTACATGAAGGTTCAACTCGGAGAAAGAAACCAGACCCTGTACCGAGCGATCGACGCGACACCGCGAGATGCCAGGCAATCCACGGACGGATTCTCTCTCGTTGTCGCATGGTGAAAAAAATTTCGACCGAACTGTTGAGGGTACATTTCGAAACGACCATTCGCCATAGCAGCCTTTGCGCGCGATATCGAGCGATACAGGGTTGATGTCGGTTGCGATCACCTTCACATTCCATCCTTCTTGTGCCGTGAAACATTCGGAAAGAACGATGGCGAGCGAATACGCCTCTTCACCTGTGCTGCAGCCTGCGGACCAACAGAGAATGTCGAAATCTCTCGCGGCTCGTTTACGCGCTTTAAGTTCAGGAAGAAATGTGGTTCGAAGCCACTCGAAGTGTTCTGGGTGGCGAAAAAAATACGTCTCATACACAGTGATATGGGGAACGACCGTCCGGAGCACTTCCGGCCGCATCGGAATTTCGCATAGCTGTCCAACTATATTTTCTAAGGTTGTATGTCCAATTGTCGACTCCAACTCCAAATTTGCTTCGAGGAGCGCTTGCACTGCCTTTTTAATGGAATAGAAATGCACTGCGTCGCGCTTGAAGCCGAAGTTCGCCTCGAAGGCGCGTTGAAGCGGTGCCGAATGACGATCGAGCAGAGTTTGCAGTTCATGTTCGTCGATGAGCGGACGACATGTCTTTTTCGGAAGTTTCATTGCGTTTCGGATTCAGTATGTTCACTGATCTCGGCGGCAAAGAATCGTACTGGGTCGTACAGAAGTGCGAGGTTACCATGATATTTGATTATTCCATCGAGCATCTTGATGCCCGGCACAACTGATTCCCGCTTCTGCCAGTTTTCCTGGTCTACTTCGATGACATCCGCGACCTCTTCGACGTGCAGGGCGACTTTACGTTTCTGTACCTGAATGACCATAAGCTTGTGGGTCGGACTGTGTTCGAGCGGTTTCTGAGTGCATTTTATCCCCATGTCGATGACAGGCACGATCGCACCGTGCACATTGATCACACCTTCAATGCTTGCAGATTCGTGGGGAATGGGCGTCACCGCACAGTAAGGGTAGACAAATTCAATCGAATCGGCTGGTATACAGTAATGGTCTTGCCCAATTTGAAAGATGCACACACGGATCATTCTTTGTCCTTGCTCTTACTCTATCACAACTGATAATTCCGGGAACGCCTTTTCGAACGCTTCGCGCGCGCGTCGAACGATGCCGTTCTTCACGACTTCGTTGATAGCCAGGCATGCGGGGCATTCGCCGGGCGGATATCCGATTGCGAGCCGCAGCACCAATGTCTTTTCTTTCTCGCTGTAGGTGATTTTCTGCACAAGACCAAGATCGACGATAGGCACGTCGGATTGCGGTTCCTTGATTTCCGCGAGGGCCGCGTCGATTCGTTTCTTCATTTCGGGGTCCATGGCGATCTCCTTTCTCACCGCGCGCTTCTGAGTGCAGAGCGCCTCAAAGCGCGTCCGTTTCCTTCTCTTGGCGGAAGTAGTGCGGGCACTGGTCCATGAAGCACTTCAGGTTGGTTTCGATTGCGCCGTTGATTGGCTTTAGGTAAAGGAAAAATGTTTTATTGTCGCGAAAGCAACAAAAATGTTGCAGTGTAGTGGGGTCGGGCATGGCGTCGAGCGTTTTTAAAAGGGCGCTCTTCAGATCGCCGTAGCGCCAGTAGAGGAAAAAGGTTTTTCCCGAGCGCTCGACTTGTTCGGCCTGCATCTCCTCGATGCCATCGATTTTTGCGCGTCTCAGGTGGCTTTTCTCGACGATGTGTCCCTCGCCGATGAGCCTTCGGCTTGTATACAGATTGAGGAAGAAACGGTCGGAACCTCCGATGATCATCGAAATGGGCATGTACAGCAAGGAGTGTCGCGGGAAAAAGGTAAAGGTTCCTTTCATCTCTTTCCATGGTTCGCGCAGTTTATAGGTGAAATTGTAGCCGATGGCGCCTCCGATGTTGACATAGTTAGTCTCTTTGGGTTCGAGCAGGTTTTCAGCTTGAATGGAGATGCTTTTCCCTAACCATCGATTTTTTTTGACACCGAAGAAATATT
>CAYXOW010000085.1:3613-10039 GCA_964466815.1 uncultured Treponema sp.
GTAGCACCAACGCCGAGCAGACAGATCGCGAACAGAAAATAAGGATTCATCGTTTCGATTCCTTTTCGTTTAAAAAGTGATGCATCAGCGGCTCAAGGCCGATAGCGAAGAGGTCATCTCGCGACTGGATTCCGTCGCGAGAAAAATTGTAGGTGAAACGCGGAAGATGGCTCAATTTCGGGTCGATGTGCCATTCGGCATCCGAGACGCCCTGCTTGTTGAGACAGATCGCAGAGAGCGGAATGCCGAGGCGGGTAAGCTCATCCTTAATTCTCAGCGCTTCGAATATAGAGAGTTCGTCAGGGTTGATGATGACGCTTATGAAACTCTGTTTCGAAAAGAGCGAGTTCAGGAGCGAGAGTGGCTCTCGAATACTGCGCAGTTTGCCGTACACTTTATCATCTTCTTTGTCGACACAGCTCTCTGCGACTGGAGAGGAGGGGTTGAGTTTTACGATAGTCTGACGGCTTTTTAGAATTTTCTCTCTAAGTTTAGTAAGTTCTGCCACCCAAAGTCCTGAGATCGCGGGCAGCGAAAGAAATCGTAGAGAAAGCGCGGTGGGAGGTGTATCGAAGACGACATAATCGTACTGAGGTGCGAGTGTGCAGTGCACATCTTCGATAGCCCACAGCACGGCGTACTCTTCGGTGCCCGGTGAGTATTTGAGGATATCGAAAAAGGAGTCGAGATTGAGCGCCATGTCATAGGAGTAGTTCGATTTTAGCTGCTCGCGGCTCTCTTTGAGATATTTATCGACCCATTCCGCCAAATCCACTTCGAGCGCGTCGAGGTGTGGTTCGACGGTGATGGGTTTACCATTGAGCGGAGTGCGCAGCGCATCGCCGAGATTGTGTGCGGGATCGAGAGAGACGATGAGCACATTTTTTCCGCTTCGAGCCAGAGTCAGTGCGAAGGCGCTCGAAAGAGTTGTTTTTCCTACGCCGCCTTTTCCAAGAAAAAAGATCGTATTCCGCATGAGTGTTCCTTAATCTATCTCGAGCATGCCCATGAGGACACCGAGTGGATCCTGCGAGAGATCGGTCCTTGCGAGCAGTATGGTCAATTCCTTTTCCATATAGGGCAGCAGTTCGACTGCAATGGGAGATGGCGGCGACGGAAGACCGGCAAAGCCGCCGAGGATGAGGAGCGCGAATATATTTTCTAGCTCTTTGAGCTCGAAATCGAGCATGCCCGTCGCCTTTTCTCGATTGACTTGAACGATGGTTCGAAGCGCGGCATTCAATAGATGACCAAGGCGAGCAGACATAACACTTCCTTACTATATATTATATTTCATTTATAAAAGCGCACAATCCCATCGTTACACTTATGTATTCCCTGGAAGTAAAAAGCCGGACGGCGGAAACCATCCGGCTTCTTTACAGGAAAATCCGACCTCTATGCCTTATGACATATCGGCGTTTGTCTTCCAGTTCTTTCGGAACGAATTGATCATAATAAAATTGAGCACGAGCATGAAGAGTGTGATGAGTCCAACAACGATGCCGGTGATGACACTCATCGCATTCGAGCCGCTTCTAAAGAATACGGGGATGATCACGATTTCATACCAGATGAGCGCGACTGTAACGGTGATCCACAGCAATACGGCTGGAATGAAGGTAACCATGATGTACTTCGGATTGAGTTTTTTCTTGACCCAAACAGTAACGGTGAGCATGACCACCGACGCGAGAAGCTGGTTGGCACCGGAGAATGCAGGCCACAATACGGTGTAGCCGCCGGAGCGCGCCAAGAAGATACCGATAAAGGCGATCGTGACAGATGCGACCCACTTATTCGAGAATAATTTGAAGGTACCGGGATGGCTTTCCTTAAGAGGGGCCGCCATTTCCTGGATGATATAGCGTCCAAGCCTATTCGTGGTGTCGAGGGTCGTGAGCGCGAATGTCGAAACCCACACGGCGGAGAACATCGTCATGAAATTCATGGGCAGGAACGGAAGGTTCACGCTGACCATCTTCGAGAACGACTGGACAAAGCGGGGAATAGCGCCAGTGGTCAGGACTTTATCGGCACCGAGCGCCGCCGCACCGAATCCGGCGATTGAAACGACGACGAGCGTCGACAGGAAGCCTTCGACGAGCATCGCGCCGTAACCGACAAATAGAGCATCTTTTTCATCCCGCAGCTGTTTAGCGCTCGTGCCGGACGCGACGAGGGCATGGAAACCGGAGAGCGCGCCGCACGCGATGATGAGAGGAACCGTCGGCCAGAAGGGAGATGGCTGAAGCGCTCCCGCGGGGCCGATCAGTTTTGCGCTGAATGAAGTGAACACGGGAATCGAATTCAGGCTGCCGAAGCTAATGAGTGCGGCGATACCGCCTGCGAGGAGACCGAAATACAGGAAAAAGGACGATAGATAGTCGCGTGGCTGTAAAAGCAGGTTAACTGGCAGAGTCGAGGCGAGTACGATGTACACGAAAATGATGAGGAAGTAGATATCTTTGGCCATCTTGACCGGGAGCATGTTGCCGAGCCAGAACGCGATGATGACGAGGATGAGTCCGATCACCGTGCCCCAGCCGAGGCCGAGTTTCGACCGATACATGGCGAATCCGGCGATAAGCGCGGCGACGCAGAAGAACACGAAGGCGAAGAACACGCGACCATCTGCCGCAAACTGTCCGGCGACGATGTCGCCGAATGCCGCGACAACGAGAATACATAGGAAGAGCGTGAACCACCCGAAAGTCTTACCGGCTTTCTTGCCGATCAAGTCTTGCGCCACGAATTGTACCGAACGTCCATCATAGCGGACCGATGCGGTGAGTGCGAGGTAGTCGTGGATGGCACCAAGGAAGATGTTGCCGAACCATATCCAGAGAAGTCCAGGCAACCATCCCCACGCGACTGCCATTGCAGGGCCTGTGATGGGGCCCGCTCCGGCGATCGAGGCGAAATGGTGACCAAACAAAACGTATTTTGAGGTGGGCACATAATCCACCCCATCCGAGAGACGTTTTGAAGGTGCCTCGGGGGCTTCCTTACTCTTGAGCAGCTTGTCTCGGAGAACCCGGCCATACGTATAGTAAAAGACCAGGTAAATCACGAGTGCAATGAGAGCAATCAACGTCGTCATGCAGTCCTCCTGAATAAAATGCGGTTAAGGTATTGTAAATTCACTTATTCAGAGACGTCAAATGATTTTTACTAAAAAATGACAACTTTCGTGCTATTTAAAAGTCCCCTATGGAATGAGTTTCATTAATTGGAACAAAAAGCCGAAAATATTAAAGGGTATACCATGGAAAGCATAGATACTATTGCCGACCTCGGGAACGGATTTTTCCGTATCGGAACATCGAGACTCATTGGCAACCTTGTATCGAATATCTATCTGTTGCTCGATGAACATGAGGCGGTGCTCTTTGGTCCCGGAGCTGAAGTAGAAAAAGATGAACTCAAAGAGAGAATCCTAAAAGCGATTTCCCTGAAATCCTTGCGCGCTATAGTGGTTCATTCAGAAGAACCGGGAATCTCTTCTGCGCTCACCAGTCTCGAAAAAGAAGGCTCACAGGCTCAAATCGCGACTCATTGGCGCACATGGAATCAGCTCAGGTTTTATGGTCTTAACTCCGAACCCTACCTCGTCGATGAGCATGGTTGGATGCTGAGGCTCACTTCGGGAAGAGTACTTCAGTTCTTCTCAACCCCTTACCTCTACCAGCCGGGCGCGTTCGCTACCTACGATCGCATCTCGAAGACACTCCTCACAGGGGCGCTCTTTTCCTCGTACTCCGAGAAGCCTACCCTCGAAGCAGATGAAGGTTTTTTTGAGCGTCTCAAAAATTTCCATAGAGCGACTATGCCTTCGCGCGATCTTCTTGCTCCTGTGATTCAAGCGTTGGAAAATGTAGAGATTAACCGCATCCTACCGACCTACGGTACTCTCATTCAGAACGATATCGGTCATGTTATGGAGGAATTATCACATCTCGAGTGCGGAGAGCTTGCGAAAATGGAATCGTATGAGCATCTCTATACGGAAATGGCGCTCTCGGGGGTATCGAGTAGTGAAGTGGAGCGCCTCCAGGAGGAAGTCAAGCTGCTGCGCAAACTGAATGAAGAACTCAACCACAGCATTTCGATTTCGAAAGATAGAATGATACGCGATTCGGTGACAGGGCTCTTCACAGAGATTTTCTATAAATCCTTCATTGAAGAAGAGGCAGCAATCCGAATCGCAGAAGCCGGGGGGCAGGAACATGTCCTGGGCATATTCGGTATTGATGAAAACATCGCTCATATCGAATACAGATATGGATCGAGCGAAGTCGAAGCTCTTCTTCAGGGTGTCGCTCGGTCGATTGAGGCGAATATTCCTCGAAGCGCGATGGCTTTTAGGTTGCACGGAGCCACGATGGCGGCGTGGATTCCAGAAATCAACTTTCAGAACGCCATCGATCTGTTCGATAAAATACGATATGAGATAGAGACATCAAAAGCATTCGTTGAGCCGATTACGATTTCCGTAGGTGTGGCGACATTGTCCGAAGCCAGTAATATCGAGCCCGACTTGGAAAAAGTGGCCTCGGCAATGACGGATCTCGGAATACGCAGACTAAGGCTCGCACGCCGCAAGGGCGGTAACACCGTCTACTTTGCATCGACTGAAGAGAACGAATCTCAGGCTATGGCTCGGATTCTCATTGTTGATGACGATGAAGTGAATGTCGATGTGCTGAAGACTTTCCTCGGCAACCAGGGTTACGCGATTCTCACCGCGACCGACGGACAGGAGGCACTCTCGATTTTACAAAAGGAGATCGTGGACCTCGTGATCACCGAACTCATGGTCCCCAAAATCGATGCGTATCTCCTTAAAGAATCTATGCTCTCGAAATCAGCAACTAAAGATATTCCCGTCATCATGATTTCGCACCTCAAGACTGAGTTGACAATCCGGCGGGCGCATCGGTTGGGTATTATTCACTATCTCCAGAAGCCTATAATTCTTGAAGAACTGCTCGGAATCGTGCAGAATCTCACAGAGACCGGAGATCGCGCATGAATATTCCTTCAGAATATCTGTTGGGCGCAGTCATCATTTTTCTCTGGCTCACCTTGTATGTCGCTCTTGGCACGCTCCTCAACAAGGTTCGGGTAAAAATCAATCTAGAAAATCTCAAAGCCGACCTACGGCAACTTCCACAGATATTCACACCGACTTTTGAACAGAATCCGCGAAAGATGCGGTCGTTGCTCATGCATATTATGTATTTGACTCAGAACGTAAGAATATCTCTGATTCAAAAACAGCAAGTGTTCAATGCTACAGCAGTGCACAATTTTGAACGTGTGCAACTTCATCGGCTGAAGAGTGCGAATCGATTCAAGAGAATGAGCGCCGCTCGATATCTTGTGAGCATCAATACCGATGCTGCGCGTCGAGCCATAGAAGTCGCGCTCCTCAAGGAAAAGCACTTCGCCACAAAACTGTATTTAGCCAACGCGCTTGCAGATATCAACGATCCGCGATCTCTCGGGGTGCTCATACAGAGCCTCTGTGGAGCGCACTACTGGTATCGGAACAAGGTAAACATAATGATCGCAGGCTACCGCCAGGTGGTTCGCGAGCTCATTCAGGGCTATTTCTGGAGCGCCGAAATCGAAATACGCGAATTGATTGTGGACCTTGCAGGCACGATACCATCTGAAGAGTTACGCGATTACCTCGTCGACATCGTGAACCGAGGTCTTGCTGAAATTGGGAGACTCAAGGAGATCACTGCTCATTTGCCGGAAAAATGCTGCTACTACTGCGTCCATGGACGCCTCGTATCAGATGAAACGCATCGACAGTGCCCCTATAAAGGCAAGGTCGAAAATGACTTCCACTGCCGAAGATATGCAAGGCTCATCACAAGCCTTGCCCCCGCCTCGAACTACCACCGTCTGATGCTCAGGGCTGCGGAAACTCTGGAAAAATATTATCCTGAAGTTCTCTTTTCTGAGCTTTATCTCGAACATAGCGACAGCGGCATTCAGTCGATTGCAGTGCGTGCGCTGGGACAAGTCGCAAACACTCATAATTTTCAAAAACTCATTTTTTATCTTGCGCGTGACGAGACCTCAGGGGCTGCGCGCGAAGGTCTTCGTAACTTGTTGAACACTCATCCGAACTACACCCCGCGTATAATTGAGCAGTTCCAAGTCTCCACGGGCGTACTCCATCAGCGCTTGGCCGAAGTACTCTCTCAGCGCATTGAATATGTGATTTCGAAGCTTATTGGCCCCGAACATGATTTCGCCGCGGGGGTCATCGACGAACTTATCTCAATGGATCGAGTTTCTGAAATTATCGAATTTTTAAAGCGAAATAAAAACTTCGAGCTCGAAACAAGGTTACCTAATTTCCCGCAGAATTATAGCTAGGAATTGAATAAATCTATACGAAATATG
>CAYXOW010000086.1:0-6135 GCA_964466815.1 uncultured Treponema sp.
GGTACGCCGTTGCGCATCGAGGGAATCGTGATGAGGGAGAGTTTTGCGCCCGCTGCGGTGTCGGAGTGACCGCCGGAGGCGCCGCGCAGCACACCGTCGTGTCCGGTGAGCACATCGACGTTGAAATCGACGTCGGTGTCGAGCGCGGCGAGCACGACCACGTCAAGATCATTGACGAGGCAGCCCTTGTTGAAGGGGTTCGCGTACCACGACGCGTCCACCTCCATGTGGTTCGGGTTGTGCGCGATCGACTCGGTCACCGAGGCATCGAAGCTCTGCACATCGAAGAGTGTGCGGAAAAGCCCCTCCTTCAGCATATCGGCCATGTAGCCCGTGATGCCGCCGATGCAGTAACTGCCCTGGATGCCGTTCGCTTTCATATAGTCGCGCACGTAGCGCGCTACGGCGAGGCTCGGGCCGCCGCCGCCGGTTTGGAAGGAGCAGTCGTTTTTAAGGTAGCCGGCCGCCTTGATCACCTTGAAGGCGAGCTCCGCGATGTAGAGCTGCAAGGGATCGCGCGTGATGCGGGTGGCGCCAGTGGCGATTTTACTCGGGTCGCCGATGGAATCGACGAGAACTACCTGATCGACGAGATACTGGGGTACGCTGATTTTTGGGGTGAGCGGATAATCGACGAGATTGTCGGTGATGGCGATGACGTGGCGCGCGTACTTGGCATCGACCATCGCGTAGCCGAGGGCGCCGCAGGCGGTCGTGCCGCGCACGCCGGTCATATTGCCGAGGCGGTCGCAAGCGGGGGCGCCGAGAAAGGCTACGTCGATCTTGAGGCTGCCCTCTTCGATGGCGCGTGCACGGCCGCCGTGGCTGCGGATAATGGCGGGACTCGCGAGGAGACCGTTCGAAATTGCCTTGCCCACCTCGCCGCGTACGCCCGAAGTGTTGAGCCTTGTGACGACGCCTTTCTTAATCGCGTCGGCTACACAGTCGTGCGAGTCGCCGAGCGAGGATGGCGCGAGTGTGAGATCGCGGATGCCCATTTTTTCGATCTCCGCCAGCACGAGGCCCACGATGGCGTCGCCGTTCCGTAGGTGGTGGTGGAAGGAGATCGTCATGCCGCTCCGGAGGCCCGATTTTTCGATTGCCGACCGAAGGCTCGCGGCGAGTTTATTGGTGGTGATGGCGGGCGTACGCCGTTCGACGGGCGAAGGCGTCCAAATATAGGAGCCGTCGAGGCGGCTGTAGGCACCGGAAAACGGCGCGAGGGCTCCGAGACCGGGAATTTCCGAGGGAACGAGGCGGCCGAGCGAATTGCGCACACATGTGTAATTCATAGTTCAGGCACCTCCATTCCGGCGAGCCGTGCGAGTTCGAGAGTACGTCTGGCCTGAGAAACGACCGGCGCGTCGATCATCTTGCCGTCGACGGCGATGACGCCGAGCCCTCGCGTTTCCGCCTCGCGAGCGGCGGCCACGACTTTCGCGGCCTTGGCGACTTCTTTCTCGCTCGGGCTGTACACCGAGTTGATCACCGAGACCTGCGAGGGGTGGATGGCTGCCTTACCGCTGAAGCCGAGCGAGAAGCCAATCGCGGTCTGCGTGCGCAACCCTTCGATGTCGGCGATATCGGTATAGACGGTGTCGAAAGCCTGTAGTCCATACGCCTTGGCGGCGATCACCACCGCGCTCTTCGCGTAGAGGAGTTCAAGGCCCTCTTTGGTGGGGTGGATACCGAGATCTGCGGCGAGATCCTGTCCGCCAAGCGTGAGTCCGACGAGCCTCGGCGAGGCTGCGGCGATCGAGTTCACATTGACGATTGCGCGCGCGGTCTCGAGCATCGCTTGGATACCGATACTGCCGCGCGGTAGATCGTGGCGCTCTTCGAGCCAGGAAATGATCTCGTCCGCCGCGAGCACGTCATCGGCGGAGTCGACCTTGGGAAGCCGAATGGCGTGGGGGTGCGCGGGCACAATCTCCTCGAGGTCGGCCTCGAAGAATTCGGTGTCCCTTGGGTTTACACGAACAATGATGCGGGTGCCGCCGAAATCGAGTCGATTCAGGGCATGTTTCACCAGTTTTCGGGCGGCATCCTTTTCGGAGATCGAGATTGAGTCTTCAATGTCGAAAATGACGGCGTCAGAGCCGTAGATGGCGCAGTTCTGTAGCATCCCCGGGTTGTTGCCGGGGATGTACAGAAGAGAGCGCATGGGATGATTCTGGTGCGCTTTGGTCATTTTGCAGCCTGTCGTTTCCTTCTGATGAGCGCGTAGACGAGGGAGATAGCCGCGAGCACGATGAACACCGCTGAAATGGGCTTCTGGAAGAAAATCGCAGGGCTTCCGTCGGAGAGCACAAGCGAGTTGCGGAATGATTGTTCGGTCGTGCCACCTAAAATGAGGGCCAGCACGAGCGGAGGCAATGGCACTTCCAGAATCGAGAAGATATAACCGACCACGCCCGCGATGATGACGAGGATCAGGTCGGATGAGCTGTAGTTGAGAAAGTAGGTGCCGATCAATCCGAGCCCCATGATGAGCGGAAGCATGATACGCTGAGGTACACGGAGAAGTTGGACAAGGGGGATAGCCAGCGGCAGATTGATGATGACAAGGATGATGTTGCCGATGAGCATCGAGGCGATGACGCCCCACGCGATCTCAGGATGATCCGTGAAGAGCGTCGGTCCCGGTCGCACGCCGAGAAGCATGAGGGCGCCGAGCATAACTGCGGTGGTGCCGGAGCCTGGAATGCCGAGCGTGAGAAGGGGAACAAGCGCGCCACAGGAGCAGGCGTTGTTCGCCGCTTCTGGCGCCGCGAGCCCTTCGATCGTGCCCTTGCCGAAGCGTTCGGGATGCTTGCTGATGTTCTTTTCCATCGCATACGACATGAATGTCGCAATAGTACCGCCCATTCCCGGCAAAACGCCGATGACGAACCCGAGTGGTGAGCTTCGAAGCATCGGCCAGAAACTCTGCTTAAATTCGTCCTTTGTAACCCACACTTTTCCGATGTGCTTGGAGTCGAAATTATAGACGGTATCGATCGACTTCAGGTTCTTGAATACCTCTGTAACCGCGTAGACGCCGATGATGATGACGAGGAAGTCGATACCATCCTGCAGTGAAGAGATGCCATACGTGAAGCGCATCGCGCCGCTCAGCGCATCGATACCGATCGTCGAGAGCATGAGACCGAGGGCGATCGAGAAGAGGCCCTTCAGCAGATTGCCTTCCGACAGCGTGATCGTCGCGACGAGCGCGAAGAGCATCAGCGAGAACATTTCAGCTGGGCCGAACTTGAGCGCCGCAGACGCGACAGGCTGGCTCAGGAAAATGAGAAAGATCATGCCGATCAAGCCACCGATGAACGACGCGATCGCCGAAATGGCCAGCGCGGTGCCCGCTTTTCCCGCCTTCGTCATGGGATAGCCGTCAAAGCACGAGACGATGGCCGAAGCGTCGCCCGGCGTATTGATCATGATGGACGCGCGCGAACCGCCGAACATAGCGCCGTAGTAAACCGCGGCCATCGTGATGAGGGCGGTCGCAGGGTTCATTCCGAAGGTGATGGGAATGAGAATCGCGACGCCCGTCGCGGGGCCGAGTCCCGGAAGCATGCCGATGACTGTGCCGAGGACGCCTCCGATGAATACCCACACGATATTCGTAAACGTGAACGCGGTTTGAAAACCTACCGCAAGGTTCATAAAAATGCTGTGCATGGGGTTTCTCCTAGAATGGCAGCAGCTGCTCGAGGAAGCCGCGCGGCAGGCTCAGTTTGAGTGCAACGGCGAACACGAAGTATGTGATGACCGCAAAGAGCACCGCGATGATGAGGTTCTGTATGTATCGCTTCTTGTTGATGAGTATCGATACGACAAACATGAAGGCTGCCGTGGAGAGCATGTACCCCACGGAATCTATAATAAGTCCGAATATGATACCCGCAACGCTAATAAGCGCGATTCTTATCCAGACCGATTTGTATTTCACGAAACCGAATTCAGCCTTCTTCGATTTTTTGGTGGGGTTTCTATCCTGCACAATCAGCGCGATGCCTGCGATGACCGCGACAAAGCCCACCACATACGGAAAAACTTTTGGCCCTAGCTTGTCGCCGAGAGTCATCCGAGGCAGCAGCATCGCGGAAATTGTGTAAAACAGACCCAAAACGATACTGATTATCCCCGTTAAAACATTGGTTGTCACTTTGTGTCCTCCGGCCGGGAAATGCATTTGAAAAAATGGCCGGTGGAGGCGTGTGAGGCTCCTCACCGGCGAGCGATGAAGAGAAGTTACTTCTTCAGACCAACAGAAGTGAGAAGTTCATCGAATACTTTGGTCTGTTCCGCAAGGAACTGCGCGTGGGTAGCCGAATTCTGATAGAAGTCCGACCATCCGAGGTTGGCGAGCTGTTCCTTCCAGGTCTTGGTCTGAACCATTTTGCCGAGAACATCGTCCCAGTAGGCAATCTGCTCAGCGCTGAGCCCGGGGGCGCCGATGAGGCCTCTCCAGTGCGGGAACACCAGGTTGATGCCCTGCTCTTTGAAGGTCGCGACATCCGGCAGAAGGCTCATTCTCTGATCGGAGCTGATGCCCACGATGCGGAGTTTACCGGCCTTATGCTGCTCGAGCACTTCCGCGAGACCGATGACCATCGCCTTGACGTGTCCGCCGAGGAGGGCGGGAACTTCCTCGCCGCCGGCGCCCGGATAGACGATGAATTTCACTTTTGCGGGATCGACACCGTAGATCTTCGCCAGCTGGAGGAACACGAGGTGATCGTCGTTGCCGAGGGATGGACCGACTGCGATGGGAACTGCGCTGGGATTGGCCTTAATCGCTTCCATCAGATCCTTCACGGTCTTCCAGGGGGAATCGTTGCCGACGGCGATCGCTTCCCACTCGGCCTGCATCGCAGCGATGGGGGTGAAATTCTTGTACGTAAGTTCGCTGGTGCCGAGCAGGTTGTTGAGGATGAGCAGCGTGGAGGTCGCGGCGAGCACCTCGCCTTGACCTTTCTTGCCCTCGAGGTAGGTCCAGCCCACGGAGCCGCCGCCACCTGGTTTGTTGGTGACGATAACCGGCTTGTCGACGAGTTTCTCATCGACGAGGGTTTTCTGGATCACGCGGCAGAGCATATCCCAGCCGCCGCCCGGACCAGCCGGGGCTACAAGCTCGATGGTTCTCGAGGGCTTCCAGCTCGGAGCTGCGCCCACCGCTGATACGGCGCCGACCAGCGCGAGAATCAGAATAAACGAAGACAGTTTCTTCATATCCGTCTCCTCCTTAAAGATATTTGAATAGCCGCATGGCCGGAGCCTGTGCGGATGATTCCTAGAAGAATCGGAAATCTTTGAGTGCTTCGGCGTATCCGGATTTCTCTCTCCAAATCGCGAAAGACTCGTCCAAATGTTCGGTCCATATCTGGGCGGCGCGCTCAGGGTTGTGGGCTACGAATGCCTTATAGAGTTCGGCGCGGCGGAAGATGCTCTTTTCGACGCGGTTTGGCAGCACGATACGCATGACGCGGTAACGGTCGAAAATTTCTCGCTGGGCCCAGACCGCCTCGATGATTCTTGTCGATTTACAAGCTTCGAAGGCAATTTCATTAAAACGCTTAATGTTCGGAAAAAGGGTTTCGAGCAGATCTTCGCCGCTCAAGGTTCGCTGCGCCTCCGCGAGATCGTCGAGGATTTTTTTCAGTTCGGCAAGTTCGGGTTCGGTGATTCGAACGGCGGCATATTTCACGGCGAGGGTTTCGAGCGCCTTGCGGATGGCGTAGGAGTGGGCGAGTTCGTAGGGAGAAATGCCGAGTACGCGGTTGCCCTTTTTAGGAACGCGCTCGATGTAGCCGTTACTCTCGAGTTTTTGGAGCGCTTCGCGGGCGGGGGTTCTGCTCACGCCGAACTCTTCGGCGATATCAGCATCTGTGAAAAAGCTATCCGGCTTCAGCTCGCCAAGCACGATTGCCTTTCTCAGGTGCTCGTAGACGACTTCGCGCATAGGTTTGACATGGATTTCGGGCACAGAAGGCAGAAGACTCATGGCAACTCCCGCATCGATAGCATAAATTAAAATATTCGGTATTCCGTATACCGTATACATCATGTATAATAGAAGAGCTTTCCGGATTTGTAAAGCATACATTTTCACATTTCCGGAGGAGGACGAAGCTT
>CAYXOW010000086.1:6146-7760 GCA_964466815.1 uncultured Treponema sp.
AAATATTGTACAGAAATTGATCGACAGCCACCGAGTGATGACGAGCGCGGCGGCGCCAGGAAGCACTGAGGGCGACACCGGTGAGGTACTGATCAAGATCGATCAAACTTTGACGCAGGATACGACGGGTACCATGGCCTACCTTCAGTTCGAAGCGCTCGGCATCGACAGGGTACGAACCGAACTCTCCGTCAGCTATGTCGATCACAACACACTGCAGGTCACATTTGAGAATGCGGACGACCACGCCTTCCTTCAGGACATAGCCTTAAAATATGGAATTGTGTTCTCGAGGCCCGGCAATGGTATTTGCCACCAGGTACACCTCGAGCGTTTCGGTGTGCCGGGTAAATCGCTACTGGGTTCGGACAGCCACACGCCCACAGGCGGAGCGCTCGGCATGCTGGCCATTGGCGCAGGAGGGCTCGATGTTGCACTCGCGATGGCGGGGTTTCCCTTCTCAATTCCGCGGCCCAAGGTGCTCAAGGTGGAGCTAAAGGGCAGACTTCAGCCGATGGTGAGCGCGAAAGATGTCGTACTCGAAGTGCTTCGACGGCTCACGGTGAAAGGCGGCGTCGGTAAAATATTAGAATACGCTGGTGAGGGCGTCGCGTCGCTCACAGTTCCACAGCGCGGCACCATCGCCAACATGGGTGCCGAACTCGGTGCGACGACCTCGGTATTCCCCAGCGACGAAGTGACTAAGCGATTTCTTGAGGCACAGGGGCGCAGCGCCGACTTTACGCCGATCTTCGCAGATCCCGACGCGACGTACGACGAGGAGATCGTCATCGATTTGAGTGCGCTCGAACCGCTCATCGCGCTGCCCCACATGCCGGACAAGGTCGTGCCGGTACGTGAAGTGGCGGGTATGCCCGTGGATCAGTGTTTTATCGGCAGCTGTACGAACTCTTCGTACTACGACCTTGCGATGAGCGCAGCCATTCTGAAAGGCAACCATGTGGCGCCGAAGACGAGTCTCGTCGTCAGTCCGGGTTCTCGACAGGTGCTCCTCATGGTCACCAGGGATGGAATTCTGACCGACCTCGTCGAGGCAGGCGCCCGCATTCTCGAATCCGCCTGCGGGCCCTGTATCGGCATCGGGCAAGCGCCTACTACCAACGGCGTCTCGCTTCGTACCAACAACCGCAACTTCGAGGGCCGCTCCGGCACCAAATCGGCCAAAGTCTTCCTCGTCAGCGCCGAAACCGCGGCTGCCTCAGCTATCGCAGGTGTCATCACTGATCCTCGAATGGTCGGCCGGCGTATCAGTATCACCATGCCCGATCGTTTTCTGAGCGACGACTCGATGTTCGTGTTCCCTGCTGGTGGCGCGAGCAAGGGTGCCGGCGAGCGCAGCGGCGCGCCTGCGGAATTTCAGATCCGGCGCGGACCGAACATTGCTCCCCTTCCCCAATTCGACGCGATCGGCGACAGCCTCCACGCACAAGTGCTGATGCGCATGGGCGACAACATCACCACCGATCACATCTTGCCCGCAGGCTCCAAGATCATGTCGCTGCGCTCGAATCTACCCGCGATCTCCGAGTACTGCTTCTCCGTACTCGACACGAGCTTCTCGGAACGGGCCCGCGCGGCGAAAAACGGTATCCT
>CAYXOW010000086.1:7811-10022 GCA_964466815.1 uncultured Treponema sp.
AGAACATGCGGCGCTCGCTCCGCGATTCCTCGGTGTGCGAGCGGTGATCGCGGTTTCGTATGCGCGAATTCACCGCCAGAACCTTGTGAATGCGGGAATTCTTCCTTTAATATTCGATAATCCGGAAGATCTAGGCAGTATCGAGCAGGGTGACAATCTGGTAATGGAGCATATTCATGAAGGCTTGCGCCAGGATCATTTCGAACTGCGGAACGAGCGGACCGGCGCGCGCATTGCAGCGCACCACGGCCTACCCGAACGTCAGGTCGAGCTTCTTTTCGCGGGAGGCGCCCTAAATGCTGCCCGCCGCAAGCTGACGCACTGATCGCGAGGAACATAGAGACGATTATGAGCGACGTTGGTTTCGGGTTTGAAGAACGAGCGCTGCGAACGAAGACTGAACTCGCCGAGCGAGCAAAGCTTCTTGCGTCGCGCGGACTCACGGTACCAGAGGGAGAGGGCTTGGTCCTCGGGCTCTATCAGGACGAGCGCCTTGTAGCTACAGGGGCTCTCGTGCGCAATGTACTGCAGGGAATCGCAGTCGATGCCGGTTTTGAAGGCGAGGGTGCGGCAGCTGCGATTGTCTCTTCGCTCATCAAGCGCGCGATCGACATGCATATCGATCAACTCTTTCTTTTTACGACGAACGAAGAAGCGTCCCGCTTCGTCGACCTCGGTTTTTCGCGTATCGCGGGCGTGCCGAAGGGGGCAGCGCTCCTCGAGTGGGGCTCGGGAGGTATCGAAAGCTATCTCAAAGCGCTGCGCGATACGGCACGAGGTAAGCCTGAGCGCGCGGGGGCGGTGGTGGTCAACTGCAATCCTTTTACGGCGGGCCACCGCGCGCTGATCGAGTACGCCGCCGCGCACTCGCCCTGGCTCTATGTGCTCGTGGTGGAAGAGGACAGGTCGCTCTTTCCCTTCGAAGTGAGGCTGAAGTTGATCCGCGAGGGCACTGAGGTTCTTTCGAATGTCACAGTGATCGCGGGCGGGCCGTACATAATCTCGTCGGCGACTTTTCCGACGTATTTTATTCGGCCCGATCGCGAGGAAGCCGCGCAGAAAGCAGTGAGGATGCATGCGGCCCTCGACCTTGTCACATTCCGAACGTGGATCGCGCCGGCGTTGGGTGTGGTGCGGCGTTTTGTGGGGACCGAGCCCTACTGCGGCACCACGTCGGTCTACAATGAGACGATGAAGGCAGTGCTCCCGGTGACGGAGGCAGCCGAGATGGAGAGCTGGGGTCTCGAGCTAGAAACTTCTCCGATTGATGTTGTGGAGATTCCACGCTTCGAGATCGATGGTAAGCCTGTGAGCGCTTCGAAAGTGCGCGATCTTATTCGAGAGGGGCGGCTCTCCGATGTGGAACAACTCGTTCCGCCGACCACTTGGAAATGGCTGAATGGGCCTGAAGCAGGCCCGGTGCTGGATAAGATTCGGCACAGTGATTCACGACATTGACATTTTGCGAACTAAATTTGTGGAGGAATCGATGAAAGCTCAAAAATCGGTGACGGCAGGTTCTCTCGAATCGAGCGACGTGCTCGTCACTATCACTCCGCTCGCCGGGTCGGGCGTGGAATATATCATCGACAGCATTGTGATCAAGCAGTTTGGCGCACGCATTAGGCAGGTGACTGAAGAGATGTCGAAAGCTGCCGGCCTAAGCGGTGCACGCATTCACGTGCAAGATAGAGGCGCACTCGAATGCACACTCAGGGCTAGGCTTGAGACCGCGCTTGAGCGGAGCGTCGCGTGTTGAAACCATCCCCTGTGCTCCTCGCACGGGAACAGCGGTGGCTAAAAAAGAAAGAACTCGGAGTTGCACTCCGCGCGAAGCATCCGAGTGAGCCTCTCGCGGTGGCGGTCTGCACGCTGCGCATGCCTGCGCCGCTCCGTCTCTCCGGCGCATACAACGATATTCCTTTTCAAATTCTCAAGGCGCTTCGTGTCGCGCTCGCCGCGGAATCGATTCGCGAGCTCGATGAAGGCATGGATCCTTACCCCGACGGCCCGAGCGGGTGGATCGCAGCCTCTTGCTCTCCCGAGGCGCTCAAGCGGATCGCGATCGAAATCGAAGAGCGGCACGCTCAAGGCGCGCTCATCGACATCGATATCAGCGATTCCGAAGGCGCGACGCTCTCACGGCGAGAGTTGGGTTTCCCTTCACGACGATGCCTCATCTGTAGCGAGGAAGCCGCGGTCTGCGTAGCG
>CAYXOW010000087.1:0-265 GCA_964466815.1 uncultured Treponema sp.
GAGCGCCCAGACGTACAGGCCGGTCGCGAGCAGGCTCACCGCGGTCCGCACGAGGTGGAGCCTCGCCCAGCGCTCCAGCAGGGTCCGAGTTTCCAGGGTGCTCGGGTCGCGACCCGGCGCCTGGAGCGCCCGGTTCGTCGGCATGATGACCACGAGCGTGAAGGGTACGACGGCGCCGATGAGCAGGGCGGCCACGAGCCACCCGCCCCCGCCGCCCAGGAGCCACGCCGCGGCCGGTGCCCGGCGGCCTTCGCCGAACTTGCGC
>CAYXOW010000087.1:275-819 GCA_964466815.1 uncultured Treponema sp.
GGGAGCCTGCATCCACGTGGCGCGCCGGTAGCTCGGCGCCCACTGGCTGGCCGCCACACGCGTCGGGAGCTCCATGCGGGCCGGATGCTCGACGAGCGTGATGTACAGCGCGGCCCCGGCGAAGAGGCCGCCACACCCGGTGGCCAGGAACTGACAGAACTGCAGCATCCCGGCATCTCTCAGCGTCGCGCTGACGCCGCAGTATTTATTCTGAGACAGCTCAACCGCTTTCAGGACATTCTGCGAATTGAGGTTGTCGCTCTTCTTGAACTGATAGATGACTTTAAAGTCGGTATATTTTTTTGGATGCTCCTCTGTCAGGTCGCCGCTCACTTTGAGATTGAACCAGCTCACAGGTTCCCGCATTTTTTTGAGGATTGAGATGACATCAATTGCAGTGCAACCCGCGAGTGAGACGAGCAATAGCCCCTTGGGGCGTGGCCCGCGATCTTTACCTCCGACTTCCGCGTCGGCATCTATAACGAGCTTGTGACCATCGAGTTCGCTTTCGAATGCCATATCTTCGAGCCATTGCATTTGAATT
>CAYXOW010000087.1:836-9899 GCA_964466815.1 uncultured Treponema sp.
TTTCTTCATAGTGCCTCCCTGGTGATGTGTTTGTTAAAAAGTATAGTTCATTTGAAGGATACCGAAAAAGGAGAAAAAATCAAAATACCTGGGCGAGGCGATCGTCGGCGAAATATACTGATAAAAAGATTGAATTTTATGGTTTCTGACACGCTTTCAGTTCGCGCTCACATTGAACAAGAGGTTATCCGAATAGATGCCTGATGAAGCTCCTGGCGGTATTGAACCTAGGGCGATGCTGACGGGAAGTTCGATTCCATCTTTCATGGTGCGTGCGGTAGAGGCGAGGGTAAAGCAATTTCCATGTCGAGCTATGGGAACCCCTCCAATGAGAAGGTCGTAGGTAATTTCGCTGTTTGAAGTCTGATTCTTGAGTGCGCCGCCGTTTGTGGATTGAACGATGATCGAATATCCGGATGCAAGGTTTGAAACAAGCCGTGCCGCGCCGAGAGGGATTGTCGCATTCGGTGCTATGGCGAATCCCGCAGTGGCGGAAGAAGTGGTCTCGCCAAGGTACCCATTTATTTGCGCCGCTCCGGAATTGCCAAAATTGAGCGAGAACTGGAGAACGGGAGTCACAACTACGGTGAGCTGAATCGTTGTGCTTGTTTTTCCTGCCGACTGCGCGTGAGCCGGAAAGAGCGTGCACAGAGCAATCACAAGTACTAGAGAAGTCTTTGTGATGCACCCACGGATTCTCTTCACCTTCGTAACCCTCTTTTTAGAGGTTACTTTTTATGGTGAAAAAAGGTGATAAATTTAAGCAGTATAAAGCCTTGTCGATGGAGTGTTTGCTGCGCAGATTAGAGAAAAATTATGCTGTAAATCTCGAAAAACTCTAAGCGGGTAAGTTTTTGCGTGCTGATTATTTAAAATCTCCAAAAATATCAAAAAAGGGAACAGAGGCTATTGAAGGCAGCGGCGCGCTCCAGGTGGAGCGCGCCGCAGACTCACTGGCTCACCGAGACGAGCTCGATTTCGAAGACGAGGAAAGAGTTCGGCGGAATGACATCGCCGATGCTCTGTGCACCGTAGGCGAGTTCCGGTGGAATGATCACGAGCCGTTTTTCGCCTTTTTGCATGGTGCTCACTACTTTGTCCCAACCATCGATGACTTCGCCCTTCCCGATCGTAAAGCTGAACGGTCCGCCTGCGAGCGCCGATTGATCGAAGACTGTGCCGTCGAGGAGCATACCCTTGTAGATTACGGAGACTTTACTGCCTGGGGCGGGAATGGCGCCGAAGCCCTTGCGTATGACCTTCTGGAAAATGCCGTCGCTGTCGGGGGTGAGGTCCGGCCACTTTTGGGCGATGAGCGCGAGGTCGTTTTGGCGCTTTTGGGCGTTGAGGGCTTTTAGTGTGGCGTAGGCCGCGCTGAGGCGCTGATCCCAGGCTTTCTGCGAGCTATCGAAAGCCTTCGCTTTGGCGCCGACGCGCTGAATCGTGACCGATTCGATTTTGTCGCCCTGCTGGATGGATTTGACGACATCCATACCTTCGATCACTTTTCCGAAAATGGAGTGCTTGCCGTCGAGCCAAGGCGTCGCCTCAAGGGTGATGAAGAATTGGCTGCCGTTCGTGTTGGGCCCTGCATTTGCCATTGAAACGACACCAGGACCATCGTGCTTGAGATCGGGGACGATCTCGTCGGGGAACTGATAGCCAGGTCCACCGGTGCCATTTCCGGATGGATCACCGCCCTGCACGACGAAGTCGGGCACGACGCGGTGGAAGGTGAGACCGTTGTAGAAGGGTTTGCCCTTGGTGACATCGAGCGTGCCCTCCGCGAGACCGACGAAGTTGCCCACGGTCATAGGAGCCTGCTCGAATGCGAGCGATATGACGATGGTGCCTCGGCTCGTCTTCATGATGGCGTACATGCCATCGGGACGGGTTTCCTGAGCCGAGCAGGAAATGATCGAAATGGCAGAGAGTGCCAAGAGGAGCGCAACCACGACGCTTCGATGTTTCATCCGCATACTCCCCGAAATAGCGATATTGTACGGCGGTATTATGGCGCAAGGCGACGTGTGGATTCAAGTGTGGGCATTGCGAACGAAGCTGTGCTACAATGTCGCGAATCGTGGTTTTTGGGGGAGCGTGTAATGTCCGACTACCGTAGACCGACATGGGACGAGTACTTTATGGAAGTGGCGAATGCCATCGCAAAACGCGCGACCTGCGATCGTGGGCGCTCAGGCTGCGTTATCGCGAAAGACAATCAGATTCTCGCGACGGGATATGTCGGCGCGCCGGCGGGCCTGCCGCACTGCGACGATGTGGGCCACCAGATGCGCAAAGTACTCCACGAGGATGGTTCTGTGACGCAGCACTGCGTTCGCACAGTCCACGCAGAGCAGAACGCGATCTGTCAGGCGGCGAAGAGGGGGGTGGCCATCGGCGGTGCAACGCTCTACTGTCGGATGACACCCTGTCGTACCTGTGCAATGCTCATCATCAATTGCGGAATTGTGCGCGTGGTTTCGGAGTATCGCTATCACGATGCTGCAGAGAGCGAAGACATGTTCAAGGCCGCTGGCGTCGCCCTAGAGTACGTCCACGATGAGGTGTTGAAGTACACTAAGCAGTGAAAAAGTGCGTTCATTTGCGTGGCCCTAGGCGCGAGCGCCTTCTTCCGAACTCCGGCACTCGACTCCGGACGCACGACACACGGCAGATAATCCGCCCTCGGCCGATTGTATAAGAAACTATTTCCCGTGTAGCATAGGGTACTGTGGCGACGACTATTGTGTTCTTTGGTGAAATTGTCGGCAAGACCGGTGTTTTCACGATCAAGAGTGTAATGCCGGAAATCCAACGGCGCTTTAACCCCGATTTTGTGCTGGCCAACGCCGACTCCGCGACAGGCGGAGCTGGGCTTGGTGTGCAACACGCAGTCTACTTGAAGAAACTCGGTGTCGACTGCATTGCGATGGGTGAAGCTTCGTACTATAAACCCGACATGACCGAGTTTTTTCCAAAAGCTGGATGGGTGCTGAGACCTGCGAATCTTCCTGAGGGTGATCCAGGGCGCGGCTGGCGCACTCTTCAAAAAAATGGTAAGAAAGTGGCGTTCATCGATCTGCTCGGTCAATCTGGTTTTGCGCGGGTACACGCGGACAATCCTTTTCTGGCGATCGATCAGCTCAGCCACTATCTGCGCCGTGACACCCCCTGCGTCATTGTCGATTTTCACGCGGCGACGACCGCTGAGAAACTCTCGATTGCGCGACACGTCGATGGCAAAGTGTCGGCCATATTGGGAACCGGGGGAAAGGTCCCCACGGCGGATGCGAGGATTCTCGCAAAGGGTACTGCGGCGATTACCGATGTGGGGCGCACTGGCAGTATATTATCTGTGGGTGGTTTTGACCCCGACTCGAAGGTGCGCGAATTTATGACCGGCGTACCGATGTGGAGCAAGGACGCGAGCGCGCAGCCTGAGGCGCAAGGCGTCTGCGTACGGTTGGATGACGATGGCACCGCCATTTCGATCGAATCGTTCCACATCCCGGGCAAGGAGATACACGATGAAGGAACTAGCGACGATTAAAGAAATTAAAGGTGATATAGTGACTGTTTCCGTCGAGATGCAGGAAGGCTGCGGCGTGTGCGGAAACAACGGCACCTGCCAGGTGCGCAGGAGCAATCTACTCGCCTATAACAAGAAACACATCAATGTGAAGGAAGGGGAGCAGGTTGTAATAGAGATGCCTACGGTTCAGCAGATGAAAAGCGCCTTCTGGGTGCTTGGCCTCCCGCTTATTATGCTTTTTGTGGGCTACGGTTTTGGCGCACTCGTGTTCCATGCGCCGACGGAAGGCCCCGCGGTGGCGAGCGCAGGGGTTGGTTTTACTCTCGCGCTGCTCGCAGGGCTGTTTGTCCAGAGAAAAAATAAGCTTGATTCATTTCCTTATATTCTCGCGCACGAGGGTGAAGGCATTTTATAATTTCACCAAAAACTTCGAGTGCGGCTCTTGACAACCTGAGGGTGGCCATTCTATTGTACCGCTCTAAAGGAACGTATATGCAGAAGATAACCAATGCCGTATGTTTCATGCGGAGCGGCCGCAGCAGGCCGCAGTCCACGCGCTCATAGCGCACACTTCCATTTCGACCCCGCCGCGCGGGGAATCTGGTACGCCCGAACGGGCACCTTTCGATCAGCATTCAAATCAGAAACTTCTCTTACCTCCTGACGCGAAGCCAGCGCTGCGCATCGATGGCGTCTCCAAGGCTTTCGGCGGCCATGAGGTGCTCCGCGATATTTCGCTTGAAGTCGCGACGGGGAGTATTCACGGCATCGTCGGGAAGAGTGGTGCGGGCAAGACCACGCTCATCCGCATCGCAGGGCTTCTCGAATCGCCGGACCGTGGGTCGGTGCAGTACGGGGGTATCGACGAGCCGCCGCGTGCGCCAGGATCGCAGAACTGGCCTAGGCTGCAATGTACACGCGGCCTTCACAGTCTACGAGGGCGCGAGCTCCTTGAAGCACGCCGCAGAGCGGGCTTCGTGTTCCAAAGTTTCAACCTTTTTTCATCGCGGAGCGCTGCGCAGAATGTCGCGTTTCCTCTGGAGGCGGCGGGCTGGTCGCGCGCTGAGATACAGGCGCGAGTCGCCGAGTTGCTCTCGGTGGTGGGGCTGGCCGATAAAGCGGAGCGCCCTGCGGCGCGGCTCTCTGGCGGCGAAAAGCAGCGTGTGGCCATCGCGAGGGCGCTCGCCAACCGTCCGTCGATTCTCTTCAGCGACGAGGCGACGAGCGCGCTCGACCCGGAGACGACACGTTCAGTGCTCGATCTCATCCGTTCGCTGCGCGATCGGTATGGGCTGACGGTGGTCATGGTGACTCACCAGATGGAGGTGGTGCGCCGGATCTGCGATTCGGTGTCTTTCATCGCGGGTGGGCATATTGTCGAGCAGGGTACCGTCGCGGAGGTTTTCGCGAATCCACGCTCGGATGAGGCGAAAGCCTTTTTGCGGGAGGATCGCCATGAGTGAAGCGCTCAAACTCTTGGGAAAGCCGCTTGCGGAAAGCCTGCTCATGATTGTCGCCTCGACTCTCATCGCGACGCTCGTGGGCGGCGCGCTCGGTGTCGTCCTCTTTGCGCTCTCGAACGACCGCTTTGCGGGAAAACATCGCGGCGCCCTGATCGCCAAGCGCCTCGCCGACCGCATCATCAACATGCTTAGATCATTTCCTTACATCATACTGATGGTTCTCGTGCTTCCGCTCTCGCGCTTCATCGTGGGAACGAGTCTCGGCACGGCGGCAGCGATTGTGCCACTGTCGATCGCCGCGATTCCTTTCCTTGCGCGGATCGTCGAATCGGCGCTCTCCGAGATCGACTCTGGGTTGATCGATGCGGCGATTTCTTGCGCGGCATCCAAGGCGAGGATTATTTTTGCGATTCTGATTCCTGAGGCGCTTCCGGCGCTGGTTTCCGGTCTCACACTGACGATGATCAGCTTGCTGGGCTATTCGGCTATGGCAGGCGTGATCGGCGGAGGTGGACTGGGAGATCTGGCGATTCGATACGGCTATCAACGCTTCAGGGGCGATGTGATGGCGGTGGCGGTGATCACGATCATCGCGCTCGTCGAACTGATTCAGTTTACAGGTTCACACATCGCGAGACGCATCCGGGCATCGCGTTGAGGCGGTACAGGCGTGGTGTGCTGAGCGCGCCGCGATTGGCTCTGTAGCCGCAAAATCTTCTAATCCACATTCTCCGCATGAAATGCCTTCGGTATGAAGGCAGGGGGAATCATATACACTGGAGGTTTTTATGAAAGCTAGAGTGGTTCGCAGAAATGCACGTGGAATCGCGCTGTTCGCGATCTTCGCGCTTGCGGTAGTCCTGGGTTCGTTCGCGCAGGCGAAACCGAAGTTCGTGACTCTGAAGGTCGGCGCCACGCCCATTCCGCACGGCGATCTTCTTAAGTTGATCGCTCCGGATCTCGAAGCGCAGGGGATCAAGCTCGAAATCGTCGAGCTCACCGACTATGTTACGCCGAACATTTTACTGGCCGACAAGCAGCTCGATGCCAACTTTTTTCAGCACCTTCCGTACTTGAACGATTTCTGCGCAGATCGGAAGCTGCAACTCGAATCGGCGGGGCAGGTGTTCGTGGCTCCGCTCGGGCTCTACTCGCGCAAGTATAAGAAGTTCGAAGACATCCCCGCCGGATCGGTTATCACGCTTCCCAACGATCCCACGAATGAAGCGCGTGCCCTCATTCTCCTGGCGAACAAAGGGCTCATCAAGCTCGATCCTAAGGTCGGGCTCAAGGCGACCATCCGCGATATCACCGACAACCCAAAGCGGATCACCTTCCGCGAGATCGAGGCGCCGCAGCTGCCCCGAACTCTCGACGACGCAGCGGCCGCGATCATCAATGGGACCTGGGCCATGCAGTCGGGATTCGTTCCATCGCGCGACAGTCTGATCCTCGAGGGCGCGGAGTCGCCTTACGCGAACATTGTGGCGGTCAGAAAAGGCGATGCGAACGATCCGCGGATTGTCGCGCTGGTGAAAGCGCTCCAGTCGCAGAAGGTGAAGGAATATCTGATCGACACCTACAAGGGCAGTTTTGTGCCGGCATTCTGAGGTGGTTTGTAGGAATCAGGTGGTGGCGGAGCGCTATGCCCGCCACTTCATGCCAAAAACTCCGCGAGCGATTGGAAATGCGCCGAAAACTGCTGTTCGAGAATGTGGCGGGCCAGATCGAAGGTTCGGCTGCTCGATCGCGCGATAATGGCGGAATCCGCCGTGGCGATGAGTTCTCCTTCCCAACACGCGACAAAGTGGTCGACACTGTTCTCGAGGCGAATCTCAGCGTTCATTCCATGCGCGGCGAATACCTCGCGCAAGAAGCCCGCTTGTCGTCCGCTCGAAGAGACAGGTGCGTCGAGAAAAAGCGTGATGGCGCCGAGCCCCAGCGACGCCAGCGTGGCAACGCAGAGTTCGGCCATGCGCTCGAAACCGCGGTGATCCGCAATGCGTCCGTGCGCGCCGCCGACGTCGCGGAGAAGCCCGTCCGTGGCGATGAACATCGGGTGGCCGTGAAGATAGTTCGTGAGGGTGAAGAGTATGTTGTAGCCGTCGATGGCGAGCGTGGCCCCTTCCCATGGGACACGAACCAATTTTGCGAGGTTGATCTGCGAGGCGGCGCGCGAGAGTACACCGCGGTAGAGCATCATGCGACCATTGTGAGAGAGCCTGAAGCGGTCGCCTACCAGTTTGAGACTCGCGTCTACCGGGTATCCCTTGTCGAGGAGCATCCGATAGTCGCGCGCAGCACCGATAAAGGCTTCGTCGAAAAGTTGGATTGCGGGCTCTTTGCCCTCTGTCCGCCCCGTGCTCTCCGCGTCGCTTTCGCGATGATCGGCGTCGTTCATATCAGTGGTCGCTCTTGTTGAGCGCTTCGCGCAGCCGAGTCTGAAGCGGCTCAGGGTAAGCTGCCAGCATTGTTTCCACCTTCTGCCTCGTCATTCTGCCATGATCGATGGCGCTTGTGGCTGTCTTTAGATTGGCGTCGAAGCGCATAAAAGCTGGGGCAGGTTCGTTGGCGCTCCAGGCTTCCCAGAGCGGCAGGAGAACAGGCCCCTCAGCCGCATCCGATTTAGGTTGAAGTTGTGGCGCTTGCGCCTCGACCCACGACGGCGCTGTATTCGGATCGCCCGTCCAAGCGAGATTGCGCGCATAGGAGAGCATCTGCGCCTGCAGCGCCCTTCGTCCTGCTTCATTCTCGCGCGTAATTATCCTATTAAAGAAGATAATATTCCCTTGAATGCTGTCGGTTCCTAGGAAAAACGAAATTTCGAGCGAATGAAAGGCTCCAAGCCGCCGCGCGACAGGCTCGGGAAGGACGTTGGAATCGTTTGGGTGGTAAGCGCCCCAGTCGAATCGATAGACATAGACAAAAGCGCTGTCGGGGCGCGAACGGAGCGCGTCCGCGATGCTGTCGGCCCCATCCGCTTTCCATCGGGCGCTGGCCAGTTCGGCGTAGGGCTGGTACGTGGGGTCGCCCGGATTCTCGCGTCCCAGCCACTGGAAAATCTTGGTCTCTTCCTTGTTGGTGCCGATGATGATCGGCACATTTGAAGTCGGGTTGGCCAGCGCGGCAAACCCCTCCGCGGGCAGCACATCGCCATCGAAGATAGGATAAGGGAAATTGATCATTCCCGAAGGCGAGGGGCTGAAGAGCGATATGATGTGCGACGCGGGCACGCTGCGGAGCCACGACGCGAGATCGCGCGCGGGCGTGTTCGCCATGTACGCGAGCGCCGCGCGCGTATCGGTCACGACTTTTTCATGCACAAGGAGGTTCGCGATGAAGTCGTTCGAGAAGCGTTCGGCGGACTCTTTCGTGGTGTTTGTTCGGTAGCCGCTTTCGACGACAGCGCGTTGAAATAGCCCTTTCGCCCGAGGAGAAGCGAGGAGAGTGAGCACGTTGAAGGCGCCCGCCGATTCTCCGGCGATCGTCACGCGGGTAGGATCTCCGCCGAATGCGCGAATATTCCGGTGGATCCACTTCAGCGCCTGGATGATGTCGAGGGTGCCGAAGTTGCCCGAGGCGCTGTCGGGATCGGCGTCTTCGCGGAGGGCGGGGTTTGAGAACCATCCAAAGACGCCGAGCCGGTAGTTGATCGATACGAAGACAGCCCGGGCTTTGGAGGCGAATGCGTGCCCATAATAGTCGGGAACCGCGTTCGAAGCTCCAGAGGAGTTGCCGCCACCATGAATCCACACGTAGACGGGAAGGTCGTCCGTATCATTCGCTGGGCGCCATATGTTGAGGTAAAGGCAATCTTCGGAGCCGTCGATCCACCCTACGATCGGTCGCCGCTGCACCGCGCGGTTGCCGAACTTCGTCGCTTCGCGTATGCCTGTCCACGCGTTCGGGGCTTGTGGCGCGCGCCAGCGCAGCTCCCCCTTCGGGGGCTTCGCGAACGGGAGCCCGAGCCAGACGTGGCTCCCGTACTGCCCGACGAAGCCGACGGCCTCGCCGCCCGTGAGCGTGCGCTTCGAGGCCGGGTCCGCGATCGGGACGTTCGGCGGC
>CAYXOW010000088.1:0-6930 GCA_964466815.1 uncultured Treponema sp.
AGCGATGAGCGCATGATGCGGTTGGAGATCGCGGGATACAGCACATCGGAGAGGAGCGTGCTTTTGCCGGAGCCCGACACTCCAGTGATGCACACGAATTTACCCAGCGGAATCTTGACATCGATGTTCTTGAGATTATGCTGGCGCGCGCCGACGAGCGTGATGTAGTCCCCGTTGCCTTTGCGCCGCAGTTTCGGCACATCGATGGTCAATCTGCCCGCAAGGTACTGCCCCGTGAGGCTCTCGGCGTTGGCTTCAACTTCGGGAACCGTGCCCTGGGCGACGACATAACCGCCATGCTCGCCCGCACCAGGCCCGAGATCGACGATGTAGTCGGCCGTACGCAGCGTCTGCTCGTCGTGTTCGACAACGATGAGGGTATTGCCGAGGTCGCGCAGATAGGTAAGCGTGTCGATGAGCCGCTGGTTGTCGCGTTGATGCAGGCCGATCGAGGGTTCGTCGAGAATATAGAGCACGCCGACAAGGGAGCTCCCTATCTGCGTGGCCAGCCGGATGCGCTGCGCCTCGCCTCCCGAAAGCGTCGAGGCCTTGCGCTCCAGGGTCAAATAGTCAAGGCCGACATTTCTAAGAAATCCAAGCCGGGCGACGATCTCCTTGAAGATGAGCTTCGAGATCTGCGCTTCGGTGTCGGAGAGATTCATCGATTCGAAGAAACGAACCGATTCGCCCACCGGCATGCATGAGATATCGAATATGTTTTTCCCACCTACCGTCACCGCGAGCGCCTCGGGCCGCAACCGCTTTCCGTGGCACACCTCGCATTCTTTCTCGATCATGAAGGTCTCGAACCAATCTTTGATATCGTCGCTCGAAGACTCGCGATAGCGGCGCTTCATGTCGGCGAGAATGCCGGGGAATTTGGACTGATATTCAAAGTGGCCAGTCTTGTCCCTATTCTCGTAGCGTACTTTGATGTCGTCGTCGCTTCCGTAGAGGATCGCCTGCATTACATGCTCGGGGAGGTCTTCGAAGGGCGTGTCGAGGCTGAAGTGGTAGTGGCGCGCGAGCGCCTCGAAGCGCGAGTGGTTCCAGGCCGACTGGGGGTTGTAGGGCACGCAGCCTCCATCGTTGAAGGACAGACTCTTGTCCGGGATGATGAGGTCGGGGTCGAACTCCATATTCATGCCGAGGCCGCCGCACTCGGGGCAGGCCCCCTGGGGCGCGTTGAACGAAAAGAGCCGCGGTTCCATCTCCGGCAGCGAAATGCCGCACACGGGGCAGGCGCCCTTCTGGCTGAAAAATTCCTCTTTCAGCGTAGTGTCGAACTCGCGGAACACCGTCACGATGCCGTCTGCGATACCGAGTGCGGTTTCGACAGCCTCGGCCACTCGCCTGCGGCTCTCCTCCGAGAGGCGAATGCGGTCGACAATGAGCTCGATCGTATGTTTTTTCTGCTTTTCGAGCGCGGGTGGCTCCTCGATGTCGATAAATTCCCCGTCGATCCTCGCGCGCAGGAAGCCTTGTTTCAGCGCATCTTCCAGCACCTTGCGGTGCTCGCCTTTTTGGGCGCGGACGACGGGAGCGAGCACCTGGAGCTTGGTCCCCGCCGGCCACGAAAGAATCACATCGAGAATCTGGTCGACACTCTGTTCGCGGATCTCTCTTCCGCAGGACGGACAGTGTGGAACGCCGATTCTGGCGAAGAGGAGGCGGAGATAGTCGTAAATTTCGGTGACAGTGCCGACCGTCGAGCGAGGGTTCCGCGTCGTCGTCTTCTGTTCTATGGAGATCGCGGGCGAGAGGCCCTCGATGTAATCGACATCAGGCTTGTCCATACGCCCCAGGAATTGGCGGGCATAGGCCGAGAGGGACTCGACATAACGTCGCTGCCCTTCGGCAAAAATCGTATCGAACGCGAGCGAGCTCTTACCTGAACCCGAAAGCCCCGAAATCACAATGAGTTTGTTGCGAGGGAGTTCGAGGTCGATGTTCTTCAGGTTGTGTTCGCGCGCGCCTTTGATGATGAGCTTGTCCATTGCGCACAAATCATACCGCGCGGACTGCGGAAGAGGCAAGTATGCTTGACATATGTATAGCTAATTGCGCGATTGTCGGGTGTTTCGCGATTGTTGAGGTACTCGGGACATGAGTTCGGAGTCGAGTTCGGCGTCGAGGTTGAAAAAAGCCGTCCAGAGCGCGCGCTTGTCTTCAAGTGTCCGGAAACGGCGCGTGGGCACGGGGCTCGTCGAGGGCAGCCGATACACGGCGCGCTCACAACCTGCGAGCCAGAGTTTCGCGACGCCGCCCACGGCAGTGAGCGCGTGTTTTGCGTCGCGGAGCGATGCGCCGCTGTGTTCCACGCCACCCGTTCGCAGAGCGTTCGAATCGAGCGCCTTTATAAAAAGCGCCGCCGCCAAACCGCCATTGAGTCCGATTCGCTCGATCGAAGGATGCGATGCGAGAAGAGCACCAACATCGTTGAGTTCCAGGACCTCAAGCTCCGAATCGGAACTGTTCGCTCTTCGGCACACTCGCACCATGTCCCAGACCACAATGCCCAGTTCCACCGCGAGGGCGCGCTTGTCCGCGTAACTCTTCCCCTCGATGCCCTGCCCGGCACACGAGAAGAGAATCGGCCAAAAGTGATTGCGCTCGTGCCCGTAGTACTCTCTTTTTTCGGAAGAACGCACCGAGGGGAAGGAACCGAGCACGAGAAGGCGCGCGGCCGGGTTCTCGGCGCCTAAGGCAGGAAAGCCTTCGAATGTGGGCCGCGGACTCAAGGCGCTAGACATTGAACTTGAAGAACATGATGTCGCCGTCCTGGACGATATACTCGCGTCCTTCCTGGCGCATCTTGCCGGCCGCGCGCACAGCCTGTTCGGAACCGTACTGGATGAGGTCGTTGTAATGGTACACTTCAGCCTTGATGAATCCCTTCTCGAAGTCGGTGTGGATTACGCCGGCGGCCGCGGGCGCCTTGTCGCCGTCGCGGATGGTCCATGCCCGGCACTCGTCTTCGCCCGCCGTGAAGAAGGTGCGCAGATCGAGCAGCCTGTACGCAGCGTGCGCGAGCGAGGCGAGCCCCGGCTCTTCGAGCCCAATCCCCTGCAAAAATTCGGCTCGCTCCCCTGCATCTTCGATGTCGGCGAGCTCAGCCTCGAATTTCCCACAGATCACCACCGCCTCGGACCCCTGCTTCGCGGCAATCGCCTTTACGGTGTCGACATACGAGTTTCCGTGCACACCCGACTCGTCGACATTGCACACAAAGAGTTCTCGCTTGAGCGTGATGAGAAAACTCCGACGTGCGAACTCCATCTCCTCCGGCTCGAGCCCGACGGTGAACGCCGGCCTTCCCTCTTCGAGCGCGGGCCTCACCTTCTGGAGCACCGCTATCTCTTTTTCAGTGTCTTTCTTGAGGTTGGCGTCCTGCACCTTGAGCTGCTTGCCCAGTTTTTCGAGTCGCCGATCGAGGCTATCGAGGTCCGCGAGCGCCAATTCGGTGTGGATCACTTCGATGTCGTCGGCAGGATCGACACGATTCGCGACATGAATCACGTCGGGGTCGTCGAAACAGCGCACCACGTGCGCGATCATGCCGACTTCGCGTATGTGCGAGAGAAATTGGTTGCCGAGTCCCTCTCCCTTCGAGGCGCCGCGCACGAGCCCCGCGATATCGACAAACTCGACGACAGCGGGAACGCGCCGCTTCGGTTTGAAAATTTCACAGAGCCGATCGAGTCGCTTGTCGGGGAGCGGCACGATACCCACGTTCGGGTCGATCGTGCAGAAGGGATAGTTCGCCGCTTCGGCCTTCGCCCTCGTGAGGGCGGAAAAAATAGTCGACTTCCCCACATTGGGAAGTCCCACGATCCCGCAATTCAGTGGCATATGTGCATTCCTTCGATGGCGTTCGTTTATTGCGATTGACAGCTCTCAACAGTATACTACCGACGGAAATGCGACAAGAGCGGCGCGATAGTTTCAGCTATTGAAACGCCACCTTGAAATATTGAAATAGTATATTTACGGCAGCTCCATTCCGCGATAAAATGTGGTCGAAACCTGAGTGCCGAGGAGGATCTACCGATGCAGGACCTCTCAACGTTTTTGTCCAGCAATGCACGCTCCATGAAAAAGTCGGTGATTCGCGAACTATTAAAATTAACCCAAAAACCCGAAGTCATTTCTTTTGCCGGAGGACTCCCAGCGCCGGAGACCTTTCCGGTCGAGGAACTCCGCGAGGCAAGCGACAAAGTCTTCGAAAAATACGGAAATATCGCGCTACAGTACGGCACGACCGAGGGCGACAACGATCTCAAGGCGCGCCTCGTCGAGTACGAGTCCGCCCAGGGAGTATCCCTTGGCATGCAGAACATCCTCATCACCTCGGCGAGTCAGCAAGCACTCGACATGCTCCCCAAGATATTCCTCGATCCGGGAGACTACGTCATCGCGGGTCGTCCTACCTACGTCGGCGCGATCCAGGCCATTCAGTCGTACCAGGGGAAGGTGCTCGGCATTCCCTTCAGCGCTTCGAACGACGGCTTCGACATGGTCGAACTCGAAAAGCGCTACGAGCGCGCGAAGAGCCAGCGAAAACGCATCAAATACATCTACCTCATCCCCGACTTCCAGAACCCTTCCGGAATCTGCTGGAGCGCAGAGAAGCGCAAAGCCATCATCGAATTCGCCTATCGCGAGGATCTTTTCATTGTAGAAGACTCTCCCTACCGCGAAATTCGCTTTATCGGCGAGTCGATCCCCTCTATCTATCAGCTCGAGCAAGGAATGGAGAATCGAGGCATCGTCATCAATCTCAAGACATTCTCTAAAATTCTCGCACCCGGCACCCGCATCGGCTGGGTCATCGCCCGGGAAGACATCATCCAGAAAATGGTGGTTGCGAAGCAGGCGATGGATCTCTGCACAAGCGTGCTCACCCAGAAAATGATCGCCGAGTTCATGGCCACCGGCAAGCTTCGCCAGACGATCGAACGTACCTGCGGCATCTACCGCGACAAGCGCAACTTCATGCTCGAAAAGCTCGAGGAGTACATGCCGAAACGCTTCGATCTCACATGGACGAAGCCCGAGGGCGGTCTCTTCCTCTGGCTCTCGCTGCCCCACTACATCGACACCGAAAAGCTTTTCTACAAGGCGATCGAAAAGAAAGTCGCCTACGTCGTGGGAAGCGCCTTCTATTTCGACGAGCCGGAGATGAACGCCATGCGCATCAATTTCTCCTACTCGAGCTTCGCGCAGATCGATGAAGGAATACATCGCCTCGCCGAGGTCATTCAGATCGAAGCGCACGAGGCCGGCCCGAGAGGCCAAACCACACCCGAGGGTCTCTGAGTCTCTTACTCGCGGAGATGAGCGCGGAGGCGCAATCGCAAAAAAGCGAAATCTTTCTTAATTGTTAATTTTATTTGAATAATACTCCCTCCTCATATTGCCACACTCAATCGAAATCGCTATTTTTTCAGCGAGTAATCTGCACTTTTAAGGCGGGGAGTAATGGCATGCCCATCATTCAATTGAAAAACGTTAAGAAAGACTATCTTCTCGGTAAAGTCGTCGTTCCGGCAGTCAAAGGCGTCACCTTTTCCATCGAGCGGGGGGACTTCGTCTCAATCGCGGGGCCTTCGGGCTCCGGAAAATCGACGATCCTCAACATGATCGGTTTGATCGACACGCCGACCTCCGGTGAAGTGATCATCGACAACAAGAGTACGAACGGGCTCTCCGACCAGGAATTGACGCGATTTCGCCATGAGGTGCTTGGATTCATCTTTCAATCCTTCAACCTCATCCCGGTGCTGAACGTGTGGGAAAACATCGAATTTCCCCTCTTGCTCGGTAAGACGAGCGTTCCTAAAAGCGAGTGGGCGAATTGGATCGATTTTCTCATCGGCGAAGTCGGCCTCGGCGATTGGCGCACCCACAAACCGAACGAGCTCTCAGGCGGTCAACGTCAGCGCGTCGCCATTGCGCGCGCCCTTGTCACCAAGCCGTCGATCGTCCTCGCCGACGAACCTACCGCGAACCTCGACTCCGCGACCGGCGAACAGATCATTGACCTCATGAAAAAGATCAATCGCGAGATTCAGACAACCTTTATATTCTCGACGCACGACGCCAAGATCGTGAACATTGCCGACCACATCATCAGGCTGCGCGATGGCTCCATCATCGAAAATAGGCGGAACGGCGAGGACATCAATGGCGACGGCACGGTGGGCGCACCGGCGGAGGACTGAGATGCCCGTCATCCTCAGAATGGCCTTTCGCAACATACGCGAACACAGGTCGAAGAGCCTCATCATCGGACTGCTGCTCGCTCTCGGCGCCTTAATCCTCGTGGTGGGAACCTCCTTCATCAACGCCTCGGAAGCCGGCATTCGGGCGACATTCTCGGATGTCTACACCGGCGATATCTTCGTGTCGGGCATCTCGAGCGAGGGGCCGGTATCGCTGTTCGGTGTCTCTTCGCCCGGCGGTCTCGCGAAGACCCCAATAATTCCGAACTACGACAAGGTGCAAGCGATCCTCAAATCGACCCCCCACCTTACGCAGACTTCCTCGCTCGCGACGGGCTTCGCCCAACTCACGCGCGGCGACGCCCCTCCTCCCAGCGGCAGCGCCAAGAACAGCATCCAGCCCCAAGATCGCTTTCTCTTCCTTTTCGGCGTCGACGCTTCCTCCTATTGGAAACTCTTCGATGCGATCGATATCGTAGCGGGGCAGATGCTCCAGCCCGGCCAACAGGGGATCATGGTCAGCGAAGGTCAACTCTCCAAGTTTTCAACCTGGCTCGGAAAACAACTCGCGGTTGGCGACTCGATCCTGATCCAGGGTTTCTCCGCAATCGGGTTCAGCCTGCGAGAGCTTCCAATCATCGGCGTATTCAAGCTCAAGGAACAGGGAGCCTCGCCCGAACAGCTGGCCTACATCGACATCGAGACG
>CAYXOW010000088.1:6968-9896 GCA_964466815.1 uncultured Treponema sp.
ACTCAAGCCTGAAGAAACGAACATGCTGTCGACCGACAACGCCGACTCGCTCTTCGGAGGCGATGTGGTCGTCACTTCGGAGACATCGAAGACACTCGATGTCAACGCCATCGCTGCGGAAATCTCAAAGCCCAGCGCGGTGAATCCGCTCAAGGCCGACGACGGTGCCTGGCAGTTCATCGTCGGGAAAACCGATTCTCCGAACAACGCACCTCGCGTCATCGCCTCGTTGAACCAGAGCTTCGCGAAAGAGGGAATCGCCGCCGTCGCGGGCAATTGGCAGAAGGCGGCAGGCCCTTACGGTCAATCGGTCGATGTGGTCCGCATCGTGTTCGCCACGGCCATCGTCATTCTTTCGATTGTCGCGATCATCATCATCATGAATACGTTCGTGATCTCGGTGATAGAACGCACGAGCGAAATCGGCACCATGCGGGCGATCGGAGCGGGCAAAGGCTTCGTGCGGAGCATGTTCGCAGCCGAGGCCATCGTGCTCTCCGCCGTGTCGGCGTTGTTCGGCGCTCTCGTCGGCGTTGCGATTACGGCCGTGCTGCGAGCCCTGCGCATCGAGGCGACCAATCAGTTCTTTTTGATCCTCTTTGGAGGAAAGTACATGAATCCTATTGCCTCCGTAGGAAACGTCCTGCAGGCGATTCTCATCATGGTGATCGTAGGCTTTATCGCCCACCTCTACCCTGTTTCGCTTGCACTGAAAATCCAGCCTGTGCGCGCAATGCAGGAAGAATAGGAGGAGAGGAATAATGAATATTGTGTTGCCCCGCATTGCGATTCGGAATTTGATGCGGCAGAAGAAGCGGACGATCCTCCTCGCGGGCGCTATCGCGTTCGGCATCATGATCGTCACCCTCATCAATGGATTCGCCGGTTCATTTGTCCGCAATGTGTCCGAGAACTTCGCATATCTCATGGGCGGTCATGTCTTCGTGAGCGGTTCGGAGTACACGCCATCCGGAAAGCGCATATCGGTGATACGCGACGACACCGCCATCACGCAGGCGCTCTCCAGCGCAGGACTCACCTGGTCGAGTCTCCAAAAGACGAGTGAAACGAGCGCGACGCTCATTTTCGAGAGCAAGAGCATCCGCCAGAATCTCACAGGGATGGACCTCGCCCACTCGAGCATGCTGAAAGAGCGTCTCGCGCTCGTGAAAGGCAGCTGGGATAACCTGAGCTGGCCGAATGCCCTCATCATCTCGCAGAGCGTCGCGAACAAGCTCAATGTACTTCCCGGCGACACAGTCGTTGCGCAGTTCCAGACCGTGACGGGCCAGAACAATGTCGGAGAGTTCCGCGTCGCGGCCATAACGGTCGACTCGAGTTTTATCGGCTCTATTATGACCTACGCGCAGCTCGACTATCTCAACAGCCTTATCGGGTTGGGGCCGAATGAATATATGTCGCTGGGCATCATGCTCAACAACCTCGACGAGGCGGGCGCTTTCGCGAACAAGCTCTATGCCGCAATGAAAACGATGCACCTCCAACTCTTCGATCGTAACGTGAAACAGGAAAATGGGTCCATGACGCCCTTCCAATCGATGATCCGGGAACAGAACAGCGAGACTTGGACCGGCACGAAGTATCGCGTGTACACCATCGACGATGTGCTCGCACAGGCCAGACAAATCGTCGTGGCCCTCGACACGGCGAGCGTCGCGATCCTCATCGTGCTCTTCGCGATTGTCATGATCGGCATTTCCAACACTTTCCGCATGGCGATGTATGAGCGTATCCGCGAAATCGGGACGATGCGCGCAGTGGGCGTGCAACGAAAGGAAATTCGGGCGATGTTCCTCTACGAGGCGCTTTTCCTCGCCCTCGCAGGCGCGGTGGTGGGCATCGTGCTCGCGCTCATCGTGATGGCCGGTTTGAGCGTCATCCGCTTTGACCCTCAGTCGCCTGTGTTCCTCATTTTAAAGAAGGGGCATTTTTCGTTCTATCTACCGCCGCTCAGGGCACTAGGGAACATCGTCATAATCGCCGCTCTCACGCTCGTGGCGGTGTATGCACCAGCGAACGCCGCGGCGAAAATGCCTCCCGCCGAGGCGCTCAGAACCGTCAAATGATAAGGAGTTTTTGCATGCCCTCAACTATAGCCTTTTTTAAAAAGTATATGCGAACGGCAAGGCCGGTCGCCGTTCTGCTGATCCTGGGCCTTGTCGCCGGCCTTGCGCCCCTCGCCGCTCAAGACAAGCCCGATCCTAAAGCTCTCCTCGCCCAAGTCGACAACCTGAGCGACTTCACAGGCAAGGACTTCTCTGCAGTGTTCACGATCGTGACACAGAAGCCCGGAGAGAAGGACAGCGTCACGCAGGCCCGCGTCTTCCGCCGCGACACCAAGAAGCAGTTTCTCATTCTGATCCTGCTGCCCGAGGTCAACAAAGGCCAGGGCTACCTCCGTGAGGACGACAATGTGTGGTTCTACGACCCCTCGAGCCGAAAGTTCTCCCACTCATCGGTGAAGGAAAACCTTCAGAACACCAAAGCCAAGAACTCGGATTTCACCCTCAGTACATTCGCTCAAGATTACACGGTGACGAGCATGACCGACGGTATGGTCGGCAAATTCCCCGTGTGGATCCTCGATCTCAAGGCGAACACCAATGAAGTCGCCTACGACAGAGTTGTCCTCAGCATCCGCAAGGATCCGACCATGCTCCTCATCCGCCAGGACTACTCGGTGAACGGGAGGCTGATGCGCACGACCGCTTATCCGAAATATGTGCAGCTCGAGGGTAAGCTCCTGCCCTCTCAGATTCTCATCATCGATGAGATCAATAAAGGCGAAAAGAGCCAGATCACAATGACCGAGCAGTCGGTATCGCCGCTTCCCGACAAAGTGTTCACGAAAGCATTCCTCGAGCAGGTGAGCCGATGAGGTCGCCCAAGGAGGCAGAGATGAAACAT
>CAYXOW010000089.1:0-1872 GCA_964466815.1 uncultured Treponema sp.
TTCACGAAGAACCCAGCCATCGATGTCACGACAACCTTGGGCATTCCCGTACAGGTCGATATCGGCGCGAGCTACAAGCGGCAGGGCGCGGTTGGCATGGATTTATCCGCCACTGTCTTCGACGCTTCGGTGCTGTGGCTCGAGTCGGCGTTCTATCTACCCGAATACTATGTCGGCACGGAGAGCACTGGATTTCCCGTTTCGCTCAAAAAGAACACCCTCAAGTCGGCATTCGGCATCGATCGCACGATCGGGCTCGGCGACGCAGGCGATCTGTATCTCGCAGTGGAAGGAACTCCCGCGTGGCTCGACGACAACGCCACGCGCCTCTCGGGCAGCGTCAAAGAAACGGGGCTCGGCAGCACCCTCGTCACCGAATTCCGAACACCCGCGCAAGATTTCACACTCCGCGCAGTGGTTATGGAGCCCGATTTTCTCACTGTGAACAGTACAGGCCAGTATCTCATCAGGCTTTCGGTCAATTACAAGCCAGCGGACGGCTACACCCTCTCTGCCGGCACCACGCTCTTTGGTGGGACAAGCGGCGCGATCGGTCAATACGCGCACAACAATTTCGCGTATGTCTCTATAACCACATCGTTCTGAGAAGGATTCTTTCATGGCCAACTACGTCTATCGTTTTCGCTACCTCATCATCGCGATGTTTATTGCAATTACGCTCGCAGCAGCCGCATTTATCCCAAATCTGCGCTTCGATGGCGATATCCAGGCGTTGGCGCCCACCAATGTTTCTTCAGTTCTTGAATACAAGAACGTGAGCGATACCTTCGGCGGTGCGGATTCGCTGGCACTCACGGCCCAGTCTAAGAATCTCTTCAATCCGCGAACCCTCTCCGAAGCGGCTGACATCAATAAGGAACTTCAGAGCCTGCCCGATGCGTCGGATGTGGTATCGATCTTTACCTATGTCGAGCCGGTCACCACGTCGGACGGACTCAGCTTTGTTCCTTATGTCGATCCCGAGGCGCTCCCCAAGGACCAGGCCGCGGTCGACGCACTTAAGCTCAAGCTCGAGGGCACGAAGACGGTTTCCGGCAAACTTCTCTCGACTGACGGCGACACACTCCTTTTTATCATTCAGACCGCCCCTACAGTGTCGCGGATCCGCCTCATCGATGGTATTCAAGGGATTATCCGCGAACATCCAAGCTTTTCTTTCAATATGGCCGGTACCTCTTTCATCGACTATCAAATGGTGAGTTACATGAAGCACGATGTCATGATCCTCGTGGTGTTCGGCCTCCTCGCCGTGCTCCTTGTGCTCGCGGTGGGCTTTCGAAGTCTGAGAGGCATCTTTTTGCCGCTCTTCACCATCGCGTGCTCGCTCGTCATCACCTTCGGTTTCATGGGCCTTTTACACGCAAAGTTGACCATCGTCGCCCTCATTATCCCTGTGATGCTCATCGCGATCTGCAACAACTACGCGATCCATTTCCTTACGCGCTTCTACGAAGATGTCTTCGTCAACGGCATGACCGACAGGGTCGAGATTATCGATTCAAGTTTCAAGTCACTGAGCAAACCGGTGTGGCTCGCCTTTCTCACGACGGTTGCCTCGTTCATCTCCTTCATCACTTCGCCTATTCCGCGCATTGCGGAGATGGGACTCTTCGTCGCGTTCGGGATCACCTACGCGTTCGCGATGACGATGTTCTTCATCCCTGCGTTCCTCAGCGTTCTTCCGCCTCCCAAGAAACACCGCCGCTACCACGCGAACGAAGCGCTGATTTCCCGTGTTGCGGGCAATTCCGGGCGCATCATTACGCGTTATCGATTGCTGATTCTCGGCGCGACGCTCCTCGTAGCAATTGCAGGTATCGCTTACATCCCGCGCATCGTTGTCGACTCGGA
>CAYXOW010000089.1:1914-9629 GCA_964466815.1 uncultured Treponema sp.
GTCAGGGTCGGCATCGATTTCATCAATTCCAAAGTGGCCGGATCCCAGCTCATCAAGGTATCGCTCCCGGCAGATCCCCGCACCGCAGTTGGGCTCGCCAAAGCACGCCGATTTCAAGACTATGCAGAGTCGCTGAGTTCCGTGGGAAGCGTGTTCTCAATAGTGGACTCGATTCAGACCTTGAATCGTGTGTTTCACGACAATAATCCCGCGTACGATGCAGTGCCCGCCTCCGACGATACTGCCGCGCAGCTCATGCTCCTCGTAGAGACCTCGCTGTCGCCCGAACGCCTCGTGCAGCTTGTCTCCGAGGACTACAGCAAGCTCTGCTTCAGTATTCAGCTCAAAGCCGTGAACTCCGCCACTCTGCAGAAGACCGTGGATGAGCTGCGCGCCAAGGCCGCCGAAATCACCGGCTCGCACGATATCGCGATCGCCGGTGTGTCGCTCATCTCGAATCAGCTCAACAGGCTCGTCATCATTTCGATGCTCCAGAGCTTTGTCATCGCCATCGTACTGATTTTTGCCTTCGTCGCGTTCGGTTTCAGAAATCTCGCCGCCGGGCTTGCGAGCGCAGGCATCATGATCGCGATTGTGCTCGTGGTGTTCGGCTTTATGGGGATATCGGGCATCGAGCTCTCCACCGCCACGGTGCTCGTCGCCTCGATCACGCTCGGTGTCGGCATCGACTACCTGATTCACTTCTCTGCCCGATGGTTCACCGAACGGAGCGACGGGAGAAGTATCGAAGAGGCCACCTCGAAAACGCTGAGCCTCACCGGCCGAGGTATCATCATCAACGCTATGGCTATCATTTTTGCCGTGATCCCTCCTTTTTTCTCGCAGTTCAGGCCAATAATGTATTTCGGTGTACTCTGTTTTATGTCAATATTCTTGTCGTTAGTAGGAGGGCTCGTGGTTATGCCTTCGCTTCTGTCGTCGGTACCTGAAAAATTCTTTAAGAGAATAAAGGTAGGATAAACGATTTTCGCGAATAGGCTGAATTTCGCCCAGGAAGGATTCCATGCAAAACGATGTGCAGGATCGAATCGTCGCAGTATCCAGAGAGCTCTTTTTTAACCGTGGCATACGCAGTGTTACCATAGATGAGATCGCCGCAGCCTGTGGGATAAGCAAGAAAACGCTCTACATCTATTTCTCGAGCAAAGAAGAGCTTCTGCGCCAGATAATGATGCAATTGCGCGATGATCTCGTCGAAGAGATTCGAGATATTCTCAACGCGACGTCGGTTCCTGTACTCAAGCGTCTCAAAGACGTCATCAATGCGGTGAGCAGTCAAAGTCTACGGTTTTCCCAGATATTTCTGGAGGATATCAAACGCTTTCAACCTTGGACTTGGCGCGAACTCCAGGCATACAAGCGCAATGGTATCGCGGACGCAATACACGCAGTAATTCGCGAAGGTCAAGCCCAAGGCTATATTCGAACTCCGCTCTCTGAAGGCTTTATCATACACGCAAGCTTTACCTTGATCGACGACATTCTCACGCCCGAGACGAGCCTCGAGCTCTCGATGCCTTTCCACGATCTGTTTGAAAATGTGGTATCACTCCTCTTTGAAGGATTTCTTACACAGGATGGTAAGAAAGCGTTATACTATATAAAATAATTATAATATTCGAGGAGGTTGCATTGTGGAAACAGCGAAACCGTCGGACACATCGCATACGATTTCCGTCGATCGAGCCGACAGCATCGCGTTCGATAGATTGATCCACGCCTCACCCGCCACGATAGACCGGCTTTTCGACAGCGCTGGCCTACGCAGAGCTATCGGAAAGATATTCGAGTGGTCGAGTCGACGTTCGGCCCTCGCGCTCAAAGAGTATCCCCGTCAAGTGCAATTGGATAAATATCACATCACCCGTTCGCTCATAACATCGCTCAATGCAGCGATCGACAATGCGCGAAACCATCCGGTCATGCGCCGCGCGCTCTCTCACAATGTGCTCCCGGCCATGTTCGGCTCGATCGCGAAAATCGGTGAGCGTGAGGCGGCCTTTGCGCAGCGCTACGGTTTCCCTCCGCCGCGCTTTCTTGTCGTAAGTCCGACGAAATTCTGCAATCTTCATTGCTCCGGCTGTTACGCAAACAGCGATTCAGCGAGCAAAGAAAAACTCTCGTTCGAAACAGTCGACAGAATAATCTCGGAAAAGACCGAAAAATGGGGCGGCGTGTTCACCGTGATTTCAGGAGGCGAACCGCTTCTCTACGAGAGCGACGGCAAGACTATCTTCGACCTTGCGCTCAAGCACCAGGACAATTTCTTTCTCATGTATACGAACGGCACGCTCATCGATGCAAGAGTGGCTCGGCGAATTGCCGAAGTCGGCAACATCACACCTGCGATTTCCGTCGAAGGCTTCGAAAATGAAACCGACAGACGGCGCGGCACAGGAGTCTACAATAAGGTCCTGAAAGCGATGGAGCATCTGCGCGCGGAAGGTGTACCCTTCGGTGTGTCGCTCACTGCGACGAGAGAAAACGCCGATCTCATCCCGAGCAAGAAGCTGGCTGAATTCTACACAAAGCTCGGCGCCCTGTATTTCTGGATCTTTCAGCTCATGCCGATCGGGCGCGCCTCGATGGACCTCGTGCCGACTCCACAACAGCGCTTCGATATGTACACTCGAATGTACGAGCTCATCGAGCGCGATGCGTACTTCATTGCGGACTTTTGGAACGGTGGAACAATGAGCAATGGCTGTATCTCTGCGGGAAGCATGCGCGGAGGTGGCTACCTCTATATCGATTGGGCAGGAAATGTGACACCGTGCGTCTTCAATCCTTACGCCGCAGGCAATGTCAATGAAATCTACGCACGAGGCGGTGAGCTCGGAGAGGTGCTCGTTTCGCCTTACTTCGAAGCGATTCAGCGCTGGCAGACAGAGTATGCGCTCAAAGACGGAAAATTTGAGGGAAACTGGGTCCTGCCTTGCCCTATGCGCGATCATTACGCCACTATGCGCAGCATTCTTGAGCACACCAAGCCCACGCCGACCGACGAATCATCTGCAAAGGCACTAGAAGACGAAGAGTTCTACAGAGCGATGCTCCACTACGAAGAAGAGCTGGAGGAGCTCTTCGGTCCACTCTGGGAGAAAAAGTACTTGAAGCGCGCGTAGCGGGCAGCACCAGCGAGTGCTACAATAAACGCCGAGGCATAGTATGAAACTCGTACTCATAGGCGCGGGAAGCGCACAGTTCGGATTTGGTACGCTGGGAGACATATTCTCTTCGCACATGTTAAAGGGGTCGCATGTCGCGCTCGTCGACATCGATGGCGATACACTCGGCAATGTGCTCTCCGCGGCGCAGGCCTTCGTCGAGGAGAATCGCCTCGACTTCAGCCTCTCCGCGCACACCGATCGGACCGAGGCGCTCAAAGGCGCGGACTTCGTGATCATTTCGATCGAAGTAGGCAACCGGTTTGAGCTCTGGGATCAGGACTGGACGATCCCCCAGCAGTACGGTATTCCTCAAGTCTACGGCGAAAATGGCGGAGCAGGGGGGCTCTTTCACGCCCTCCGCATCGTGCCGGCTATTCTGGAGATCTGTCGTGACTGCGCCGCGCTCTGCCCCGATGCGACTATCTTCAACTTCTCGAATCCGATGACGGCAATTGTCACCACTGTGGCGCGCGCCTTTCCGCAGCTTAAGTTCATCGGACTTTGTCACGAGATCGCCTCGCTCGAGCGCTACCTTCCGTCCATGTTGGGCGTGCCTTTCGAGAATCTCGAACTCAGGGCCGCCGGTCTCAACCATTTCAGCGTGCTCATTTCGGCTCGTTACCACGATTCCGGAGCGGATGCGTACCCCGATATTCTTACGCGAGCACCTGCCTTCTTCGAGCGCGTGCTCGGCTACTCCGATATCCTCGAATATATCCGCACCACGGGCCAGATTCCGCGCACGGAGGGCGAAACCGGCATGCCCGACATTGGCCGCCTGACGTCATCGCGCGCATGGTCGGACCGTGGACTTTTCCGGCAGATTCTCGAGCGTTTCCATCTCCTACCCATCACCTCGGACAGCCACCTAGGCGAATATATCCCCTGGGCGTATGAAGTGGTCGACCACAAAGGCATTCTCGACTTCTACATGCTCTACCGAGCCTCGCTCAATATGTTAAAACCCGCGATCGAGCTCAAGGTGAAGGAGCGCGTCGTGCCCATCATCGAAGGGCTTCTCGGCAGAGGCGAGTACGAAGAGGCTGCGGTCAATGTGATGAACACAGGGTTTATTCCGAGTCTGCCGGGAAATATCGCGGTAGAAGTTCCCGCGCGGATATCTACGCGCGGCGTGGAGGGCGTAGCCTTCCCCGAGTATCCCAAAGGTTTTGCCGCGCTCCTTCGCAATTATGCGGGGGTCTACGACCTGACGGCCGAAGCGGTGCTGCAACGTAGTAAAGATCTCGCGGTGCAGGCGCTCCTCGTGAACCCAGTAGTGCCGGTGTGCGCACGCGTGCCCGAACTTGTCGATGTGATGATCGACCGTCAAGCGCAGTGGCTGGGGTATCTGAAATAGAGGCTGTTCAGAAAGAATTGGCGAGGTCGGTGGCCTTCGCGATATCTTCTTTGCTCATATTTTTGGAGAGATCGGCGGCGTACTTCGCCCCATCTTCGCTGCCGTAGTTGCTTGCAATCATGTACCACGCCAGCGCCTGGACGAGATCTTCGCCCGGCGACATTCCGAACTCATAGTAGAACCCCACAGCGAGCATCGCGTCTACATTTTCACCGTAGGCTGCTTCGGTGTACCAGTGGAACGCCGTATCGTAATTGTTCTCGACGCCATCGCCGTTCTCGTACATCATGCCGAGCATGTACTGTGCATCCGCGAGCCCCTGATCTGCGGCGAGCGAATACCAGCGCACCGCTTCCTCATCGTTCTCAGCGACGGACCACCCCTTATCGTAGAACCAGCCAACGCTGTACTGGGCATACGGTTGGCCTTGTTCGGCCGCCGCTTGGTACCATTTAAAGGCTTCATTGTAGTTTTTTTCTGTTCCCAGTCCATTCTCGAAGAACCAGCCTAGATTACTCTGTGCCGAGGCATATCCCTGGTCGGCAGCCATGCGATACCACTGCAGCGCAACCGCATAGTCCTGCTGAACTCCTCTGCCCATCTCGTACATGTAGCCGAGATTGTTCTGGGCTGTCGCGTTTCCCTGCGTTGCAGCCTTTTCGAACCAATACGCAGCGTTCTCGTAACTCTTAGCCACGCCTTCGCCGTTATAATATTTAACTCCGAGACTGTTCTGGGCTTTTGGATCGCCGGCCTGCGCGTTCGACATGAGGACGGTAAAATCGGAATTTGAGCTCTGGGCTGATATCGCAGAAAGAATACATAGAAAAAGAAAGGCGCTAAAACCAATTTTTTTCATACTTGCCCCTATTATTTAAAATTATAGATTCATGGTATAAAAAATGCAAAACAATTTAAGTACGATATATAGCTGGCGCATGGTGAAAATCGATATTCTGTATGAACGAAAATATTGTCGGCGCCACAGCGAACTCAGGAGGAATTGCGTGGACTTTGACACACTCTTTTTACGCCGGAAGTCGGTGCGCGCTTACGAGGATCGTCCCGTCGAAGAAACGGTGCGGAGGCGCGTACTCGAGGCCACTCTCCGCGCGCCATCGGCAGGAGCGCTCATGCTCTACTCGGTGCTCGAAATCGAAGAGCAGTCGCTCAAGGATCGACTGGCGGTGACCTGCGACAATCAGCCCTTCATCGCCCGCGCACCATGGGTTCTGATCTTTCTTGCCGACTACCGCCGCCTAATGGATTACTTCGAACACTTCGGCGTGGTGGAGTGGGTCGATCGAACGGGGCGGAAACGCTCCAGGCCTCGCGAATCCGACCTCCTCCTCGCCAGTTGCGACGCCCTCATCGCGGCGCACACCACCGCGATGGCCGCCGAGCGCCTTGGCCTCGGCTCATGCTACATTGGGGACATCATGGAGAACTGGGAGATCCACCGCGACCTGCTTTCTCTGCCGCGCTACACTTTCCCCATCGCGATGCTCTGCCTCGGATACCCCACCCCGCAGCAGCGCGAACGGAAGCTCACGCCGCGTATCCCCTCATCTATGGTGGTGATGAAAAACGGCTACAGGCGCGCTTCGGCTGCTGAGCTCGAGACATTGTACTCTGGTGAAGGCTACGGCGCGTTCACTCCGAACAACGACATTGAGAATGCTGCTCAGGCGCTCTATGATCGAAAGTTCGGAGCGGCCTTCTCGGAGGAGATGCGGCGCAGCGTTTCGTCGATGTTGAAGGACTGGAGCTGAGCACCGAGGCAGCTGGCGAGGGGGCGGGATCGACTGCGGCATCTCGATTGAAGTTGAGCTGCGGCGGACTCATCCACTGTATCTTTTCCGAGCCATTGGCTAGTATGAGGCCATGCTCATCGCGCTTCAGAGTGTATTTACAGTCTTATTGATGATCGCCACAGGTTTTGGGCTCGCGAAAGCGCGCTGGTTCGAAGGTGGCGGAGCGGCGCTCCTCTCGAAACTGGTCGTCAATCTGGCGCTTCCTGCCTACATGATCTTCAATCTCATGAGCGGATATGACCGGCAGAAGCTCATCTCGATGCTCCCCGGGCTTCCTGTACCGTTTATTGTCATAACGCTGAGTTATGCGATCGCATTCGCGCTCGCGGCAGTGTTCAGGATCCAGAAAACGAAGCGCGGCGTCTTTCAGGCGATGATCGCGTTTTCCAATGCGGTGTTCATCGGCCTTCCGCTCAATATCATGCTCTTCGGCGACGAGAGCGTTCCGTTTGCCCTGCTCTACTATATCGCGAATACGAGTCTCTTCTGGACCATCGGGGTGTACGCCATCGCGAGGGATGCCTCCCTCCGAAAGAATACGCCGAAGCCCTCGCTCGTTTCACTCTCCGGTCTCAAGCGCATCCTCTCACCACCGATCTTAGGTTTTTTAAGCGCGGTCATCATGATCCTCTTGGGGATCAAGCTGCCGAAGGCGATCATGGACACCGCCAAGTACCTCGGGAATCTGACCACGCCGCTTTCGATGCTCTTCATCGGCATCATCATCGCGCGGGTCGAGTGGAAAAAATTCACTTTCAGCCGCGAATATGTGCTCGTGGTGTTCGGCCGTTTCGTCCTAGCCCCGCTTCTTATGTACGCCCTCGTTTCGAGACTCGATCTCCCGATTCTCATGAAGCAGGTCTTCGTGCTCGACTCCGCGCTTCCGGGACTCGCGCAGAACCCCATACTCTCCGAGGCGTTTGGGGCCGACTCGGAGTTCTCCGCGATCGGCACATCCCTCACCACGGTGCTCTCGATTATTGTGATTCCTCTGTGCATGGTACTCATGGGATCGGTGTTTTAATTGCAAATTTATACATTTTTTTGTGAATTTACTGCATAGACTTCTTGAAATATTCACAAAAAGCGGATAATTTCTCGTAAAGCTGAGCCCAGCTTGTAAGGAGCTCTATGTCCCGACAAGAGAGATCAGCGTGTCTGGTGCTCGAAGATGGCACCGAACTCGCGGGCATTTCTGTGGGCGCCGATATTTCGGCGCAGGGCGAAGTCGTTTTTACCACTGGCATGGTGGGCTACAACCAATCATTGACCGATCCTTCCTATTGTGGCCAGATCCTCGTCTTCGCGTATCCTCTCATCGGTAACTACGGTGTACCTCCGCTCAGGCTGAAC
>CAYXOW010000089.1:9675-9881 GCA_964466815.1 uncultured Treponema sp.
AGCCAAGCCACTACAGTTCGGAGCGATCGTTCTCGAAGTGGCTCAGGGATGAGGGCATACCGGCGATCGGCGGTGTGGATACGCGATCGCTCATACGCCTGTTGCGCGAGCACGGCGTGATGAGAGGGAAAATCGTCGTGGATGGCGCGCCCGAAGCGCCGCTCGACGAACTCAAGGAACACGCGCCGGTCAAGCTCGTTTCCCCG
>CAYXOW010000090.1:0-9880 GCA_964466815.1 uncultured Treponema sp.
CTCTCCCGGCTTGGCGCCCTGAGCTACTTTGATCTCGATTTCGCGACACTGGTTGAGATACTCGGCAGTGACACCAAAGCGTCCCGAGGCGATCTGTTTCGACGCATTTCGCGAATCGAGGCCGAGTTCCCGGTAGGCGTGTCGGTCGGCGTCTTCTCCACCCTCGCCCGTGTTGCTCCATGAACCGATGGAATTGCTGCCGGCGGCCAGAGCCTCGTGTGCCTCGGGACTGAGCGCACCGAGCGACATTGCCGCGACCGAGAAGCGCGCGATAATCTCTTCAATAGGCTGAACCTTCTCGAGCGGAATCGGTTGCGAGATCTTGAAATTCCATAAATCGCGCAGCGCGAAGGGCGGGCGAGAATCGCTCGTCATAGCGTCGGAATAGGCGCGCCATGCTGCTGGGTTTCCGGTGCGGACAGCCTCGACGAGCTTTGCCGTAATTACGGGTGGCCAGGGTGAAGAGGGTGGCGTGGGCGAGTCGACAGGGGGCTGCGCACTGCTCTGTGCCGAATGCGCATCGGAGGTGACCGCTATGGTCGTCGAACGTCTGGAATCATCTTCTGAGGTGTTTTTTGCAAAAGCCGCTCGGTGCCGCTCGGCGATTTGCATCGCGATTTCACCGAGTCCAATGCCGCCGAAGATGCTCATGGTGCCTCTAAAGTAACGAGCTACGAGTTCGTCCGAAAATCCGACAATCTCGAAGAGCCGCGAGCCACGGTACGAGGATACTGTGGCGATGCCCATCTTCGACATGATCTTGAGAATGCCTTTGTTGACCGCAGCGATGTAGTTGTCGGCAAGGGTTTCGGCGCGCGCGGCGCTCTCCCAAAGCTTGGTGAGCCGAGGAATTTGCTCAAATACGAGCCAGGGGTTTACGCCACTCGCACCGTAGGCAAGAAGCACCGCGATTTCGTGCACGTCGCGCGCCTCGCCGGTCTCGACCACAAGCCCGGCCAAATGGCGCTTCTTTGCGTCGACTAAATGCGTGTGCAGGGCCGAGAGCGCGAGAATCGCGGGGATTGCAGCGTGAGCAGCGTCGACTTGCCGGTCGCTCAGTACAATGAGGTTCGCGCCGTGGTCGATTTCGCGCTCGGCGCGCTCGTTCAACGCCGCCATCGCTCTATCGAGATCGAAGCTTGAATCGGCAATCGGGTAACAGATCGACACGGTCGCGATCTTGAAATCGGCAAGTTCGGAGGCGCGCAGACGCTCCATATCGCCGTTCGAGAGTATAGGCCGCCGCAATTTGAGCTGGCGGCAGTGCTCTGCGCTCTCTTCGAGCAGATTTTTCTGCCTGCCGATATAGTTTTCGAGCGACATCACCGCCGCTTCTCGGTATGAGTCGATCGCTGGATTGGTGACCTGGGCGAAACGTTGGCGGAAATATGCGTACAGTGGAACAATCGAGCGCGAGAGAACGGCAGGCGGCTTCTTCGAGGTCATCGCCGAAGTCGGCTCCTGTTTCTGGAGCATCATGGATTTGAGAATGGCAGTGGTATCTCGATCGTATAAAAAATAGGCCGCCGCGCGCTCCAGCCAAGCTGCGCGCTCCACCTGCGCCGCGCGTGGTTCGCTCGCGGAGCCAGGAATCTCCTGGTTTAGAAAGAGGCCGCGGAGCTCGATACGGTTCGCCTCGAGCCATCGGCGATAAGGTTTCTGCCGGCTTATCCGCGTCTTGATTTCGCCATCACCGATCAATCTCCCCTTCTCAAAATCGAGCATGAACATCTGCCCGGGACGCAGAATACCGCGCATCTCGACGTCGGATTCGTCGCGCGCCAACACCCCCGCCTCGCTCGCGCCCAGGAAGTATCCCTGATTGCTGAGCGAGTAACGGAATGGGCGCAGCCCGTTGCGATCGAGCGCCGCACCCAGCATCTTTCCATCGGTAAAGCACATAGCCGCCGGCCCATCCCAGGTCTCGAGCATCGCCGAGTGGAAGTCGTAGAATGCCCGCTTGTCGTTCGAGATGGCGAGTTTTTCTCCGAATGGTTCCTGCACCATCATCATGAACACGTGCTCAGGGCTCCGCCCCGCGTGGACGAGGAGCTCGAAAATATTGTCGAAGATCGCGCTGTCCGAACCTGCCTCTTCGAGTACCTCGACATCGCGGAAAAACTCAGGTCCGAGGAGCTCGGAGGCCATGGTCGCCTGGCGCGCCTTCATCGAATTGATATTTTTCCGCAGTGTATTTATTTCGCCGTTGTGGGCTATCGCGCGGAAAGGCTGAGCGAGTGGCCACGAAGGGAATGTATTTGTGCTGTAGCGCTGGTGCACTATCGCGAATTGGCTCTCGAAAAGCGGGTCGACGAGGTCGGGGTAAAACGATGCGAACTGCGAGGCGACGAACATTCCTTTGTACACGATGGTTCGCGATGAGAGCGAAGGGATGTAGAACTGATCGAGACTGAATCCCTGTGTTTTGGCTTCCTTTTCGATGTATTTTCTGAGCATGAATAGCTCGCGTTCAAAAGTGTCGACAGTGGCCGTCTGTCCGTCGCGGGCGCTGGCGGTACCAGCCTCTGAGTCGACACCCCTCTTCTTTACGAAGACCGCCTGACAGATCCTCGGAAGCGTCTCATTGGCCTTGGTGCCGAGCACTTGGGGAACTACCGGCACATTGCGCCATGCGCGTAGCTCGAATCCTCGCCACTCGGCGACGTCGGCCACGATTTTTTGTGCGCGGAGAAACGAAGCGTGAGATGCTGGTAAAAAGAACATGCCTATTCCAAAAGGCGCTGCGAGGATCTCAGTGCCGAACTCTCTTCGGAAAAAGCGATGAGGTATGTGGCACAGGATGCCGGCGCCGTCGCCCGTTTTTTTGTCGCTGCCCACCGCACCTCGATGTTCGAGATTTTTGAGCACCGACAGTGCATCGTCGATCACCTGGTGGCCGGCGCCGCGCTTTAAGTCGGCGACAATTCCGATTCCGCACGCGTCGTGTTCATCTTGAGGCATATAGAGGCCACCTTCGGTCTTTTTGGTGGCCGCAATTTCTGGATACTTATGCAGCACATTTCTTACTGAATGCATAAATATGCTTCCTCCGCATTTCTACCGATAGTAACAGCGTGCGAAAAGCGAATCAAGGGGCGCAGAGTTATTTTATTGCGCCTGCATAGACAATGATCTATGCTTTTCTTATGAATATCTGTATCTATGAAAACGCGGATCGAATGGGCGCTCAGGCAGCTGAGTACGGAGCGAGCGCGATTCGGCAGGCCATCGCCGTGCGCGGTGAGGCAAATATCATTCTCGCGACGGGTGCGAGTCAGTTCACCATGCTCCACCATCTCACTGCGGAGGGCGGGATCGCGTGGTCGAAAGTGCACGCATTTCACCTCGACGAGTATGTGGGGCTCCCCATCACTCATCCGGCGAGCTTTCGAAAATACCTCAAGGAGCGATTCACGGATAAAATCGATGAGCTTGGCTCCTTCACCTACGTCAATGGTGACGCTGAACCCCTCTACGAAGAGATTGAGCGCCTCAATGCAGCCATTCGGCACAGACCTATCGATGTCGCTTTTATCGGGATCGGCGAAAATGGACACCTCGCATTCAACGATCCTCCCGCAGATTTCGAGACCGAAGAGCCGTACATCGTAGTCGAACTCGATGAGGCCTGTAGACGCCAGCAAGTTGGGGAAGGGTGGTTCAAGAGTATGAAGGATGTCCCCTCTCGCGCCATTTCGATGAGCATTCGGCATATATTGAAATCGTCGAAGATCGTGTGCACGGTACCGGATGCCCGCAAGCGCGATGCGGTGTATATGGCACTCAATGCGGAAATTTCACCATCTGCCCCCTGTTCTATACTGCGGGAACATCCCGACTGCACACTCTATCTGGATTATCCCGCAGCGGGCCGCATTCTGGTGAAGCCTCGTGAGCGAGAAAAGAGGAATAGATCCTGAACACTGAATTGAGATAAGAGAGGTGCCTATGAAGCTTGAGTACAGCGCGGTCTTTTCGAATTTGGCAAAGGCCTGCGAAAAAGAGTTCCGCACACGAGAAGCGGAACTGTGTTGGAAGATTTCGGGGTACTTCGAGGGGGAGCTATCCGTTCAGCCCTCTGCTGATGGCGATGTTTCTACCGAGCCAGGGCCAATGAGCCTTGTCGAATTTGCATCGCGCTGCGCCGACGATGAATCGAAGCATTTCGATACGATCAAAGACGCGGCGGAGAGAGCCGGCGACAGGGGTGCGTTGCGCATGGCGGTGTGGGGAAGCAAGGTGAATACGATCCAGAAATCCATCGCAGAGCGCGCTGCGAAACAGGGTGAGGCCTTGCTCCAGGATAAATCGATATTCGTGTGCGAGGCATGCGGATTCATTTTCATCGGTCTGGAGGCTCCGGAAGTATGCCCCGTGTGCAAAGCTCCGGGGTTCCGATTCTCTAAGATATCCTAGGAGGCCGCCCATGTACGCTGCACGAAATCTACGTCTCTGCACTAAAGATTGCGTTTGCCTCTTTGTGTGCCCCACCAAAGCGACCGACACTGAAAATGGTCAAATCGATTTCGCGAAGTGCCTCGATGGCTGCCGGCTCTGTGTCGACGCGTGCCCTTCGCACGCGCTCTATCTCGTACCTCGCAATTATTCCGAGCCTGCCGCGAAAGATGAGCGCGTCGCAAAGGCGCTTTTTGCACTACTCGAACAAAAAGCGCTGGAAGAGCGCGCCATCCACCGCACACGCACAGAAACCTCGAACTCCGAAAGCGGCGGCGCGACTCACGAGCTCGTTCTGAAAGCACTCGAAAAATCGCTCCGCATTGTGGCGGAGGATGCCGCGCGCGAAGCTGCCTATATGCTTCCGCAGAGCGCTGCCGTGCTGCATTTGATCGATGAAATTCTGAGCGGTGGCCACGCGGGCTTTGCCGGCGAATTTCCGGAAAAGGAACTGCGCGAACTCAAGGAGCTTTTGTCGCATATCTGAAATTATGCTATTGTAACTCTCATGTCGAATAAAAAGTTCCACCGTACGAAAATTGCGCTTGTGGCGCTCGTCGGCGCAATTGCGGTCTTCAACATCGATGGCGCCAACGCGGTGATATCCGCCTACCCCAGTATCAAGAGATGGATCATCGGCGGCCATTCGCTCGGGGGTTCGATGGCAGCCGAGTACGTCGCTCGCTATTTTAAACGTTCATCATCGGATCGTAACGCGGTGTTGGGGCGAGACGCATCTATGGAGCAGCGCACAGCATCGTTGGAGGGGCTCGTATTCCTCGCGAGCTATTCCGCGAAATCGACGGATCTGTCCGCGCTTCCGATTCGAGTTCTCTCGATCTACGGTTCGAACGATGGTGTTCTATCCTCGGAGTTCGCAGCTTCCATGACCCGCGTACCGGCAGGCTCGACGCTCGAAGAAATCCAGGGCGGCAACCACGCCCAATTTGGGAACTATGGCCCTCAGAAGGGCGATGGGCAGGCCTCGATTTCGAGAGAAGCGCAGCAGGAAAAGACATCCGCTCTCATTCTCGAATTTGCGAAAATGAGCCAGAGATAAGGTTATATTCCTCATATACGCGAATAATCGATTATACCACTATTGAATAATATTTTATCCGATAATGAGTTAAAATTGAGATATTGACAGGTTTAGAGAAATGATTTACATTACAATAACTGTGTAGTATAAAATGTAGGAGGTTATTATGAAAAAGTTGTCAAAGATCGTAAAGGCTCTCGTAGCCGTTTCGATCGCCACACTCGTCATCGCTTCGTGCGCAAATCCACTTCAATCGAATTTGACATCAGGAAATGTAGGTGTTTCGAAGGCTATTGCGCTTGGAGATCCAATCCTCGTACCAGGGAATTACGTGTCTCTGGGAACTGGTCCGCAGAATAAAAAGGATGGAACAAAAATCCTCGTTCCCGGCGCCAGCTCTAACATCGACTCTTCTATTCAGGAAATCGCTTCCGATGGGTACCCCGTGCTTAATCAGACATACGGTCCTCTTACAGTGACAAAACTCTACGTTAAAGCGAGCGGAGAGGTGTACGGTTTCGACTTTGTGTCTGAGATCCCGGTCATTGGAGTGTACCTCAAGGGCGGCAATGAAGGAGGAAATTTCTACAGCAGCCCCGATGGCGTGACAAGCGGAACAGTGGTGACGCCCCTCACCGGTAAAAATGGAAATGGAGGGAACGCCGGAATCAGCCACTGGATTTTCGCGTGGGTTCCTCGGCCTATCGTTACAATTACCGCCAGCGCTTCATTCGACAGAGACTGGAATTGGACCATTCAGAAGACCAATAGTCTTGCGGAAGGCGGAAACGACTCTACAAATCCCGCGATGATGAACGCAAGCGCTACCCTGCCTGTGACCTATACGGTGTCCGGCGCCGCATCCTCCATAGACAAGAATTTCCTCGTGCAAGGAATTGTCACCGTCACCAACCCGGCATACAACAAGACAGCCGCCATTCTTTCGGGAATTAACCTTGCGGTTCCGAACGGATCAGGCTCCGTTACGGGATCTTTCCCCGCAACTATCCCCGTTGGAGGCAGCGCGGTATCCTTCAATTATTCTGCGTCGCTCACCACCAAGACGAATGGAACGATTACCGCGACCACGGTAGCCGCTTCGGGAAGCAAGGCCCAGGGCAACAGCGCGAGCGCGGGATTCGCGTTTGGCGACACTCCGAAGAATCAGTTTGATACCTCGATCGCGATTTCCGATAGTCTCGTTCCCTCGGCGGCTCGGACGATAGCGCTGGCGGATCTTGTGGGAGGCACATACTCCTTCAGCTACGGCTACTCGATCAGCGCACCCGCCGCAGGCGCCGCGGTCCTCATCCAGAACACAGCCTCCTATGTGGCGAGCACCAACGACGGCGAGCTGAATGATCATGGTTCAGCAACTTCGAATGTGTATGTCCAGCTGAACAGCACAACACCCCCGCCGGTTATCCCTCCTTCGACCACGCATGAGGAAACCGCATGGGCGAGACTCGATGGGCACTTCAATGATTTCTTGCAGCTCGATCTCGACAATAATGGCAGGATGGATTTCAATCGCTGGGGATGGACGAACGGCCCATTGGGAATTGGCACCTACACAGCCAATCTCTACGCTGGTGCCGGGCAGAGCGACATAACGAAAGGCACGCTCGTGGGCACCGTAACGATCGATTACTCTGGCAGTTCGGCCACCGTGACCTACGCTATGCGTTCAGGATTCTACTTGACGGGTACCCATCTCTATGTGGGGAATGCAATTCTTCCCACAAATAATGGATCGTACACTGTCGCCCCTGGAGAGCTTGGCGTCCAACATGGCTTGAGCTATGCCTCGTCCGATAGCTACATCGTGACCGGGCTCTCCGGGACCATTTATGTCGCGGCGCACGCGGATGTGGTTTGGTAAGGATCATCTCAAACCCGAGGTCTCGCTCGGGTGAGTAACAAAATGCCGAAGGGTCGTCGCGGATACGCGGCGGCCCTTTTCCATTTGGGTAGTACCGGCTCTGCGCAAGTAGGCGCGAGTTTATTGACTGCGAGAGTCGCTGATTCTATTGTAGCAGCATGGCGAGTGATTACAGTGAAATTGCGTCGGCCGCGACCCTCCTGCGATCGTGGCTCGGCGAGCCGCCGGTCTGCGCGCTTGTATTAGGCTCGGGGCTTGGCGGATTCGCGGAGACTATCGAGTCGCCTGCGGTGCTGCCGTACCACGATATTCCGGGATTTCCGGAATCGACCGCGCCGGGGCACGCTGGGCGATTCGTCGCAGGCGCGATCGAGGGCACGCGACTGCTCGCGATGCAGGGGCGGTTTCACTGCTACGAGGGCTGGGACGCAGCGCAGATTGCCTTCCCGGTCAGGGTGCTTCGCGAATACGGTGTGAAAGTGCTTTTTCTGACAAACGCGGCTGGTGGGGTGAACATGAACTTTAAGCCCGGCGACTTTATGATTATCGCCGATCACCTCAATCTGTCGGGGCGCAATCCACTCATTGGACCGAACGACGAGCGAATTGGCCCGCGCTTTCCGGATATGTCGAGGGCATACGATCCAGAATTACGTGCACTAGCTAAGGGCGTGGCCGCAAAGCTCGGTATTGGAATCCACGAGGGTGTGTACGCGTGGTTTCTGGGGCCGAGCTTTGAGACGCCCGCTGAGATTCGCATGGCGCGGGTGCTGGGCGCGGACGCGGTAGGAATGTCGACCGTGCCAGAAGTGATCGCGGCGGCGCACTGCGGCATGCGGGTGCTCGGCATCTCGTGCATCACCAACATGGCGGCGGGTATTCTGGACCAGCCCATCACGAGCGAGGAAGTGCTTGAGATTTCCGCCAAACGGCAACCAGATTTTTCTGCATTGGTGCGCGAAATCATTGTTCGCGCGAGCAGGGGAGAGGCGGAGTTCGATGAGGGTGTGGCGTCGAGAATTGGAGTCGGAGCGCGCCGACACACTCACGGAGGCGCCTAATGTCGCTTCTTGTTCGAAATGCTCTCGTCGATGGCGTCAAATCCGACATTCTGATCGAAGGAGCAGTCATAAAGAGCATTGAACCGTCGCTGGCTGTCGGAGCGGTTGGCGCTGACGCTTCAAGAGCCGCCTCAGTCGCTACTTCATCTGCCGCTTCAACTTCCGCCAGCGCAGATATCGAGATGCTCGACGCGGATGGCATGGCTGCGCTTCCGAGTTTCGTGAACGCGCACACGCACGCCGCGATGACGCTTTTTCGCGGTATCGCCGAGGATATGGAACTCATGCCCTGGCTCACCGAGGCGATCTGGCCGCGCGAGGCCAAGCTCACGCCGGACGATGTCTACTGGGGCACGCGCCTCGCGGCGCTCGAAATGATCCGCTCCGGCACCACCCTCGCCGCCGACATGTACTTCTTCCCCGAGGCGCAGGCTCGCGCCGCTCGGGATTCCGGCATGCGCTTCGTGATCTCCTATCCCATCATCGACGGCCTCGACGAATCGCGTGCGCACGAGTCGCAGCGCGCTTGCACCGTTTTCTTCGATACTCCACCCGACTGCGGGCCTGTGTCCACCTTCGGCCTCGCAGGGCACTCTGTGTATGCAACGAGCGCGTCAAGCTGGCGCTATCTCGCCGAGCTAGCGAAAGCGCGTGGACTTAGCCTCCACATACACCTCGCCGAAACCCAGGCCGAGGAACGCGACTGCCGAGCCTCGACAGGAAAGTCACCAGTCGAGTACCTCGACTCGCTCGGCGCGCTCGGTCCGCGCACCTTCGCGGCGCACTGTGTGTATCTCAGCGACACCGACTGGAATACGCTCGCGGCGCGTGGCGTCTGCGCGGTGCACAACCCGGTGTCGAACATGAAATTGGCGTGTGGCGGAGCCTTCGATTACGAAGCAGCGGCGCGTCGCGGAGTTCGAGTGCTCCTTGGCACCGACGGCGCTGCTTCGAACAACTCGCTCAACCTCGCGGCGGACATGAAGATCGCCGGCCTTCTGCAGAAGCATCACTTCAAAGATCCACGGCGTTGGCCCGTCGCACAACTCTTCAACGCCGCGACGCGCGCAGGGCACGAATTTTTCGGCACCGGCGCCGGACGCATCGAGGCGGGCGCCACCGCCGACATCATACTCGTCGACACAAAGACATCTGAAATGACTCCTGTCCACGATCTAATCTCGAACCTCGTGTACGCGGGCGCGACGAGCGCCATAGATACCACGATCTGCGCCGGCAAGGTGCTCATGCGGCACCGGCTGATCGAAGGAGAAGAAGAAGTCCGCGAGCAGGCCGCACTTCGGGCGCGCGCACTCGCCCGTTGAATTTCAAGGTTTCGTACAGCTCGCCGAGAGCCGGCCCCACCTATCGCACCCGCAGGCGCCCGCCAAAATTTGTAGCCTCCGCGCTGTGGCGCACAGTTCACATTTTTCACCGCAT
>CAYXOW010000091.1:0-2692 GCA_964466815.1 uncultured Treponema sp.
GTCGATGCCATTGGCCGCAAGTGGCAGCTATCCACGGTCCAATTCGACTTTAATCTTCCGCGCCGCTTCGAGCTTAGCTACATTGCCGAAGATGGCCAGAAGCATACGCCCTACATGGTGCACCGCGCCCTCCTCGGATCTATCGAGCGCTTCTTCGGCGTCTACCTCGAGCACACCGCGGGCGCCTTTCCCCTGTGGTTGAGTCCCGATCAGGTGGCGGTGATTCCTGTGGCGCCAACGTTCGACGACTACGCGAAAGAGGTAACCGCTGCGCTGAGAGCAAAGGGAATCCGTGCCCTCGCGATGCTCTCCGAAGAGCGCATGAATGCGAAAATCCGCGATGCGCAGAATCAAAAGATCCCCTACATGGTGATTCTTGGCCAGCGCGAAAAGGACGAACGCTCGGTTTCGCTGCGCTTACGCAGCGGAGGTCAGGAGAATGGACTCGCGCTCGATGCCTTCATCGCACGAGCCCTCGAAAAGATTGAAACAAAGTCGCTCGAGTTATAAAAGTTGCGCTTTTTAGAGAGCGTTTTTTCTGTTAGAATATGAAGTGAAGGAGCTGACAATGGCAGATCTTGGAACATATTTGATGGGACTCCGTTTGAAAAATCCCATAATCGTCGGTGCGAGTGGGCTCACGAATCTCCCCGAAGGCGTAGAAAAGGCCGCTCACTCGGGAGCGGGTGCGATCGTGCTCAAATCGCTCTTCGAAGAGCAGATTCTCGCGATGCTGGGTCAGGAAATGGATGGTCTCGACATCAACAGCTATCCCGACGCCGAGGCCTTTATCTCGCGAACCGCCTGGGAAGAGAGCACCGATGAGTACCTCAAGCTTATCGATGGATCGAAGAAGAGAGTGGGAAATGTCCCTCTCATCGCGAGCATCAACTGCGTAGGTCCGGGAAACTGGGCGAGTTTTGCAAAGCGCATCGAAGAGGCGGGTGCGGACGCGCTTGAGCTCAACATTGCCTATGTGCCGTTCTCTCCGCACATCTCTGGCCACGAGATTGAAAATAAGGTGCTGTCGACGGTCAAAGAGGCGCGTCAGGCGACGAAGCTTCCCATCATGGTCAAGCTAGGCAGCAACTACTCAAGCCTCCCGCATCTTGTACACGGACTCTCGAGAGAAGGAGCGAACGCGGCTGTACTCTTTAATCGATTCTTCAGATTCGACTTTAACCTGAACACGATGCGACTGAGCGGCGTGCAGCCCTTGAGCTCGGAAAATGAGTACCACGAGAGCCTGCGCTGGGCCGCGATTCTGTACAAGCGCGCGGGCATCGAGCTCGTGTCCTCCACCGGAATTCATAGCGCCGACGCTGCCATAAAGTGCATCCTCGCCGGGGCGAGCGCGGTCGAAGTGTGCTCCATCATCTACCAGAAAGGATGGAAGGTCATTGGCACCATTCTCGAGGAGATGAACTCGATTGTGGAATCGCTCGGCTACTCGTCGCTCGATGGGCTACAGGGAAAGCTTTCGGCGATCAATGCCAAGAAGCCTGAGGAATACCTCAGACTGCAGTATATCAAGGCGCTCACGGGTATCTATTGATCAAGGTGTTTTTCGGTAGTTGTCGCGCATAGAGAGAAGCCGTCTTCGAAAGAACTCGGCTTCTTTTTATTGCGCTCGATCTACCCTCGTGCTAGTATAATCGGGTTCTGTTGCCGTGGTGCATACATTCGGCACAATATTCCAAAGTGAAGCGCTTTGACGCGCATCAATTAAAGAAGGAAGGGGACCATGAAACTCGATCTCAGTCTCGCGAATCTCACTGCATCGCTGCCCGAGGATCTCTCTCCAGACCAGAGAGCTCGCGCACAAACTATTTTTCTGAAAACGCTTTCAGAGAGTGCACATCGCTTCTACGGCGGCAAAATCCAGATTGCTCCCAAGGCGGGGCTCTACGGATTCAACTGGTTCAACGTGTGGTATACACCGGGTGTCTCGAAGGTCTCGACGACGATTCGCGACAACAATGACCAGTCATTTGCGCTCTCAAACCGCGGCAACCTCGTTGCGGTCGTTTCGGACTCGACGCGCGTGCTCGGCGATGGCGACTGCACACCTCCGGGCGGCCTCGTCGTCATGGAGGGCAAAGCCTTTCTCATGAAATATCTCGGTGGTGTCGATGCGATCGCGCTCTGCATCAATTCGAAGGGAGCCGACGGCAAGCACGATCCCCAGAAAATCATCGACTTTGTGAAGATGCTCGAACCCTCGGTTGGCGCTGTGAACCTCGAGGACATCAGCCAGCCGAACTGCTTCAAGGTGCTCGACGATCTCAGAGAGGCCTGCGACGTGCCGGTATGGCACGACGATGCGCAGGGCACCGCCTGCGTGACCCTCGCGGGGCTTCTCAACGCCCTCGAACTCGCAGGTAAAAAGCTCAGCGAGGCAAAAATCGTTCTCCTCGGCGCGGGCGCATCCAACACGACCATCGCGAGGCTCATCCTCGCCGATGGCGGCAAGGGCGAGAACTTAATCATGTTCGACAGCAAGGGCGGCCTCCACAAGAATCGCAAGGATATCGAAGCCGACACACACTACTACCGCAAGTGGGAGCTCTGCCAGCTGACCAATCCCAAGTGCATCGAGACCGAAGCCGAAGCCCTTAAGGGCGCCGACGTGCTCATCGCGCTCTCGACGCCTGGCCCAGACACTGTCAAGCGCGAGTGGGTCCGCTCTATG
>CAYXOW010000091.1:2757-6704 GCA_964466815.1 uncultured Treponema sp.
GGCCTTATGCGGCAAAGGAAGAGGGTGCGTACATCGTCGCCACGGGCCGCGGTGATTTCCCGAATCAGGTCAACAATTCTATCTGCTTCCCCGGTCTCCTGAAGGGCGCGCTTCTCGTGCGCGCACGCAAGATCACCGACAACATGGCCATCCGCTGCGCCCATTCCATCGCAGATTTCGCGAAATCGCGCGGCATAAGTCAGGACAATATCATCGCCACCATGGAAGAGACAGAGGTTTTCGCCCGCGAGGCGGCCGATGTGGCTGTCGCAGCGATCGAGGAGGGCGTTGCGCGCGTCACCGATACCTGGGAGCACATCTACGCGAAAGCAAAAGAAGACATCCTCGCCGCCCGTTCGCTCACGAAGGATCTCATGGACGATGGACACATTCCGCAGATTCCCGAGTCCATGCTGCAGGAAGCTCTCGATTTTGCGATTGCGGAAGTGAGGAAATGAGTGTCGTAGTCCGCCGCGCTGCGGTGGACTACCTGAATTTTCGCGCGGAGAGGTTGCAGTCATGAGGGTGGCGCTGGTGCAGTTTGAACCTGTCTTTGGCGACAGGGATGGCAACACCGAGCGCCTCATTGCGCGCTGTCGAGCGACGCCCGCGGATCTGTACGTGTTGCCGGAGCTCGCGACCACGGGCTATCAGTTCGTGAGCGCGAGCGAAGCGCGCGAACTCTCGGACGAGATCACAAGCCCAAGGATCGCCGCCTTCGTGGCCGCGGCAAAGGAGCTCGACGCGGCGATCGTATTCGGCTTTGCAGAGCGATCGGGAGAGAAACTCTTCAACGCCTCGCTCGCGGCGCTTCCTGATGGTCGCACGATTCTCTACCGAAAAACGCATCTCTTCTACAAGGAAACCCTGTATTTCCACCCCGGAGATACGGGGTTTCCCGTATTTGAATTTCGAGGTGCGCGAATAGGGTTGGCGATCTGCTTCGATTGGTTTTTCCCCGAGAGTTTCCGGACGCTCGCGCTCAAGGGCGCGGAGATTATCGCCCACTCGAGCAATCTCGTGATGCCCTATTGCCAGCGCGCAGACTTTGCGGCGGCCGTGCAGAATCGAGTCTTTATAGCCACAGTGAACCGCGTAGGCGCCGAGCGCCGAGAAGAGGAACGCCTCGAATTCACCGGCGAGAGCGTACTCGTGTCGCCGAAAGGAGAATATCTTCTCCATGGACCGCACAGCGCAGAAGCCGTGCTTGTGGCGGACATCGATCCCTCAGAAGCGAGAGACAAGGCCATCAACCCCTACAACAATGTGTTCGCGATGCGCCGCCCTCCCATGTATTTCAATTAAAATTCTTTCACATTCTTAATAAAATAAGTATAATCTTCTTTATGAACTCTGATCCAATCCCTCCGGATGGCAGAATGAAGCGAACGCTCGCCCTTTTCGCCGCGCTCGCGTTTCTCGCGGTGCTGGCCACGATCGATACTTCGGAGCAGTTTAGGACCTGGCGCACCGCCAGAACGTGGACGGTCGCGCAGCGTTCAGTTGCTCCCGCGATGGACGCGGAGCCCATGTTCATCATCGCCGCGTTGGCCATCGTGTGTGATACCATTGTCGTCGCGCTTTCGGCCATCGGCGCTCTGATTCTTGGAATATCGGTGGCGCTCGATAACGTGCGTTGGCTTAAGGTTGCGCGGTGGGTTGGCATCTCTGCGGCGGGAGTAGGTCTTTTATACTCTCTCGACACGCTGATCTACAGGTGGCGCGTGGGCGGTCGGCGAGTCCTTAAGGGTCCGGTATTCGACTACAACTTATCGATGCAACCGACGATTCTCATCGCGCTCGTAGGTTTCATCCTCGTGTTCGGATTGTGGATCATTCTTGTAACGCGTATCGCGGAGAAGTCGAAGTTCGAAGGGTGATATCCTTAATCCAGTGCGCTTGCTATCTCAGAGATACTGCACTGCGAGCCCAACAGCGAACAGCATTCCTCCTGCGATAACGATGTCCCGGCGAAAACGTCGTGCAATTTTCTCTTGCCTCGAAGCTTCTTCAAGCGAGGGGACCTTCTCAGTCACTTCGGCGGATGAACCATCTGTCACTCCGATGGGCAGAGGAGGGCTTCCGAGTTTAGGAATTCGCTCTTTCCAGTCTTGAGAGTAGGTTTTTGTTTTGAAGGGATGAAAGCTGATGAACGCGAGTTTTCCGCTCTTAAGGTGAGAGAGCCATGAGGTGATGAAGAGGAGTAGTGCCTCGATGAAGAGTATGTCGCTGAGCCCGTTTCTAAACGATTTCTGGGGAACAATGAGCGCTATAGCACATGCGATCACCACAGCGCTCGACGTGATGAGGAGCGGTCGAAGAATAACATAGATCAATTTTTTTTGCATAAGTCGCATACCTTGAAATCCTGTGTTCATGAATATCATGATATAAATTTTTGAGTGTCCTGTTGACATCTGCATGAAAGCCTAAGAAAATGCAAACAATGTAGTCTTTTTAAGGGATTGCCTCCTGGCTTCTCTTCAATTGACCGCACATCATTTTATCGCAACATGTTACAAGGAGGAAGCGATGTATAAAAAGATGGCACTTGCCCTCATCGCGCTGCTTACGCTCGGCGTGGCGATGGTAGGAGCGGCGACACCGAAGTCGCAAGATTACGTGTATGTGTTTTCGACGGATCCGAGGTCCTTCAACTACCTCAACGATCAGCGACAGACAAATACCACGCACATCACGAACTTCATCGACGGGCTTCTCGAGCACGACCGTTACGGCATTCTTCGCCCGGATCTCGCCGAGAGCTGGAGTCACAACGATAACTTCACCGTGTGGACTTTCAATATCCGCAAGGGAGTTAAGTGGGTCACTTCCGATCTTGAGACCTATGCCGAGGTGAAAGCCAAAGACTGGGTCGATGCTATGAAGTACATGCTCGACAACAAGAGTACACTGACATATCTCATCGACGGATTCGTCAAGAATGCGGGCGATTATCTCAAAGGGAAAATCACCGATTTCTCGCAGGTCGGGGTCAAAGCGAAAAGCGACTATGTCCTCGAGTATACCCTCGAGAAGCCGACGCCCTACTTCGACACCATGCTCACCTACAACGCCTACTATCCGGTCAACGGCGAGTTCCTCGCCTCCAAAGGCAAGGATTTCGGCAAGGTCGACAAGAATGGAATTCTTTACAATGGAGCCTATATTCTTTCAAACTACACGTCGAAATCCGTCATCGAGTACGATCCGAACCCCACCTACTGGGACAAGGACCATGTCTATGTGAAGCATGTTAAGCTCGTGTACTATGACGGCAAGGATCCCGACTCCCTCTTCAACAACTTCGATCAGGGTGTCTATGTCGCCGCGCCGGTTTATACCGACAACGAAGCGCTCTTCGCGCGAGCTCAAGCGAAGTACAAAGATTATATCTTCAGAGCCCAGCAGGATGCGACCACGTTTGTGTACGCCTTCAACTATGATCGCCAGGCGTTCGCGTCTCCAGCCGATCCTACCAAGGGTGTCTCTCCGAAGAGTGACGCCGCGAAGGAAGCCACCAAGAAAGCAGTCCTCAACCGCAACTTCCGCAAGGCGATTTTCTTCGGCATCAATAGGCCGACGATCCTCGCCCAGCGCAACGGCGAAGTGAACAAGCTTGCGGCGATCCGCAACTCCTACACCGCGCCTGAACTCGGATTCGACAAAGCGGGCAAGGACTATGTGAAGTATGTCGAAGACGAGCTCAAAGCACGGAACCCCGCGGACTTCCCGGCAAGCTTCAAGATCGACGATGCTCAGGATCCGTACTACAACCCGACCAAAGCCAAAGCCTACATGGCGAAGGCCAAAGCTGAACTGACCAAGCTAGGCGTTAAGTTCCCGATCGAGCTCGATGTCGCCAGCGATGTGTCCTACACCAAGGGCATGAAGATGGATCAATCCCTCAAAGCAGGTCTCGAAGAACTCTTCGGCACCGATACGAT
>CAYXOW010000091.1:6714-9864 GCA_964466815.1 uncultured Treponema sp.
AATATCGTCGAGATGGATACCGACAACTACGATGCTTCGACCTATTACGCCGAAACCGGCGCACAGAGCAACTACGACATCGGCAACACCACCGGCTGGGGCCCCGACTATGGCGATCCGTACACCTTCCTCCAGACCTTCGAGCCTGTGGTCGGCGCGCTCCTTACCCCCATTGGTCTCGATCCGGTCGACTCTGGCAGCGATAAGGCGGCGGCGACGGCCATTGGTCTCTACGACTATGCCAAGAAGGTCGAAGCCGGCAACGACGAGTACAAGGACTATTCCAAGCGCTTTAAGTTATTCGCCCAGGGCGAAGCCCAGATACTCGACGACGCGATCGTCCTTCCGTACATGTCCTTTGGTGGCGCATTCCAGATTTCTCGTGTCGTACCCTACACCGTGGCCCGTGCTGCGTACGGCGCCGATGCCTACAAGTTTAAAGGCATTATAGTTACGAACAAGGTCGTAAGCCTCGAAGAGCGCGCAAAATACCGCGCCCAGTGGGAAAAAGAGCGTCAGGCTGAGTACAAGAAACTGAACTCTGGCAACTGATTTCCGATCCATTCGCATGTGGCGCCTGCCTCTGCGGCAGGCGCTTTTTTTCGAAGTCGCCGCTCGCGGATGAATCTGTCATTGCAAAAATCGCTGAAAGGATTTAATATGATGGGAAAGGATATCTGCTATGTGCAAAGCCGCAGGTTCCTCCCTTATCCATCGACAGCGCCAGGCATAATGCTCGGCTGAATGCGGGGTTTCATGAAAGGCTATGTACTCAAGAGAATTATCCAATCATTGTTTTCTGTATTCTTAGTTTCGACATTGACGGTATTTCTAGTATTTTCCTGTATTCCGCGGCAACTCGTATTTAAAGGCGATCAAATGCTCCAAAAACTCGCCAATAGGCCGGACGAGTATCAGGACTACAAGTTCCGTACATGGAAAAGGCTTGGATATATTGACTATGTGACAATGAAGGAGTACGCCCAGTCAGTGTACGGTGCATCCTCCGATGAAGTGAGTTCCGCCCTCAATTCGGGTTCTTCGTTTTATGAACGCTTCAGAGCAGACATGCAGGCAAAAGGGTACACTGTCGAACCTCAACCGATAACAGGATACTTATACGCTTATAAAGATATTCCGACCATGACGAGAGTGTTCAAATGGTATGCGAACCTTGTGCAAATCGATACGCCGTGGCGAGTCCACGATCCTAATAACCCAGACTTGAAGCGCGGATACTACTTTACGAGAGACTGGAGTGGTATGCCGGCATTGGCGGCATCTGGAACGCTCTATAAATACCAGATATGGATCGATGGAGTGTTCCCCTTCATCCATCAGAATATCATCCACCTCTATATGGGGCAGTCGTACCCGAGTTACGATGGAATACCGGTACTCGAAGTCATCGGAATGGGACAGGGTAGGACCGATCGCCGCGAGATCACCACAAAGATCAACGGCGAGGAAACGACCTTCTACACGTCTATCGATGAACATTCGCTGAAGTACAAAGCAGATCTCGACAGACTCGATCTCAATAAGTTCGACGATCACTATGCGAATGGCAACAACATCTACAAAGATCCATCGATGATGGGCATTTCATTCCGAATTGGGATTATGGCGCTCGTTCTGTCGCTCGCGATCGGACTCACGATCGGTGTGATCGCGGCAATGCGCAAGGATAAGATGTTCGATAAAGTGACGATGGCGTACATCGTGTTCATCAGCTCAATTCCGACACTGCTCTACATCGCGCTCTTTGCTCGCTTCGGCATGAAGGTGCTCGGCTTACCCGATAAGTTTCCCTTCTTAGGGGCCCACAATTTCCTCTCCTACGTACTGCCGACACTCTCGCTCTCGCTCGGCGGCATCGCAGGTCAGGCGTTGTGGATCCGACGCTATATGGTCGATCAGATGAATGCCGATTACGTGAAGTTTGCCCGCTCCAAGGGCCTCACGCAATCGGAGGTGTTCTTCCGCCACATCGTGAGGAATGCCCTCATCCCCATTGTCCACAGCATCCCCATGGCCGTCATTGGCACCCTTGCGGGAGCGCTGATCACGGAAAGCTTCTACGCCGTTCCCGGTATGGGCAAGATGTTTCCCAGCTCTATTTCCGATTACAACAACGCAATGATCATCGCGCTCACCTTTATATTTACCTTTATTTCGGTCTTTGCGATTTTCCTCGGCGATATCCTCGTAACGATGGTCGATCCGAGGATTAGCTTGGCGGCCAGAAAGGAAGCGAGGTAAACCATGACAGAGAAGACCGCCGAACGATTCACCTACGCGACGTTCGATGTGCTGCAGTCGGAGCACATCGCCGGGCCGAAATATTCATACTGGAAGAGTGTATTCCAGACGTTCTTCAAGAAAAAATGGTCCATTTTCTGGCTCGTGCTGCTGCTGTCGATGACACTGATGGCCTTCATACAGCCGCTGCTTTCGGGCTACGATCCAGCGCAGGCGCCGAACATCAACCGCCCCGACACCTGGTATCTGAAGCCTTCAGCTCAGCACTGGTTCGGAACCGATGATCGCGGCAACGACATGTGGAACGTGGTGTGGGCTGGAACGCGCATGTCATTGTCGATCGCGTTCATTGCAGCTGCCATCAACATAGGCGTTGGAATTATCGTTGGCGCCGTGTGGGGATACTCGAAGCGCATCGACCCCATACTGCTCGGACTCTACAATGTTGTCTCGAATGTGCCCGGCATCCTCCAGTCGATGATGCTCATGTACATATTCGGTAGAGGCTTCTGGCAGATAGTCCTCGCGATGACGATTACAGGGTGGCTCGGCATAGCCTTTTTCATACGCACCCAGGTCATGATCATTCGCGACCGCGAGTACAACCTCGCCTCGCGATGCCTCGGCACACCCCTCAAGCGTATGGTGACGCGCAACATCCTCCCCTACATGGTCTCGGTTATCGCCACGCTCATCTATCAGGAGATTCCCGGACTCATCAACACGGAAACCGTGCTTTCATATTTGGGAATAGGCCTTCCGACGACCTACCCCTCGCTCGGAAGAATGATCGACACGTACTGGTCCTTCGTCGACACCTATCCACATATGATCGTGTTCCCCGGCATCGTGCTCGGCCTCATCACTATTTCGTTCTACATTGTGGGC
>CAYXOW010000092.1:0-1381 GCA_964466815.1 uncultured Treponema sp.
TCAAACTCTCCATGATATATCCTAACAGCCTTTCGACTGTCAGATTCATTTCGAGTGCCCTTTCTCAAGCAGTCGCTGCTTTACCTCCCGGTAAACCAGCGCCACTGGCTTAATCCGTTTCCCCCAAAATAGCCCCTCCCGGAACTACCTCGGTGAAAAACCTTATCCTCTATCCCCTTCCCTAATTTCTCGTGTCACAGATCCCTCGCCCTTGAGACCTTCCGGCCCGCCAGGCTCCACTCAGGCACTTTCCGCCAGAGCGCTCGATGAAACTATCAAATTGTCCCACCGTTGTCAAGAGCTTTTTGAATATTTTGTACTTTTTTTTCACCGATTTATCAGTTTTTTGTATCGGCATCATTTCAATATTCAAATCGCTCGAAGCGATGATGAAATTAGCCGAAATGCTCTTGATTGTCAACAGAAATCCAAAAAAAATCAAAAATTCGATGATTCTATTGACAGAAACACGTACCCTCTGCTACATTGCTTCTACCTAAAGAAACATCTGGGACTTGGCCACCCAGTCAAAACCCAGAACAGGAGACAGTATGCGCGTATCAGCAACTTTTCAAGACTCTGAGCTTCCACGGCAGTGGTACAATCTCGCCGCGGATATCCCCCACGCACTATTCCCTCCTCTTGCTCCGGACGGAAGCGTGCTCAAGCCTGAACAGCTCTCGGCGCTCTTTCCCGAAACGCTGATTGAGCAAGAAGCTTCTTCGCAGCGTTGGATAGATATTCCCGAGGAAGTCTTAGAAATCCTCGCTCGCTGGCGTCCAACACCCCTCGTCAGGGCACGCAATCTGGAGCGTATGCTCAACACTCCGGCACGCATTTATTACAAGAACGAGAGCGTATCACCCGCAGGAAGCCATAAACCCAACACCGCCGTTCCGCAGGCGTACTACAACAAACTCGCTGGGACAAAACGCCTCACCACAGAGACGGGCGCCGGCCAATGGGGTTCCGCACTCTCTTTTGCATCAGCACAATTTGGCCTCGAGTGCCAAGTTTTCATGGTGCGCTCAAGCTACGACAAGAAACCTTACCGAAAGGTGATGATGCAGACATGGGGTGCCTCCTGTATTCCAAGCCCAAGCCCCTTTACGCGCGCAGGGAAATCAATTCTCGATACACATCCTGATTCTCCCGGATCGCTCGGAATCGCAATAAGCGAGGCGGTTGAAGCAGCGCTCGAAGACTCCAGCGGAAAAACGCACTATGCGCTTGGAAGTGTGCTCAATCATGTCATGCTGCATCAGACGATTATCGGCTTGGAGGCGAAGCGACAACTTGCGCTCTTTGGTGAGAAAACGCCAGACACCATAGTGGCCTGTATCGGCGGAGGATCAAACTTCGCCGGACTTTCCTTTCCTTT
>CAYXOW010000092.1:1391-8572 GCA_964466815.1 uncultured Treponema sp.
GGAGAAGATCGATGGTGCGGCTATCGACATAGTGCCGGTTGAACCAGCCTCGTGCCCAAGCATGACGAGAGGGCTCTACGCGTACGATTTCGGCGACACCGCGGGCATGACTCCCCTCTTAGCGATGTACACACTCGGGCACAATTTCATTCCATCTCCTAATCACGCAGGCGGATTGCGCTATCACGGCATGGCGCCGCTAGTCTCGGCTGCCGGAAAACTCGGGTTGCTGCGACCACAGGCTATTCCCCAAATCGAGTGTTTTTCCGCAGCAGTGCAATTTGCGAGAGCCGAAGGCATCATTGTAGCTCCGGAGACTAGTCACGCAGTGGCTCAAGTGATCCGCGAAGCGGTGCAAGCCCGCGAAGAGAAACGTGAAAAGGTAATTCTCTTCGGTCTATCCGGGCATGGGCTCTTGGATCTGCAGGGTTATGCGGAATATTTTGCTGGCGAAATCGCCAATATGTCGCTCTCCGAAGAAGAACTCAAAATGTCGCTGGCGTCATTGCCTAAAGTGGGTACCATACTATAAGAACAGAAATGTGCTGATTGGGGCGCGCACGAATCGCGCCCCTTCTTTTAAGTTTGAAAGATAATTTTCACTCATGTGAATGAATTTTTCCATTCACAACTAGACCTTTCTCAACATTTATTCTACAATATAAAAAGCTGCGAATACGATAATGGAAAAACCTTTAGCGACAAGCTGTCTTTACCTCATCCACACGCTCTACGGTTCGCTCAGCGAGCGAGAGCAACATATCGCGGAATATATTCTCAAAGACCCCGCGAATGCAGTGCACCTCTCAATTGAAGAACTTGCCGAAACCGCAGATGTTTCAGTTTCTACACTCGTGAGATTCGTGAAGAAACTCGGGTATAAAGGGTATCAGCACTTTAGAATCGCGCTCGCCACGGAAGCGCTTTCGCCAGAGGCCAAAATATATGAGATGAAGGTCGATCGAAATGAGGACCCGGTTTCGCTCGCCTTTGGAGCCGCCAGCCGCGCACTCGAGCTCACCGCATCCATGGTGGACAGGGCTGCCCTCAAAGAATTTGCAGCACGAATCACACAAAGAAAGAGTATCTGGCTGTTTGGTTTAGGAGGTTCGGCGATTGTTGCGCAGGATGCTCTGCACAAACTCATTAGAACAGGCATTCGCTGTGCCTATGCCGAAGATTACCATATGCAACTCATGATCGCGTCACAACTCAATGTCGATGACACCGCCCTCATCATTTCTCACACTGGTGTCAATGTCGACGCCCTCAGCATCGCCGAAACAGCAAAAAAAACCGGAGCTTATCTCGTGGTCATAACGAGCTCTCCGCGGTCTACACTCGCTCGAATGGCGGACATGAGTTTCTTTTCTGCTTCGTCAGGATCGACGGGCGTCTCTGAGGCATTTTCGGCTCGAAACGCACAGCTCGCACTCATCGATGCAATGTACATTGCGGTTATGGAGCAATTGGGTTCTGAAGGAATTACAAGTGTCGAAAAAATGAGGGCGGCTATCGCAAAACGCCGTCTATAAGAATCAATATCAAAATGGAGGGCTCTATGAAAGCCGACATTGGTCTCGTTGGTCTCGCCGTTATGGGCGAAAATCTTGTGCTCAACATGGAGAGCCACGGATTTACTGTGGCAGTGTACAACCGCACGGTAGAAAAGGTAGATACCTTTGTGCAAGGTCGAGGTTCTGGGAAAAGGATTATCGCCGCGCATTCTCCACAAGAGCTCGTCGAACAGCTCAAGACACCAAGAATTATCATGATGATGGTACGAGCTGGATCGGCCGTCGATGAAACGATCGCTCAACTCGTTCCCCTTCTCGATAAGGGCGATATCCTCATCGATGGCGGAAACTCGAACTACCAGGACACTATGCGCAGATTGAAAGAGATCGAAGCTAAGGGCCTTCGCTATGTAGGGACCGGCGTTTCGGGAGGTGAGGAAGGGGCGCTCAATGGACCATCGATCATGCCGGGCGGATCAGATTCCGCGTGGCCGGTAATCAAACCCATCTTCCAAGCGATCGCCGCTAAGGTTGAGGATGGAAGCCCCTGCTGTGACTGGGTCGGTCCGAACGGAGCGGGACATTTCGTGAAAATGGTTCACAATGGCATTGAATATGGCGATCTGCAGCTTATCTCCGAGGTGTACCACTTGATGCGTAACCAGCTCGGCATGAGCGCCGATGAAATGGCTGATGTCTTCGAAGACTGGAATAATGGAGATCTCGACAGTTATCTCATATCTATAACGAGAGATATTTTGCGATTTAAAGATGAGGACGGAAGCCCTCTCATCGACAAAATTCTCGATACTGCGGGACAGAAGGGAACCGGCAAATGGACAGGCATCACGGCGCTCGATTTCAGCGTGCCTCTTACGCTGATCGTGGAAGCTGTCTTTGCCCGCTGCATCTCTTCGATGAAAGACGAACGCGTGAGGGCAAAGAATGTGCTTGGCGCTCCAAAGGGAGCGGCATTTTCGGGCAGGAAAGACGCGTTTATCCGAGACCTCGGCAAAGCACTCTACGCCGCGAAGATCATCTCCTACGCGCAAGGATTCATGCTCTTGAGAGAGGCCGCCACGGAATACGCGTGGAATTTGAATTACGGGTCAATCGCGCTCATGTGGAGAGGCGGCTGCATTATACGCTCGAGGTTTCTCGGAAAAATCAGGGAGGCATTCGACGCCGACAAGGGGCTCACCAATCTTGTGTTCGCTCCCTTCTTCGCCTCGCAGGTGCTCGAGAACGAAGCCGCGCTCAGAAACGTCGTTACCGAGGCTGTGAAGGCTGGCATTCCTGTGCCCGCCCTCAGCTCGGCCCTTGAGTGGTTCGATGCACTTCGCACGGAAAATTTGCCTGCGAACTTGCTTCAGGCGCAGCGCGATTACTTTGGCGCCCACACCTACGAGCGCGTGGACAGGCCTCGCGGAGAGTTCTTCCATACAAACTGGACGGGACACGGCGGCGCGACATCGGCGAGCACTTATGTGGTGTAGATGCGGCCGATTCAACCAATGAAAAAGAGTAACACACAACAAAAAAGGAGGGTGTAACGATGGCTTCTCTCAATATTATTCCTGCGGATCGCACAAAGCTCGACCTGCTCTCGCTCGGCGGACTCGTGATGCGAATGGACCCAGGAATTGTTCCTTTTGCATTTGCCGATCACTACGATGTTCACGTTTCTGGCGGTGAATACAATGTCGCAGCGAATCTCGCTCGCTGTTTTGGCCTGCGCACAGCAATTGCTAGCGCGCTCGTCGATAACCCGCTCGGCGAGAAAGTGGCATCCGCGGTACGCGCGATGGGTGTTCAGGGAATCTACAAGCACTTCCCTTACGATGGGGTGCGTGGGCCAAATATGGCGCTCGTGTGGTCGGATCGCGGGCAGGGAGCGAGGGCACCAGTGGTATTCTACAACCGCGCCAACGAGGCGGCTGCCCTCCTCAAGCCGGGAGATTTCGATTTCGATGAGCTCTTCAAGAGCGGAATCCGTTGGTTCCATTCGGGCGGTATTTTCTCGGCACTCTCAGCGACTACTGCCGAAATCATCATCGAGGCGATGAAGAGCGCGCGCAAGCACGGGGCCATCGTTTCCTTCGATCTCAACTATCGGGCTAAGCTCTGGGCAGCCGCGAATAGCGGGAAAAAGCCATCGGAAGTGCTCGGAGAGATCGCGCGGTATGTCGATGTGCTCGTCGGAAACGAGGAGGATCTCCAAATGGGCCTTGGGCTGCCTGGCCCAGATATTCACGGCGCATCCAAGCTCGATCCGGCTTCCTTCCTTAACACGATCGAACAAGTGCACGCGCAGTGGCCCAACATCAAAGCAGTCGCGACGACGCTCCGCGAAGTAAAATCGACGAATCGACACCTCTGGAGCGCGGTGCTCTGGATCGAGGGGCAGCACTGGCTCGCTCCGACGATGGAGCTCGACGTCTACGACCGTGTGGGCGGCGGCGACGGGTTCGCAGCCGGAATGATCTACGGCATGCTCGAGGGCTTGGAACCGGAAGAGGCGCTGCGTCTCGGTTGGGCGCACGGCGCACTCCTGACTACCTATCCAGGTGACACGACGATGGCCTCGCTCGACCAAGTGAAAGCGCTCGCCAAGGGTGGCTCGGCCCGCATTCAGCGCTGATTACGTATATGGAAAGAAGGCGCCGCAAGGACTGTGGCGCCTTTTTTTTAAATCGCGAGAGGCTCCGTGCGGCGGCTTCGATCCGAAAACGCCACGTGGGCGATCCACGTGCGCCGATACGGCAGCCACGGAGCCTTACTCTAGTGCGGGCACGTCGACCCAGCGTCGCGTCCGCCAGCTCTCCATGGCGAGCTCGGCCAGCTGGACGCCTTTCGCGCCGGCAAGGAAATCCCAAGGGAATGGCGCGTCTTCGACGACGTGGCGGAGGAACAGCTCCCACTGCACTTTGAACGCGTTTTCGTAGCGGTCGCGGGTTGGCATCTTCGCCCAAGCTGCAAAGTGATCGATGTCGCTGTCGATATCGGGATTCCACACGGGTTTGGGCGTCATCGCTTCGGATTGAATCCAGCAATCGCGGAGTCCTGCGACTGCGGAACCATTGGTTCCATCGACGTGCATCACAAAGAGATCATCACGACGGACGCGCACATCCCAGGAGCTATTGAACTGACAGACCACACCATTCTTGAGCTCGAAGGTGCCGTAGGCGGCGTCTTCGGCGGTGGTGTCGTAGATGGCGCCGAATTCGTCGACGCGTTTGGGTATGTGTGTCGCGCCAAGCACCGAGAGCGACTTGATGTCGCCGAAGAGATTTTCGATGACATATCGCCAGTGACAGAACATGTCGAGAATGATGCCGCCCCCATCTTCTTTGCGGTAGTTCCATGAGGGGCGCTGCGCGGGCTGTGCGAAGCCATCGAACACCCAGTATCCGAATTCGCCGCGCACCGAGAGAACGCGTCCAAAAAAGCCTGTGTCGATGAGGTACTTGAGTTTGAGGAGGCCTGGAAGCCAGAGCTTGTCCTGCACGACGCCCTGCTTGATGCCCGCGGCTTTCGCCTCGTGGTAGAGGCTGAGGGCCTCGGCGGTCGTCGTGGCGGTCGGTTTTTCGGTGTAGACCGCTTTTTTTGCGGCGATTGCCGCGCGAACCCCGTGTGGACGAAGCGCCGTGAGCTGGGCGTCGAAGTAGATTTCGTTGTTCGGATCGGCGAGCGCGGCGTCGATGTCGGTGCTGAAACTCAGTCCTCCGAACCGTTTTGAGAGCGCTTCGAGTTTCCTAGGATCGCGCCCGATAAGGATGGGCTCGGGCATAAGAAGATCGCCGCTTTTTAGCTTGATCCCGCCTTGGGAACGAATCGCCGCTATGGAGCGATCGAGGTGCTGATTCGTGCCCATTCTTCCTGTAACCCCGTTCATGATAATGTTGATTTTTCTTTCGGCCATGCACATTCTCCTTACGGTGCTGGTTCAGGCGCCACATCGGCGCTCAAACGTGTGTCCTGTACGCTTCGACGATGTTCGAGAGCCAGACATCCTGGTCGAGGGTCCAGTATCGCCGCGAGAATATTTCGACTTCTATCATTCCTTTAAAACCGGTGGCATCGATCGCGGCGCGAATTCGCGGAAGATCGATACAGCCTTCGCCCATGAGTCCGCGATCCTCGAGTATATCGTCGAATGGAGCCTTCCAGTCGCAGACATGAAAGGCGAGAAGCCGCGAGGCCGCCCCTGCCCTCGCAATCTGATTCATAAGCGAAGGGTCCCACCACACATGGTAGACATCGACGGCTACGCCAAGACTCGCGCTCTTGAGGGCGTCGCACAGATCGAGCGCCTCCGAGAGCGTATTTATCACCGATCTGTCGCCCGCGTACATAGGGTGAAGCGGCTCGATCGCAAGCCGAACCCCCGCCTTCTCCGCGTGAGGTAGAATGCGCGCGAGTCCTTCCGCGACCTGCTGTCGCGCTTCGTCGATACGCACGCTTCGATGGGCGCCGCACACAAGGACGATGTGGGGCGCACCGAGCGCAGCGGCTTCATGAATGAGTTCGATGTTCGCCTCGATGCGCAAGCGCCGCTCCTCTCGCTCGGGGTGCACGAAGAATCCTCCTCGCACGAGGGAGACCACGGTGAGGCCGGCAGATCGCGCTATTTCTCCCGCTTTCTCGGCGCCCATGTGTGCGTACGCTTCTTTCCAGATCGAGATACCGCGCACTCCAATGTCGCGATACTTACGCACCGCGGTATCAAGGTCCCAAGGTTTTGTGGTGATGCTGTGAAGCGCAAGTCTATCAAGATTTTCCATGGAACTCCTTTCCGGCTTTAGGCTCGCGATATATCGAAGAACCGCGAGGGAGTCATACGGATTGCGGCAAGCCGACCCGACTTCTCGGTTTCTTTTTGAGTTCTCTCTTGAGATACTCCGCGCAGCCACTCTTCGCACCACATCGCCGCTTCAAGCAGATGATAATCGCCCCACATGCAGGATTCGCCTCGCGGAGGAGCATCGGCGCCCTCGGCGTAATCCCATGCGTTGGGATAATGATACACCGCGTGCAAAAGAAGTCCCTCGTGCGTATCGTCTCGCGAGAGATACTCTTCAGAGGTGAGCCTCTCCATGATCTGAAGGCCTGCGCCGAGGTATGTTCCACCCGTATCGCCGAGATAGTGCCCAAAGCGCAGGAGCGCTTGCGCCGCGATCGCAGCTGCCGAAGAGTCCACCGGTTCGTACGGGTTGAAGGGGTCGGCGGGACTGCGCAACGCGTCCTCGATGAGATGGAGATGGGGGCCGCCCGTGTCCCAGTAGGGAATTCCGTCGAGCGGAGTATGCGAGAGATAATAATCGCACACTTCTCTCGTCACGCTCTCGAATCGCGCGACTGCCGACTCCTTCGAGGGGAAATATGGAAGGCCGAGACCGGCTATCGTGCCCGGCTCGAGCTCCGCGATGAATTCGAGTTCCTCCGCAAAACCGAGCATGATCCACGCAAGCCCCCTCGTCCACGTGGTGAAGGGCGAGTACCCCTGTTGGCTCGCCGGGGCGCGATAGCTGCCATTGACTACATTGAAGAGAGACTCATGGGCCACCCTGCCCCGCTCGTCCCAGCGATCGCGTCCGGTCCCGTGGTAGACATTCCACCTTGCGGTAGTTTCGGCATGGGCGAGGAGGCGGGAAAGAAGAT
>CAYXOW010000092.1:8592-9586 GCA_964466815.1 uncultured Treponema sp.
TTCACCCTCAAATCCTGCTCTTCCATCAACTCCTGCCCGAGCTGCCAGGCGAGCGCGAGAGAGCGAAGCGAACGGATTGTATCGGCAAAGAGCGAGTGTGGGCCGTTGAAAGAATAGATGTACCCGAGCTTGTCGGGAAGCGCAGTCCATCGCGAAGCCTGGATCGCCCCCGAAACCCTCAGCGCCAATTCGAAGTAGCGCCTCTTCCAAGTTTCGTCTTCGATTTTCCCCTGCGCCATGAATCGGAGCATCATGCCGAAGGTGCTCACATTGTTGAAACCATGGTCGTGGACACCCCGATGCGTGAGATGGACCGGCATTTTTTCGACTATCATCCGCTCGGCGTACTCAATTAAATCGTGTTCGCCGAGAAGCCCGCCGACGATGAGGGGTATCCCGAACTGAAAACCCTGAGTCCACTCGGTCCAGCCGCGCGACGTGTACTTGCCACGGACGGTGAATACGGGAGCTCCATCTCCCTCTTTCCATCTCCGCGCGAGAAGCCGCGATTTTTCGCCTGCGAGGAACATCATTTCCCGCACGCGTGCGCTGAGCGAATTTAGATCGATCTGTGTAGTAACTTTCATACCTGGTTCCCTTGTTGTCTATAATCTTGAGATGTGAAAACCGCCATCCAGGTAGATCACCGATCCCGACGAAAAATCGTAATCTCCCGACATGACGGCGCGAACCGCGCGTCCCACATCTTCGGGAGTGCCCCATCGCCGCGCAGGTACGAGCCCCTGCGCGATGAGGGTTTGATACTTTTCTTCCACACCTTTTGTCATATCGGTCTTCATGATACCAGGACGAATTTCCACCACGAGACATCCCTCCGGAGCGAGCCTTGCGGCCCAGAGCGAGGATGCCATCGAGAGAGCCGACTTCGACATGCAGTACTCGCCTCGGTTGAGCGATACTGTCTCTGCGGAGATGGAGGTGATGAACACGATCCTTTTGCCGAGCAGAGGCGGATGCCCGTTGGTCTGAGCGC
>CAYXOW010000092.1:9609-9837 GCA_964466815.1 uncultured Treponema sp.
GGCGCCTCATCCATCCATCGTTTCACGACGAGTTGTGTGAAGAAAAAAGGACCTTCGACATTTGTCCGCATCACCTCTTCGTAAGACTCGAGGGTGGTATCAAGTATATCGGCCCTCACATGGGGTGCTATACCGGCGTTGTTGACGAGCCCCTGCACATCGCGGCACTCCTTGAAGATCTCCGCGACGCCACGGACGCGATCGTCGGCACTTGAAATATCGATTTGG
>CAYXOW010000093.1:0-3427 GCA_964466815.1 uncultured Treponema sp.
GCTGCCACACCTTCTCGACGCTGCCGCCGTTCAATATCGGCAACACCGTGACTCCGATCATCCCTGTCATTATCGGCGAAGACGAGACCTGCTTCCGGTTCTGGAAGGAACTCTTCGATAGCGGAGTGTATACGAATCCGGTCATCAGCCCAGCGGTTCCCGAGCATATGGCTCTGCTGCGCACTTCCTATATGGCGATTCACACCAAAGACCAACTCCAGCGCGCCCTCGATATCTTCGAAAAGGCTGGAAAGAAGTTCGGCATCATTTGAGCGCCACGTCGAGATAGCATCAAAGCGCGCCTGCTGGCGCGCTTTGATTTTTTATTCACGCTTATCGACCTTAATGAGCCCCTTTTCCACAAAACTGTAGTACCCGTTCCCGGAAAAAATGAGATGGTCGAGGAGCGGGATACCGAGAATCTCTCCGGATTTCTGAAGCCGCGCTGTAATGTCTCTGTCTTCCTCCGAAGGTTCCAGGTTGCCGCTGGGATGGTTGTGTGCCACAATGATCGCGCAGGCCCTATCGGTGATCGGATCCGCGAACACCTCCCTGGGGTGCACAACTGTTTTATTGATCAATCCCTTCGTAATCTCACGCACCGCGTTCACTTCGTGTCCTCCATTGAGAGAGATGACGATAAAATGCTCCTGCTTCAGGTCGGCGTAGTGAACGAGGAGCGGGTAGGCATCCTTCGGCATCGCGACCCGCGTTCCTCTAGTAGAAAATATCCGACGGCCAAGTTCGATCGCCGCTGCGACCAGGCAACTCTTCGCTTTGCCCATTCCGTCGATGGCCATAAGAGTCTTGATGTCGAAGGAGCGTGTGCCTCCACTGATCTGATCGAGCACCTCCTTTGCAAGCTTCTTCACCGGTTTGTCATGCTTTCCAGTGCCCAGAATCGCAGTCATCAGGTCAAGATTGGAAATGGCGCTACACCCTGATTTCAGCATCCTTTCCCGGATGTCGGGGTTAGCCTTGGCGTTATCCACAGCAAGAGTCGCTCTTTCGTACACATACCATTCAGTCATGTTGTCTCCCATAGGAGAGACGCGCGCCGCATTCAAAGCGATTCAAATTTAAGAAAGCTGCCCTGTGCGATCTCTGCGTTGGATTGAACGTTTGCGTTCGTATCGCGAGTGTCATATAATCAAAACGATCATATTAATGGAAATACAATTTTAGTATCGTATGAGGAGGAAACAATGAAAAGTGTCAAAGGAACAAAGACCGAAGTGAATCTTTTGACCGCATTCGCGGGCGAATCGCAGGCGCGCAATCGCTATACGTACTTCGCGTCCAAGGCCAAGGAAGAGGGCTTTGTGCAGATTCAACTTGTGTTCGAAGAAACCGCGAATCAGGAAAAGGAGCACGCAAAACGACTCTTTAAATTCCTCGAAGGAGGCACGGCCAAGGTTACGGCTGAATTCCCCGCTGGGGTCATCGGTACTACGAGAGAGAATCTCCAGGAAGCTGCAGGCGGCGAGAACTACGAGTGGAAAGAGATGTATCCTGGATTTGCCGCTGTTGCGCGCGAAGAGGGTTTTCCCGCCATCGCAGCGGTGTTCGAGGCAATCGCAGTGGCCGAGAAACAGCATGCCAAACGCTATGAAGGTTTTATGGCGAATATCGACGCAGGCCGTGTGTTCAAGCGCGACAAGCCGGTGGTCTGGCGCTGTCTCAACTGCGGCTACCTCTTCGAGGGAACCGAAGCGCCCAAGGCATGCCCCGCGTGCGCCCATCCGCAGGCATATTTTGAACTCTTAGGGGAAAATTGGTAAATTCTACCTGGAGGTGGTACATGACACAGAAAAAGCAAGTCTATAAGTGCATGAAATGCGGCAATATCGTTGAAGTGCTGCATGCGGGCGATGGTGAACTCGTCTGCTGCGGAGAGCCGATGAAGCTCCTCGTCGAGAACACCACCGATGCCGCGAAGGAAAAACATGTCCCCGTGCTTGAGAAAACCGCCGATGGTTGGTGGGTAAAGGTCGGCGCCGTCCCGCACCCTATGGAAGAAAAACATTACATCGAGTGGATCGAACTCATCGCGGACGGCACTTCCTACCGCGAATTTCTTTCTCCGGGGCAGGAACCCAAAGCGTTCTTCCCGGTTAAGGCCCAAAAGGTCACCGCACGAGAATACTGCAATCTGCATGGATTGTGGAAAGCGTAAAACAGAAAAAGGAGCGCTCAATGAAGAAGTATGTCTGCGATGTCTGCGGCTACATCTACGACCCCGCCGACGGCGATCCCGATGGCAAAATTCCGGCCGGAACCCCATTCGAGAAACTACCGGAAGATTGGGTTTGCCCAATGTGCGGCGCAAGCAAGGATTCGTTCTCGCCGATGGACTGATATGTAGCACGATCCGCCACAAAGTGGATCGCCTTGTCTTTAAAGTATAAGGGGCTGCGCACTCGAGAGTGGGCAGCCCCCTTTTTTACAGTGCACGGCGAGTTGCCTGCGCTCTGCGGCCCCTCTGCCCATAGCGCCTACGTTTTGGTATCTTCATAATATGGAGCGTGTATGATTTCTCGAGAAGATTTCATCTTTTGCATTGGATACGACGGGGATGCGGCGATCGTCGATGGGCGAGCTAAGAAAGAGTATTCGAAGCTGTCGACGGTGCAGCTCCTTGAAAAAGGATTTTATCGCGCTGCGTTCGCCTCAGCGCTTTATTCGAAAAAGCCCGAGGAGATGCGCATGTTTATCGATTTCTTCAATCAAAAAGCGGGCACGCATTTCACTGAGGAGAGCCAGCTCTCACGGCTCTTTGGCGTGTACATCGAAGAAATTTCGAAAGTGAAGATTCTTTAACATCGCGCCAACCGGGCGCCTGCCAGCGCGGCCAATTATACGAAGCGACTACCTCACACGCCAACCGGGCGCGCGCTCACAGCACCTGCACAATCCTGCATTTGAGATAGCGTGATTCCTCATAGCCCACCATAATCGGGTGATCGAGGTCCTGCGTGCGCTCTTCGATGAGTCGGAGCCTTCGGTTCGAGTCGAAAGCCGCCTCCGCGAGCATCGAGTCGAACATCTCGGGAGTAAAGGCGTGCGAGCATGAGAAGGTGACGAGGATACCACCGCGCTCGAGGAGGTGCATCGCCCGAAGGTTGAGTTCCTTGTAGCCGCGATGCGCACCAGGGAGCGCAGCGCGATTCTTGGCGAAGGCGGGCGGGTCGAGAATGATGAGGCCGAAACGCTGGCCCATCTTTTCGAGATCGCGGAGGTAGTCGAAGGCATTTGCTTCGACTGTGCTGATTCGATCGGCGACGCCGTTGCGGGCAGCGTTGTTTCGTACAAGATGGAGCGCCTCGGAAGAGCTGTCCACTGAGATCACTGAAGAAGCGCCGGCGCGCGCGGCGAGGATGGAAAATCCGCCTTGGTTGCAGAACATGTCGAGGACGCGGCGGCCTGG
>CAYXOW010000093.1:3455-3668 GCA_964466815.1 uncultured Treponema sp.
GTTTGCGCGCTGGTCGAGGAACCAGCCGGTTTTTTGGCCGCCCGCGAGGTCGACTTCGAAGAGCGCGCCGTTTTCGTCCATGAGGATCCGCTCAGGAACCGCGCCCCAGAGCACGCCGGTTGACTCCTCGAGCCCTTCGAGCGCGCGCACCGGCGCGTCTGAGCGTTCCACAATGCCGAAAGGGTTGAAAACCGTGCGCAGCGCTTCGATGAT
>CAYXOW010000093.1:3731-9822 GCA_964466815.1 uncultured Treponema sp.
CAGCACTCCGCGACGAGTTATTTTCGGCGTCGATTGGTACGCCCCAGAAACCATCGACAATCAAGCCGGGAACAGAATCAGCCTCGCCGAAGACAAGTCTTAGACTGAGCGGCGCGGAGCCGAAGTGCATCTCGCGCCACGCCTTCGCGCGCTCGAATGCACGTACGAAGAATTCGCCATCCGCATGCTTTGCGGTACGTGAATACACGCGCGCCCGGATTTTCGAATTCGGATTGAAAAAGGCGTAGCCGACATGGAGTCCGCGCGCGTCCTTGATCTCGACCTCATCGCCAGGCGCGGGGTCGCCTACGACGCTGGCGATCTCATTGTCGTAAATCCACGGGTGGCCGTGCCGAATGCGGATATCTTCTTTTTGTCTAAGGATAATTGCCGACATCCATTTCATCGTACTTGGATAGGGGCTGCTGTGACAAGGTCTGGGTCTAATGTATCCAATGCCGAGATTGGAAAAGATCTCGATATAGCTGTATTTTTACGCAATACTATTTATTATAGAGGTAATCTATGCCAAGGCCGATGAAATACAGAATTGTCAATGGGCATCCAGTTACTACTATTTTTAAACCTGCAGGCATTCCGCAGCGTGAACTCGAGGAAGTGCTGCTCACGCTCGACGAATTGGAATCGCTACGCTTGGCGGATCTTGAGGGTCAATATCAAGAAGAAGCTGCAAAGCATATGGGCATTTCGCGTCAGACATTCGGTAATATTGTGGAGTCTGCGCGAAAAAAAGTGGCAGATGTGCTGGTAAACGGTAAATCGCTCCGTATTGAGGGAGGGTATGTCGATTTCCCGAGGTCGCCTTTCGTTTGATCAAACTTCAAGAAAAATGCTTGCTACATAAGATAGCTTTGTTTGACAAGAGCTTTTTGTAGCTGTATAATTAGCATATGCTAACAAAATTAGAGCAGGCCAGTACAATGGTGCATCGTCCACCTATGCATGCATACGGGCCGGTTCCATCCCGCAGGTTCGGAAGGTCAGTTGGGATAAGCCCCATCCCAGAGAAAACCTGCAGCTATTCATGTATCTACTGTCAGCTCGGTCATACGACAAACATGACCATCGAGCGGAAGCACTATTTCCCTCTCGATGATATCCTCGCTGATATCGAGAGAGTGGTGAAGGCAAATAGCCACGGTATCGATTTTCTCACGCTTGTGGGCGATGGCGAACCGACACTCAGCGCCGATCTCGGAGATATCATTCACGCGTGTAAAACGCGTTTTCCCTATAAAGTGGGCGTGATTACGAATGGGTCGTTGCTGTGGATGGAGGATGTGCGCAAAGAGCTCGGTGAGGCTGATGTGGTGAATATTTCAATGTCGACGAGCGATCCCGAAGTTTTTAAAGGAATGCATCGACCTCATCGAGAGCTCTCTTTCGAAAAAATAATGGAAGGGATTCGGCAGTTTGCTGCAACATTTTCTGGGCAAATATGGGCCGAAATCATGCTTATCGACAATGTGAATACTGATTATGACGACCTCCGCGATATACGAAAATTTCTCGACAATGTACAGCCTTCACGAATTTATGTGATGACACCGATACGTCCGCCTGCTGAACGCTGGGTGCATATTCCTCCTCCAGAAAAGATTCTCATGGCGCTCTCCGTGTGTGGAGGAGAAAACATCACCCAGCTCGAACGTGGAAGCTTTGGGCTCGATGAATTTGAATATGCCGAAAAGGCAATTTCTGAAATTTGCAGACGTCATCCCTTACGGCTTTCTCAAGCGCGGACCATAGAAGCGTATTTTGCTCAGCGGACGCTCGATCGGCTCGTTGCAGAAGGCAAATTCAAGATTGTTGATTATCAGCACCATAAATATGTGTTGCCGTCGGAGTTCATGTTCGGAGCAAGTCCTTCCCCTCGGGGTTAAGGTAGATTGAGTACAAAGAGAGGAAAGGGACATTGATAGTTACTATTCTCAGCGGCAAAGGCGGTGTCGGCAAAACGACTGTGGCCGTTACCTTATCGAAATTTCTCGCTGAGCGAGGGACTCCGACAATGCTCGCCGATCTCGATGTCGAAGAACCGAATGCGAGCATTTTTTTGAAAACACAACAGGTGAAGTCAATCGAAGCGCTCGTGTATCGTCCCCAGTGGCGCGAGGATCGTTGCATATTCTGCGGCAAATGCCAAACATATTGCGCATTTAACGCAATATCGGCGCTGCCGAAGTATGTCATAGTGTTTCCAGAATTATGCCACAGTTGTTATGCGTGCTCGGATCTTTGCCCCGCTGCGGCGCTTCCCATGTTCCCTGTACGCATTGGGAGCATAAGTATATGCCGTGCCGAGGCTGGCCTCACGTTTTTTGAAGGAAAGCTGGATATTGGACAGGAAATAGCTTCGGTTATGGTGCGGCAGACGAGGGACAAGGCGCTGCAAGAAGCCGCGCAGGCAGCCCTTCAGTGGATCATCTTTGATGCCCCACCGGGCGCCGCATGTGCTTCTCGAGAGGCCTTGCTCAAATCAGATGCCGTAATTCTTATTGCAGAATCCACGCCGTTTGGCCTTCACGATGTGGGCATGGTCTATCGCCTCGCGAAAGAACATCAGAGGCCCTGCGCCCTTGTAGTCAACAAAGACAGCCCTGGCTATGAGGGCATCGAACATTTTGCGCAGCGAGAATCGATACCGATTATAGCGCGAATTCCTTTTGATCCTTCGCTTGCGCAATTTTATTCCGAAGGCGAACTCTCCATTGGCGCCTTCCCTGCACTTGCGAGCGCAATTCGCAGCGTGGTGGTGTGGTTGGAACATGTATCGGAGAAGAGAAAGGAAAATCCGACATGATTCGAATCGTGATGCTTTCAGGAAAAGGCGGAACGGGAAAGACATCGGTTGCTGCTGCGTTTGGGTTTCTCGCAGGGCCAGATGCGGTACTTTGTGATTGCGATGTCGATGCCTCGAATCTCGCGTTAGTCGTTGGCGCTGAAAAAGTGCAGCAGAGGGAATTTTCAGGTGGAAAGGTGGCCGTCATTGATGCAGACATATGCACCGGGTGCGGCGCATGCGTGGAAGTGTGCCATTTTGAGGCGATCGGCAAATTCAGCTCAAAATATCGGGTCATCTCCGGTGCATGTGAAGGCTGTGGATATTGTGCACTTGTATGTCCTGCGCAGGCAATTGCCATGCACGACCGCAAGAGTGGAGATATTTATATTGCGGAGAATCGTTTTGGGAGTCAGATAGTGTACGCTGAATTATCGCTCAATGCAGAAAATTCTGGCAAATTATCAACACAAGTGCGCCGCGATGCAGACAAAATTGCTGCCTCACGCGGCGCTCATGCGGTGCTTATAGATGGGCCTCCTGGCATCAGCTGCCCCGCAATCGCTGCAGCGACAGGCACCGACTACATACTCTTTGTTGCGGAGCCTACGCTGTCTGGGGTGTCGGATCTTGAGAGAGCGCTCGAGATGGCGAAAAAACTGCATATCACATCGGGAATACTTGTCAACCGGGGAGATATCAATCGCAATCTCAGCGAGACAATTCGGCTGTTGGCTGAAGCTTTTTGCGCTGATTTTTGGGGTGTCATGCCGCTTTCGTCGGATTTTATTCGCGCAGCTCGCGAGGGGAAAACAGTGCTCGAAGTGACGGATGATGCGCGAATCAGCAGCATCCTGCGCTCGACGTGGATGTCGATCATGGCACAGTGCGCAATGCGTGAGAATAGCGCTGGTACAGCGTCAGCTGCCCGATAGGTGCGAGAGGAGGTCGATATGAAAATCATTTTCAGCTCGAGCGAAAATAACGGTTCGGGTTCTATACTTGACAGTAGGTTTGGAAGAGCGGCTGGTTTCCTGCTCTTTGATGAGGCACTCGGAACATGGTCGTGGATCGACAATGCGAGCAACGCCGATGCTCCAGGGGGCGCGGGTGTGCACGCAAGCCAGACCGTCCTAGCATCTGGAGCAGAAATATATATTGGGGCAGAGCTGGGTCCGAAAGCGATGACAGTGCTCTCAAAGAGCCCCATTCAGCTTTTTATTGGTGTTCCAGGCGCCTCTGTACAAGAAAATTATACATTATATAGGGAAGGGAAACTTACGCGAATGTGAATGACGGATAATTGCATAAAAAGCAGAGAGCGGTACAGCGCGTAGCTTCCTAAGCTGCGCGCTGTACCGCCGAGATTCAGATATTGTGTGGTGTTTCTGGCGTGTCGCTGTTCGACTTCTGCAGCGCATCGATCTGCGCTTTCAGGGCCTCGAGTCGCGCTTCCAGAAACTTCTGCTGAGTGATGAGAGCCTGCTTTTGCAGCTCTACACTCGGAGCGAAAGCGAAATTCGGAGTAGAAGGATCAACCCCCCACGCACCCAATTTTCGCCCATACCCCATACCCATTCCAGGCCCGCGGCTGAAACCAGCCCCGGCTCTGCAATATCCAAATCCACGACCTGTCATAGGTCCAGCCCCCATAGGGCCCGTTCCATCACGATACGGCATAATTGTTCCTCCACATAAAATCTCTCAAGAATCACTAGGGATTCTCGTTCGTAGCCTGTTGATATATATGTTCGAGCGCCTCAATTTCGCGCTTGCGGTTCCCAAGTTCAGCCATCCAAACTGCGAGAACCTCGCGCCCCTGCGGAGTAATCTCGTACATTCTCCGCTGCGGGCCCATGCTCTTTTCATCCCAATCCGCAGAAACGAGCCCTTCAATTTCAAGCCCACGAAGCGCCCTATAGATGATGCTCATATCGAGCGTGAGCGGATTGAAGCCGAATTGTGTAAGGTCGTTCGCGAGACTGTATCCATAGCTCTTTTTACGCCTGAGCAGTGCGAGCAAGCAGGTCTGTAAAAACATGATCCCGCCCCGCATAGGCCCCATGCCGCCACCTCTTCCTCCTCTCATTGGTCCTCTAGGTCCTCTTGGCATAATCCCTCCTCACTGTTTGCATAATAAAAATAATTATCTATAGACAATTTGTCAATAGATAATTTATCAATATTGTGCGCAATGTAAATTTGCAGTAAATCCGTCGCCGATAGAAAGAGCAGAAGAAAATGTCGAGTGCGCTGTATTGAACCCCGCTTCACCCTCATATACCATAATGGGACCATGAAAAAGCCTTCGCTCATCTATCGCTGTTCGGCCTGCGGGCACGAAGAGCCAAAGTGGCTCGGACGCTGCCCGGAGTGCGGGCAGTGGAACACCTTGGTCGAAGCAAAAACTATTGGGCGCTTTGAGAAGGACAGCAGCGCCTTCTCGGTGCCCCTGGAGTCGGTGGATCCCGCGCTCGGAGCGAGGGTTTCGTCGGGCATATCCGAGCTCGACAGGGTGCTGGGCGGGGGATTTATGCGCGGTTCGGCGATTTTAATCGGCGGCGAACCGGGCATCGGCAAGAGTACACTGCTCTTGCAAGCGTGCGCGAGGCTCGGTGCGAAGGGAAAGGCGCTCTACATCTCCGGTGAGGAATCGGCTGCGCAGATACGCCTGCGGGCAGAGCGAATCGGCGCCATATCGAAGCAGATCGAGGTGTTCTGCAGCAATGATGCGCATGCATGCATTTCGGTGATGGACTCGGTGCATCCCTTGCTGACGGTGATCGACTCGATTCAAACCGTGCACTCTCCCGAAGCGGGAGCCGTTCCCGGCACTCCCAATCAGATCAAGTTCTGTACGCAGGAGTTTGTCGAGTGGGCAAAGAGTCACGACTCGATCGTGGTACTCGTGGCACATGTAACGAAGGACGGCATGATCGCGGGACCGAAGGCCGCCGAACACCTCGTCGACGCCGTGTTGAGTTTCGAACAGGCGGAAAACGCGCTCCGCGTGCTGCGCACTTCGAAGAACCGCTTTGGTTCGTCCGACGAACTTGGATTCTTCTTGATGGCTGAAACAGGGCTCGCTGAGCTTCAAGATCCGTCGGGGATCTTCATGGTGCGGCGCGAGGGCCAGATGCCGGCCGGTATTTCGGTGGCGATTGTGCACGAGGGCTCTCGCATCATTCTCGCCGAGGTGCAGGCGCTTACGATTCCCTCAAAATCGGGTATCATGCGCGTGTATTCCGACCGCATCGATCCGCTGCGCGTGTCGCGCATTGCTGCGGT
>CAYXOW010000094.1:0-5957 GCA_964466815.1 uncultured Treponema sp.
GGTACTCCCAGCGGTGCCCATGATTTCGATGCGCTTCATGAACCCCGGCCACGCCGCAGTGGTGCCTTGAATGGCGCCGAGCGCCCCGCTCTCGAACTCGACTGCCGCAACCGAGTTGTCTTCGACTTCAATGTGTGAGTGGCCCACAGTAGTGGTGTACGCGCTGATCGATTGTACGGGGCCCATGAACCACAATAAGAGATCGACTGCATGGATCGACTGGTTCATAAGGGCACCGCCTCCGTCGAGCGCCCTCGTTCCTTTCCATCCGCCTTGTGAGTAGTAGTTCTGGTCGCGCCACCATTTCACGTAAGCGCTGCCCTGCGTCAGGACACCGAAGCGATGCGCATCGCAGGCGCGTTTGATTGCCTGAGAGGCGTCTGAGAACCGGCTCGGAAAGATGCCCGAGAGGGTGACATGGTGTTTCTGCGCTGAGTCGGCGATGCAAAGACAGCGCTCTACGGTGATTTCAAGCGGTTTTTCAATGATGAGGTGCCTGCCCGACTCCGCGGCTGGAATTGCCGCGTCGCTGTGGAGCCCTGAGGGAGTGCATATATTGACGATCTCGATTTCCGGGTCGTTGAGAAAAGCGCCGAAATCCGTGTACGCTCTACAGCCCACGGAGTCGGCATACTGCCGCGCTCTCTCGGGCACTACATCGAAGCATGCGACAATCTTTGAGCCCGGTATTTCGGAAATCGCTTTCGCGTGAATTTTTGCGATCATGCCTGTGCCGACTATGCCAAATTTCATGTGTATCCTCCTCGTGTTATGGCTTCGTGCTTGGTGCAGACGCCTCCGCATCGCGTATTGTCCGCATCGAGGTTCGGAGCGCCTGGCGCGGATTTTTCGGAACCTGAAAAATTTCCATGCTGAGCCATCCGCGATACCCATGCTCGCGAAGTGTGCGGACAGGCGGCAGGTAATCGGTGTTTCCCGTTCCGGGAGCGCTGCCATCCTCGATTTCATTCAGATGTATGTGTTCTATATAGGAATAAAACTGATCGATGAGCGTAGCTGGGGTGAATTTCTCAGCGCGCGCGTTGTGAAAATCGAACATAGTGCGAATCGTCGGCTTATTCACGAGTCGCACCACTTCCACAGCCTCTTCGAGACTCGTCACCATATCGGTTTGATCCGGCGAGAGCGCCTCGATGAGAACTTTTGAATTGCACGACGCGGCGTGGTCGGCGATTTCGAGGAGCCCATCAACAAGGATCCGCTTCGCTTCGGAAGGGGCCATGCCCTGAGGAGTCGAGCGCTGTTTCGGAGAACCGAGCACAAGATTCCCGCCACCAAAGCCTGCAGCGCACTCGAGCATAAAGCGGAGATGCTCCCATGATCTGCTCCTCGTAAAACGATCTGGGCTTACAAGGTGCAAGCCGGTCGGTGCCGCGAGCAGCCAGTGGAAACCGACGAATTGAAGCCCCTCTTCTTTTAGAATCTGTTTACAGCCGACAATGCTCTTTCCTATAGCCGCATCGCTAAAATCACCGAATATTGTGAAGGGCGCGATCTCCATCCCCTCGAAGCCCTCTTCTCTCGTGATGCGGCAGGCCTCCCTGAAGGACATGTCGCCAAAAAGCTCGTTGCACACCGCGTAGCGCATCGATTGTTCCTCTCTATGCTACTCTATGAGGCGCACGTCACGCTGTCAATTCATATTTATTGCGGATACACGGCATCGGAGTCCCCGAACTGTCGATAGCCGATCGCCTCTTCGATCTCGTTCACTCCGATCCTGTCGTGTCCATCGAGATCGGCGATGCTCCTCGCAATTTTAAGAATGCTGTGGCTCGCGCGCGCCGAAAGGCCGTACGTCGATACTGCCGCAGAAAATCGATGCTCTGCTTCGCCCGAGAGCGCGCACAATTCCGAAATCAGACCTGGACTAATCCTCGAGTTGAGGTATCCTCCACCCTCGCCAAGAGCATCCGAAGGGATCGCGCGCAGTGCGACACGGTGCCGCTGCCGGGCGCGCGCCTCCGCGACAAGCGACCGCACGCACTCGCTGGAAATCGATGAACTGCGCAAGAGCTGTCGGGCTTCCGCAGGCCGCATTGCAATACGCATATCGAGACGATCAAGAAGCGGCCCACCGAGTTTTTTCCAATATTTACGAATCTCCTCGGGCGAACACAAACATACCTTTCCCGGCATTCCTAAATTACCGCAGGGACAGGGATTCGCCGCCATTATGAGTTGAAAATCCGAGGGAAATCTGAGCGTCCGCCCAGCGCGCACGATATCGACATAGCCGCGCTCCGTCGGTTCCCGGAGCGCTTGAAGAACATCTCGGTGAAACTCGGGACATTCGTCGAGAAAAAGGACACCGTTGTGCGCAAGACTCACTTCGCCTGGTCTGGGCGGTTTTCCGCCACCGATCATTCCCTCGAGCGTCGCCGAGTGGTGCGGCGCACGAAATGGCGGATCGTGGAGGAGTTTTGTCTGTAGCCTGCCCCAGAGAGACAGGAGCGATGCGCTCACGAGTGCCTGTGTCGCGGAGAGACGCGGTAAAATCGAAGGAAATCGTTGAGCCGCCATCGTCTTGCCGGCGCCGGGAGGCCCGGAGAGAAAGAGATTGTGTCCGCCCACCGCGGCGATCGTCAGCCCCCGCATGAGCTGTGGATCCCCTTTAAAGTCGGAAAAATCCGGCAATGGTGCAGCACAGCTGCCCGCAGCGCTCGATGGAGAGGAGTCCTCTGCGCATTGTTGAGGCTCGGGCCGCTGACCATTGGCAAGCGCGAGACAAATTTCGCGCACTTCCGAGAGATGGCGCAGAGACCACACCTGCGCCTTTTCCACCATCGAGGCCTCCCCAGCGTTTTCAGCCGGGACAAGACAGATGCGAATGCCCTGCTCGCCCGCTGCGCGCACTGCGGGAAGAATGCTTCGCACCGGACGCAGCTCGCCCTCGAGGGTTAGCTCGCCCATGGCGAGAACCGCGATGGGGATATCTTCAATTTGCGACGACGAAGCGAGAATTCTCAGCGCAATGGGCAGGTCGTACGCCGATCCTTCCTTGTGGATGTCGGCCGGCGATAGGTTGACGAGAATGCGATTTTGGGGAAATTCGAAGCCCGCGTTCCGCACTGCGATTCGAGCGCGTTCCCTCGCCTCGCGCACCGAAGCGGACGCGAGTCCGACAATCTCTACCGCTGGTATACCGTTTCGAATGTCCGCTTCGACCTGTACGAGGATTCCGTCGAATCCAAGAGGTTCATGCGCGAAAATTTCCATGCGGTCGATCCTCCTCGCGCGGTTCCTTTATAAGAATAGTGCGCGGAAAATCGATCGACGCTTCAAAAATGCGGTATTTCAGTCGTCCAGGATCGCCTCGAGGTCGATTTCGCCCGCGGCGCAGGGCATAGCGACACCGTAGGACTCGAGGATTGCGGGGTGAAGCTCACCAAACACACCGACGCGCTCGCCCTTGACGAGCAGTTCAACTTGGCGACCTGGGATAAAGCGCGTATCCGAGCTCTCGCGAACCTTATACTCACGACCGAGAAGATACATGAGCGTCGCGACATGGGAGGCGATCTCATTGTAGTCCGCCTGAGCGTGACTCGTGACGAAACCGATATACTGGCGCGTGACGATGCCGTAATTCGCCTCGCTGTCCTTGAGCGCAACTTTCCCCACTTCGAACGTGCGGTGCGGGTAGGAAGCCTTTGCCGACACGCTCTCGGTCTGCATGAGGCCAGGAAGCGGCGAGTTGCGCACATACTCATAGTTCTCCGTCATGGGATTGGCGATTTTAACGAGGCTCGACGCAGGCACACGCATCTTTTCGGCGTAATCTTTTCCGGAACCGAGATAGTTGTAGATCATCTCTTGGTAGCCGAGTCCGACCATGATGCTCTTGGCCTTGCGCGAGAAGCGCTCGATCGGCGTAAGCCGCCCAATAGTGAAGTCCGAAGGGCGCTGAGGTGCAAAATTCGCAAGCCCCGCGCCGATCATCACATCCTCCATGACATCGACGGGGTGGAGAAAATCGTTGCGATACTCGGGTGGCGCAACGGAAATAGCGTGGCCATCGGTCGAATAGGCGCAGAGACCCATGCGGGTGAGCGCGTCGAGCGCATCGGGCATCTCGAGGGAGCTGCCGAGCAACTTGTTCGTATCGTCGAGTGACGCGGAGATCTCTTCCTGAAAATAGTAGGGAAACACAATCGAGTTTCCGAACGGCGTGTCGTACTCGTAGTCGACCTCGACATTGAGGATCTCGAAGCCCATGTCCGCGAGATCGCAGGCCATAATGGACGCCGAGAGCGCGACCGAAGGGTAATCGCTGCCGGTCACCTCGATGAAGACCTCGTTGTCGCCCACCTGTACCGCGCCGAGATCTGCGGAGTTGATGATCGGCGGGTACGAGAGCACTCTGCCCTTCGCGTCGGTGAGAAGCGGGTGGATGGGCTCTCCCTTCAGAATAGAGGCGTATTCGATACCTTTGGGATGCTCCGCTAAAATCTGGTTGAGCGTCATCGAGCGGGTTTCTTGCAGCGGCACGAAGGCGGTAGCGTCGGGATCCGTGCCGAAATAGCGCACCGGCCACTCGATGAGGGAGGTGCGGTAGATGCCGATCGACACGCCCTTTCGCTTGCGCCCGAAGTTCCAGGCGAGCTTTTCCTGTGTCTGGATCATGTCGCGGAGAAGCGCGTCGCTGATCGCGGGGCCACGTGCGACAAAACCCGCAAGCCAGGGGCGCACCTGCCGCACCGACTTCTCGACGACGACGCGGTAACTCGCAGTTTTCGATTTCTTGCGCGAGGCGAAGAACGGATACGAGGGAATTTTACGCGTGCGGTAGATTCTAAGCTGGCGCGCGAGGCCCGCAGTCGTCCACAGGTCGGGACGGTTCGTATCATTGAGCTCGATCTTGATGGTGCGCTCGCCGTCGGGGGGGAGCGAAGTGTTCCACTCGTCGAGTTCGGCCTTGGCCACAGTGAGATCTTGCTCGAATTGTGCTTTGTCGGACCACGAAGTTCCCGCAAGCTGGAAAAAGAATTGTTCGTTCACTTCAATCTTGGGCATAGTGCATCTCCAGTCTCACTGAATTTTGTACTGCGAGCGGCGAGTGCGAACACTCTCGAGGTCCGGGCTGAAGAGCTCGCGGAGGTCGTTGAGACCGAGGGCCATGAGAGCCATGCGGTCGATGCCGATTCCCCATGCGAGCACCGGCACATCGATGCCGAGCGACCTCGTCACTTCGGGGCGGAATATGCCCGAGCCGCCGAGCTCGAACCAACCGAGCACGGGATGCTTGATGTGCACTTCCACCGAAGGCTCGGTGAAGGGGAAATAGCCGGGCACGTACTTCACCTCTTTCGCCCCGGCAACTTCGATCGCAAACATCTCCAAAAAGCCGAGGAGCGTCCGGAGATTGACATCTTTGCCGAGCACAATGCCCTCGGTCTGATAGAAGTCAGAGAGGTGGGTCGCGTCGACGCGATCGTAGCGGAAGCAGCGCACGATGCCGAAGTACTTTCCGGGCACTTTGGCCTTGGGAAGCTGGCGCGCGGAGAGCACGGTGCCCTGGCTGCGCAGGATGAGCCGTCGCGTAAAATCGCGGTCGAAATGATACTGCCAGCCGCGACTGCCGGTGGTGCCGCCGTTTTCGTGCGCGGCGGCGATGCGCGACAGATAGGGCTCCTCGATGAATTTGGCGTGCGTCGGCTCCTCGATGTAGTACACGTCGTGGATATCGCGCGCCGAGTGGAACTGCGGCATGAAGAGCGCGTCCGAGTTCCAGAATTCGGTCTCCACCATGTTGCCGTCGAACTCCTCGAAACCGAGGGAGACGAGTTTGTCCTTTACACTGTCGAGGAACTCGACGTAAGGGTTGCGCCGGCCGGGTATGACGCGGGCGGGCGGGACCTGCACATTGTAGGGGCGGAAACTGCCCTGTTTCCACGTGCCTTTTTCGAGCATTTCAGGGGTGATGGCGCCGAACT
>CAYXOW010000094.1:6056-9079 GCA_964466815.1 uncultured Treponema sp.
GAGCGCCGCGCTTTTTTGCGATCTGGCCCATGAGGGCGCGCTGTTGGGGCGAGAGCGAAGCTTCGGGAAGCGAACCGCCGGTGGCGCCGACGAGCGCGAGGAGCGACTCGAGCTCGATGAGGGGCTGGGGAAGCTCGGATTTGGCGAGGATGGCGCGGCGCGTCTCGTCCATGACGCAGACGCCCTCCTTTGAGAGCGAACCGAAAGCCGAACCCACGGTTTTCTGATCGAAACCGAGCGAGTTCGCGATGTCGGGGAGACTGAGCGCTCCCATTTCCTTCACGAGCGAAAAAATGCGTCGAACCGGTGTACCCTTTTCGAGCCACTCTTGCCCGAGCGAGGTCAGTTCGTAAAAAACTTCGGTCCGGCGACTCACTTCCTCGAGGAGTCCCTTCGAGCTGAGCCAGGAAAAGGCTTGCTGCTCCTGTCCCTCCCGAAACCCGAGTTTTTCACGGACTTGGGCGCTGTCGAAGGTATCCCCAGTCTTATACGCCAAAAGAATCTTCACTTCGAGCGGGTGAAGCGCCCGCGCCGCGCTTTGATCTATCATATTCATGTGCCTCGTTTGTTCGATGAGTATTGAGTATTGCCGGAAACCGGTGAGATGGTCAACGACCGCGCATGGGTCCGCATCTCGCAAGCCGGATCATGATTCGGTCTCCGGCATGGGCGCCGAAGGCTTGAGAATGGCCCCTATGCCGGTTCTGCCATCGAAGCGGATATCCATCGGCGAATCGAACATTGTGAGCGCGCAGTGCCGTGTTCTCATGCGAGGCGGAATCGAATACAGCCACGACCAGTTCATGAAGTCCTCCGCCGAGCTCTGGGTTACCTTCATGTACTTGATCCGCATCGTGGTAAGATTGTGGAAGAAGTGTGAGCCCTGCGAGCTCTCCACTACAAAGTCGGGCAGGTCGACTTCCGCGATGGCCTTTGCCCTCGAGATCTGAGCGTACGAAACCGGAATGCCGAGCCAACGATCCCGAGTTCCCCAGCGGCCGGGGCCGATGAGGAGGTAATTGAAATTCTCCTTGCGCGCGATCGTATCCAGTTCCTCGATTTCCGCTGCGATCTCCAGCGTGGAGTCGCGCTCGAAGACACGCGGGTCGACCCACACGATAGCCTGCACGCTGAAGTCGCGCCCATTGCCCATGCAGTTGCGCGAGAGCATGAGGCAGTCTTCCCGCCGGATCTGTGTCGGATCGATCTCCACCCGATCGTCGATATGGATGAGTGGTTTGAGCTGCAGAAGGTAGAGCGTGGGATCCTGCCCCGGTACATCGAAATTGAAGGCATACTCGATCTCCACAGGGGTACCCATGGATCGTGTGGCGATGTCGAGCACCATATCGATCGCCTGCGCAAAGGGATATGCCTCATATTTGAGCATATTCGCAAAATCGATGACGCGGTGCCCCTTGGTGAGTATTCCCGGCACGAAGCGCTGATCCGCGGCGTCCCATGTGGAGGCAATCATGGGGAAGTACCGATCTTTCTCCGCGGTGCTTACAGAGAGCTCCGAGAGGCTCGCCATCTCTCCCTGCAAAAGGTCCGGTTGTCGGTTCTCGAGCGAGAGTGCATGAAAGGTGCGCTGCGTGCTCTCGAGCGCGTGTTCCGGAGAGAGAACGTCGAGCTTGGGGTACTTGGGGCAGAATCGATACGCCGCCCCGCCGCCCACCACATAGGTCCCGAGACCAAGCGCTGCGAGGCAGAGCCCATCGTCGGGCTTCACGTAGGAGACCGGATAGTAATTGTAGGACTGCGCCACGCCGGCCGCGTTGGGGTAGAAATACGAATCGTGCGGCGACCCCACGAGTTCCTGAATGACGACGGCCATGCGCTCTTCTTCGAGGTTGTAATTGGCCGCTTCGAAATAGGCGCGCGCTTCTTTTGAAAAGAGACTCGCATAGATGAGCTTGATGGCGCTGCAGAGCTGTTGGAGTCGAATTTCCGGATCGGGATGATTATTGGGAATAATGTAGGTGTCGTAGACTCCTGAGAAGGGCACCATGAGCATGTCCTCGAAGAGGCCGCTCGAGCGCACCGCAAGCGGTTTCTTGCTGACGGATATGAATTGTCGGAGGCGCTCGACGAGCTGGGGCGTGAGGGCCTTCTGTATAAAAACCGAAGGGATTGCCTCGGTGTTGTTGCCATAGTATGCCCAAGACCACAGCCCGTTCATCTCGAGAAAATGCTCGAACTCGTCGATGCCAACGAACACGGTGTTCGGCATCGCGATGTGGATGCCCTTCAAGTACTGTGAAAAGTCGATATTATCGAGGAGCGAGTGAATGAAAATGAGCCCTCTTCCCTTGCCGCCCACCGAGCCATCGGCAATTTTGCAGAGATAGCGCGGGTACTTGATCATCTCCGGATCGAAGTACGGGACCATGCCCCGCGATCGGGTCGAGCGTATCTGATCGATCAAGTGGACGATGAATTGCCGCAATTCTGATGGTCCGCTGAAGTCCGTGATTCGGTAGGGGCGTAAAATCTTTGCTACGTGGATTTCGCCACGCGCCATGAGCCACGCCGAAAAATGGTTGTGCTCCGCGTGGTAGAGGAGGCTCTCGATCGGGATCTCGTTCAATTTTTCCACGAATTCGCCCATATTGCGGGCGCGGGTGATCTCGTTCCCATCGGGGTTCCTGAACACGAAATTTCCGAATCCGAGATTCGCCTGCAAAAAGGCGGCGAGCTCCATCTCGAGCGATTCGGAGTTCTTGTCGATGAACGATGCCCCGACTTCGTAGGCTCGCTCGCGCACATTTTGTTCGCTCGATTGCACGAGCATGGGCAGATCCGGTATCTCACGCTTGGCGAACTTTATGAAATCGAATCCCGCGTTCTCGTCGAAATTGCCGCCTCTCGAGAAGCGCACGTCGGTGATGACGGTGAGGAGGTAGGGCTTGTAGGTCTCGAAGATGTTCAGCGCCTCCTCATAGTTACTCGCGAGGAGGATTTTCGGGCGGGCGCGGATGCTCAGCAGCTTGTAGGTTTCGGTGCTGTGCTCTTCCTCGACG
>CAYXOW010000094.1:9145-9708 GCA_964466815.1 uncultured Treponema sp.
AGTAATAGCGCACCGAATCCTCGATGAGGAGAATTACCCTCACCTCTCCGGTCCGCGTATCCATCTCGACATTTCTCCAGTCCTCGATGTACTTGATCATTCCCACGAAGAGCTTCGAGTAGCCGTTCCATACGAAAATGCGGTTGAAGGCCGAGAGTTCGGGCCGCGAGGTGTCGAGCATCGCGAGGCTCGAGTTGTTGGTCACCATGAGGAGGATCGGGATATCCGGCCAGATGTGGCGCATCGATGTGGCGAGTTTGAGCGGCATATCGAAGTCGAGACTCGCCATAATGATCACGAGGTCGAAGCGACCTTCGCGAAAGAGGTCGAGGGCGGACTCTTCGGTGTAGGCGCAGGTGACCCTTGGGATCGAGTTGAGGTTGAGTTTGAAGTATTCACCGTAGATCTGTTCGGTGAGGACGCCGTCGGATTCGACAACGAAGGAGTCGTAGAGGCTGCCGACCAAGAGCACCTCGCGGACGCGGTCGCGCATGAGGTCGTGGTAGATGTTGCGCTCTCGCCGCTGCCTGTCGTACGCTGACACGAGTTCGTTGAAGTACATG
>CAYXOW010000095.1:0-9694 GCA_964466815.1 uncultured Treponema sp.
TAACAATAGGCAGCCCATGCAGCGGTCCGACACCGCCGATGCGCCGCCTTGTTTTTTTTTGCTTTTACTTTGTCTTATTTTCCTGAGAGCAGCTGCATGATGTCTTGGTATCCTTTGGATTTCGCGAGATCGTAGGGTGTTTCGCCCTTTCTGTCCTTTGCTTTAGTGTCAGCGCCAAGCGTGATGAGCTCGGACACAATGTCTCTCTTATTTTCGCTCACTGCATAGTGCAAGATTGTGTCACCGACAAAGTCCGCGCTGTTTACGCCAGCTCCCGAGATCACTTTCATGCGCGCACCGGCATCCATCGCAAAGACCAATTTAATCGGCGACACATTGTCGGCATTCGTGACGAAAAGCGATGCACCTGCATTGAGGAGCGCTACCGCTGTGTTGAGGTCGTTGTTGCGCAGCGCGATCATGAGTGGTGTGTCGCCCTTCGCGTTGCGGGCATTTGGATTTGCCCCGCGCTTAATCGCCATAGCGAGTGCGTCGGGGCCGGCGTTCGACGCCACGAGAATGTGCAGGACGCAGTTGCCGTTGGAATCTGGTTTATTGATCAATGCAGGAGTGTAGAACTCTGCAGTGATCTGTTGATTCTTAAGGAGCGAAAGTTTGTACGGCGACAGCCCGCGCGCGTTCAGGGCGTGCATGTCGGCTGAATTCGCGAGGAGGAGCCGTATCATGGAGACGAACTGCCCGTCAACTGCTTGATAGAGCGGTGTAGAGCCAAAGTTATCCCTCGTGTCGACAATTGCGTTCGACTTAAGGAGCTCATTCGCTGCGTCGTAGGCATCGTTCGCAGCGGCGGTCGCAAGTGGCGTGAACCCTCTATTGTCCTGCAGTTCGGTTTTTGCGCCATTGGCGACGAGGAGTCTGATGATCGAAGCGTTCTTCTTTAAACTCGCCTGATGCATCGCCGTTTCGCCCGAATAGTTTTGGTTGTCGATGGGCGATCCAGCCGCAACGAGCATGTCGGCAGCCTGCATGGCGTCGGCGAGAACCGCGGTCTGCAGCGGAATGTCGCCTTTAATGTCCGCCGCTTTGAGGGAAGCTCCGGCGCTCACAAGGTACGTAATCGCGTGGGTCGCATTGTACTTTGCAGCAGTGTGGAGCGGTGTCTCAAGCGCAAGGTTGAGCACATTGAGAGTTGCTCCCTTGGAGACGAGGTATGCGATACCGTCGGGGAGATCCTTTCTGGCCGCGTGGTGGACGACCGAGTCGCCGTTTGCGTCGCGCGCGGCGATGACATTGGGTCTGAAGAACCATTCAAGCGGGCTGGGCTTCGCGGTAAGGGCGAGGAAGAGCGGGTTCTCCTGTTTCGCATTGTACTGGAAAATATCGGCATTCGCGTCGAGAAGCACAATGCCCTGTTCGGCGTAGTTCTCTCTCACCGCGATGTGAAGGGCGCTGTCTTGCGCTTTGTTTCGCGCATTTGGATCGGCACCCTTTGAAAGGATGAGATTGAGTACCGCCGCGGGGGCTTTTAGCGAAACCGCGGTCATAAGCACGCTGTTTGAGTTATCGTCGCTCTGATTGACGTTCGACGGTACCACAATGTTGTCAACGGCAGTGTAGCCCTTGGCGAGGGCGATCTTGAGCGCGTTTTCTCCAGCCTGGTTCATTTTAAAAATATCGGCTTTGGCATCGATGAGCGATTTAGCATACTCATAGTGTTCAGTGCGCGCGCAGAGGATGAGTGGAGTGTCGCCGTTGGCGTTCTGTGCATTCACAGGGGCGCCCGCCTGAATCAAGGTGTTGACTATCTCACCAGCATCTGAATATTCGCCGCCACTCGGCTGCATTACCGCTTTGTGGAGTGGTGTATTGCCCTGAGCGTCCATGAGCGCCGGATTCGCCTTAAAGCTGAGAAGGAGTTTAATCATCTCGAGTCTATGCGCAGGCGGCACGACAAGAAGGAGGGGCGTGTTCTGCTTTGCGTCGAGAATGTCCGGGTTCGCCTTCATCGAGAGTAAAAGTTTCGCCCCTTCGATGTAGCCGGCCTTGACCGCGAGATGGAGAGGAGCATCGCCGTTTAAATTCTTGAGGTCGGGGTCTGCCTTGTTGAGGAGGAGAAAGAGGGCGAAGCCATACTGATAGCGTGAAATGGCTTCGTGGAGCGGCGTGTTGCCGTTCGCGAAGCGAACTGCGTTGTAGTCGGGTGCCCGCACCGTGACTGCGAACCATGAGAATTCGGGAAAGGATGGGTTTGCGCCCTTGCGAATGAGTTTCTCCGCGATTTGCGCGGCTTCGAGTTTTTCGGGATAGAGCAGCACGAGGTCGAGCGCGGTTCGGTCGGCTTTGTCTTTGATCTGCACGGACGCGTTCTTTGAGAGCAAAAGATCGACTGCCTTGGGCATCAGCGCATCCGCTGCATAGTGGAGAATAGTTCGGCCATCAGGGCTCGTCGCGTCAATATTCTTCGAATTGAACATTGCATCGAGAATGCCGTTGTCGGATTGGAGTGCTACCTGTGCGGGAGATGTGCCGCCGACATCAGCGATAAATGGGTCTGCACCGCGATCCACGAGCATTTTGACCATAGCTGCCTGTTTTCGATCCACGGCGTAACGGAGCGCTGTTTTCCCAGACAAATCTTTATTATCCACTTTTGCGCCGAGTACGATAAGGATCTCGGCGATCTGAGTGTCGCCTCGTATTACAGCGTAGTGGAGGGGGTAGAGTCCTTGATTGTCGGCTTTATTCAGTTGTTCCTGGTTGGAGTAGAATTTCCGGATGCCCTCGACGAGGTCGCTGAGGGATACCTCTTTGTTCGAGGCTGGCGATGTCGCACAGCTCGCCAGCATAAAAATAGCGAGAATTAGGAAACTGAGTGCTTTGAACGTATGCTTGTTTCGGGTTTGCATTGGTTATAACTCTCCATTCTTAGTATCGGCATGTTTTGGAAAAATGCTCAGCTATGTCAATCTATATCGCAAAAGAGCCTCGATTTCAGGTATGGTTTGTGGGTGACGTGCAGTGAGCAAATCGCGCCGGTGTAAATCCATGGAGCAAGTGGCGCCGAGCGCGCGCGGTCGAGCTAGAATTTTGGAACATCAAAACGATACGGCTTGCGCGCGCAGAAAGAAATATGATTCCATATATGCTGAAATTATTATCTGCCGTAGAGGAGCACGCTATGATAATTGGTTCATTTATGCCGAAACACTCAGTGTGGGCGCCGGCGATCGCGCAATTGCGTGAAGAATTCCCGGAGCATACCTGGCTCGAAGGTCTCAACGAAGATTCGCCCGAGCTGGACACCCTCGATATCATTCTCGGCGGGCGCATTCCAGCCAATGTGTTTTCGAAAACCACGCGTCTCAAAGCCCTCTTTCAGCCTTTTACCGGAGTGAACCACCTCCCGGCCGAGGTGCTCATCGCTCAAGGCGTGCAGGTCTACAATGTGCATTCAAACGCCTTCGACGTGGCGGAGCGTGCGCTCGCCATGACACTAGCGTTCTACGCCAGGATTATCGAATTTCACAATGATCTTAAAAACGATATCTGGCACGGTTTCTGGGTGGGAAAAGGTGCCGAAGACAACTGGGATAGCATCTATGGGCGAACCTGTGCGATTCTCGGAACAGGCGCGATAGGTCAGGAACTCGCAGGGCTTCTCAAATCCTTCCACTGTACGGTGTACGGCTGGCGTAGGTCCATCGGCGGCGACCTGCCCACGCACTTCGATGCCCTCATGCCGACCATGGCCGATGCGATCGAGGCGGCTGAAATTGTGTACATCGCACTGCCCGGCACTGCAGAAACCGAGAATTTGCTCTCTCGAGAGATTCTCATGGGCATGAAAGGGAAATTCCTCGTGAATGTAGGCCGGGGAGCAATTGTCGACGAAGAGGGTCTGTACGATGCACTCTCTCAGGGTGTGTTGAAAGGCGCAGCGATCGATACCTGGTACAGGTACCCGAGAGATGGGGTGGTGGGAGCGCCTTCGCGCTTTCCTATCCATAAACTCCCGAATGTCATCGTGTCGCCGCATGTCGGAGGTGCCACGAATCAGGCCACGCAGAAGTCAGTGGGTACGACGATGCAGAATATCAGGGCCTATCTGAAGACTGGGAGAGGAGTCTGGCTCGCCGACCTCAAGAAAATGTACTGAAAATCTCCGCGATGTTGAGCGTCACCTGGAAACGGACCGTAACAGCGCGCCATGAAGATGTGTAATGCGCCGGCAGTGCGCCATCAATGAGCCATCAATGCGCCATCAATGCGCCATCAATGCGCCATCAATGCGCCATCAATGCGCCGGCAGTGCGCCGCGCTAGAAAAGTCCGTCCGGCGCTTCGATAAGCATGTGCGGAAAATCGGCGTAAATGGAGATAAGCTCGTACAGGCGGTCGAAGGGCAGCGATTGCTTGTCGAAGATGACGTAGGGCAGAAGCTCAGCGAGCCTGTCGGCGTTGTAGCCACCCTTGCCGTTCAACACGACCATGGTCTCCATGTCCTGCGCCTCCTCGAGCGCGCGGTACGCGAGCGTGAAATTCCTCGTCGCGAAGAACATGCGCGTGTGGTAGCTCGTCTGGGGATCAGGTGAAAATGAGTTCGTGAGCTCGTAGTAGTGCTCTGGGTTGAGAAATGCATCTCGAATACGTTCGACAAGTTTCTCCGAGGGAATGCGTGTCTCGCTCGTCAACACAATCTGATAGAGCGTGAAAGGGTTGTCTTTGCGCAGATCGCGTGCGGCCCTCACGATCCGCGCGAGTATCTCCGGATCGTCGGAGTCTATGAGGAGCGTGATCGAACTAGAGAGTTTTTCGGGGTTGAGTCGCATCCAATCGATATTTTCGGGTTTTCTCGTGTCGATGAATGATACGAACCCTTCTTTGAAGAGGTGGAAGTGTGGTGCTGGCGGCATGGCCCATTCGACATCGAAGCTCTCCTCGAACGCGGCGATCGAATCGACCATATCATCGTAGGAAATCCAGTGCGTACTCGTCACGAGGTAAGGCGGAATCTCCATCGAGCTCATACCGAATTCATCGCTGCGCTCGCGCATCTCGGTGCCGGGTAACAGCGAGAGGGGATAGAGTTCAGCTTCCTGCCCGAGCCCTTGCATTCCGAGAAAATCGAAGGTTTCGATCACTTGCTCGTAGCCATCGTAGGGCAGGCCCAAAATGAGTCCGGTTTTGATCACGATTTTCTGTTTTTGAAGGAACTCGGCGCCGCGCTCGAAGGCTTTCCGATCGAAAGTTCTGTGCACAGCCTCCAACGCCTTAGGATTGGTGGTCTGTAGCCCTATTTCCACGGATGCCACACCCGCTTCTTTGAGCAAGCCCGCAATCTCCTCGTTGATGCCCTCGAGCCGGAGCTCAGTGTGGATCGTTGTGTTGGAGCGGTTGACAAAGGCGATGTCTCTGAGACGGCCCGCGAAGTCGGAACCGCTCTGAAAGTTCGGATCCATAATGTACACTTCGGGAACGCCAGCCTCAACTGCGGCGCGGATGACGTCCAGCGATTGCTGGTGCGGGAATCGACGTACATTCTTGTAATTTTTACCATAATAACAGTATGAACACTTAGCGCTGCAGCCGCGCATGGTTTCAAGGTGAACCTGCATGTTCGGATCGAGACGCAGCGCGCCATTCAAATAAGGGTTGGGAAGCTTCTCGAGGTCGAGGGGATCGGGCGCGCGGTAAGTCTGGGAGACAGGCCGATGCTGGCTCACATCTTGGAGCAAGTCCGCGAAAGCTTGTTCTCCTTCACCGAAGACGAGGCTGTGGAAGGGCGCGCGCACAGTGATCGGCATACCCTCAACGACTTCTGGTCCGCCTGCGACGAGTCTGGCCCGCGGTAAAAGAGCACCGAGTCGCTCGGCAATAAAGATGCTGCGCTCAAGGTTCCAAGAGTACAGGGTGAAAGCGACCACATCGGGTTCATGGCCAACGATCGAGGCGATGATCGAAGCATCCGATCCGTAATTCACGATTGCGGCGTCGAGTATCGACCACTCACGGCGCGAAATGATGCCCCTCGACTCGGCATACGAAGCGAGGTAGCCCGCAGCGAGCGGAATATTCGCTGGAGCGGAACTCCAGTCTGGAGTCTGGGTCGGCAGTTGCACAAAAAGCAGTTTCATCTCTATTCCACTCACTTATCGACCAATGTGCGCACTATGTTCAGCACTCCGTGCGGAAGACAGGATTAAATCTCTATCGGGGAACTTGGGGAAGGCGCTTTCCCAGGAGCCTCTCAGGGTCGGCGCAGCGAGCGCGTGCGCGAGCATCGCGAGGTACAGCGGCCGAGGTATGTCGATTCCACCCATCAGTTCGAGGTAGGGAGTGTACACTTGGCAATCGATGAACTCAAAACCCCGCGCGAAGAGCTCGACCGCGAGCGATAAAAAACCGATCTTCGAGGCATTGCTCTCCATGCTGAACATCGATTCTCCAAAAAAAGCCGCGCCGAGGCTTACACCATAGAGCCCGCCTACAAGTGCCCCATCTTTCCATACTTCCACGGAATGAGCAAATCCTTCGCGGTGAAGTTCCGTGTAGCCTTTCACGAGCTCGGGGAAAATCCAAGTTCCCGGTTGGCCTTCGCGAGGTATCTGCGCGCAGTTCGCGATCACCTCAGGAAAAGCCTTGTCGATGGTGATGGAATAGGGTGATCGTGGTCGAAGTGCTCTGCGGAGAGTTTTTTCAGCCGACTCTGCGATGTGCAGATGGCCTTTCGGGATAACAAAGCGTGGGTTTGGGCTGCACCACCTGATCACCCTCGGATTGGACGGCCAGGGGAATATGCCTTGACGGTAGGCCGAGAGCAGCACGCCGGGCGACAGGCTACCGCCGTAGCAGACCACACCATCGCTCGTTGCGTGTGTCGCGGGAGGGAACGAGTAATTCTCATCGGCTGCGAGATACGTAGGTGTTACGATAAACCGCATTCAACTGCCCTGTAGTACAGGCTCCTCGGCGCGGATGTCGAAGACGATTTTATCGCTCTCGAGGCGGGCAACAGCTTCGCCGCCGTGCTCAAGCCGGCCAAAGAGTACTTCGTCGACAAAAACGGTCTTGATCTGGTCCTCGACGAGGCGATTGATGTTTCTGGCGCCGAATTCGCGCGAATAGCCACGCTCGGCGAGATAGTGAATCACCTCTTCAGATACGGTCAGTTTGACGCGCTTCTCGGCGAGCTGCGCCGAGAATTCATCGATAGTCTTCTTGACGATGCGCTCGATAATGTCCATCGAGAGGTTTCCGAAATGCACCACCGCATCGAGCCTGTTCCGGAACTCCGGACTGAATGCGCGCTCGACTGCTTCGTCGAGGGCTGAGGCGCTCACCTGCTGGTCGCCGAAGCCGATGAGGGGTTTGCCGATGTCGCGTGCGCCCGCGTTGCTCGTCATGATGAGGATTACGTTGCGGAAGTCGGCCTTTCGACCCTGATTATCGGTGAGCGTCGCGTAGTCCATGATCTGGAGCAAAATATTGTAGATGTCGGGGTGCGCTTTCTCGATTTCGTCGAGCAACACCACGGCGTTCGGAGTTTTGCGGATCGCATCGGTGAGGAGACCGCCTTCCTCATACCCCACATAGCCGGGAGGCGAGCCGATGAGGCGCGAGACAGTGTGCTTCTCCTGGTACTCACTCATATCGAAGCGGTGCAGCGCAATACCGAGGTGTTTCGAGAGCTGGCGCGCGAGCTCGGTCTTGCCGACACCGGTTGGTCCGACGAAGAGGAAGTTCGCGATGGGCTTGTCGGGGGCTCTGAAACCAGCCCGAGAGCGTTTCACGGCCTTCACCACGGCTTCGATGGCGGGATTCTGCCCAAAGACTTCCTGTTTGAGTGAGTTCTCCAGCGTGGCGAGCCTATCCTTTTCCGAAGAGCTGACCGTGCGCTCGGGAATGCGTGCGATTTTCGCGATCACAACCTCGATATCGTGCGGGCTTATGTCGAGTGTCTTGATGTCTTCCTGCTGATTTTCTTTGTACGCGCGGATACGGGCGAGGGCTCCTGCCTCGTCGATCACATCGATGGCCTTGTCCGGCAGCTTGCGCTCCGTGATAAACTGGGCCGCGAGTTTCGCGGCAATCTCGAGCGTCTCATCGCTGTAGCGAACATCGTGGTACTCCTCGTACTTCGATCTGAGGCCTTTCAAGATCTCAACGGTTTCCGGAATAGTCGGCTCGACAATGTCGATCTTCTGGAATCGACGCGAAAGCGCGCGGTCCTTCTCGAAGATCTTGTTGTACTCGTCGTAGGTGGTCGAGCCGATGCAACGAAGCTTACCCGAAGTGAGGGCAGGCTTGAGAAGGTTCGACGCATCGAGTGTGCTGCCCGTCACGGCGCCGGCGCCGACGATCGTGTGGAGCTCGTCGATGAAGAGGCTCGCCTTCTCCTTCTTAAGGAGCATATCGATCACTCTCTTAACGCGCTCTTCGAAGTCGCCTCTGAACTTGGTGCCTGCGAGGAGCGAGCCCATGTCGAGCGACCAGATTGTGTAGCCTTTGAGTTTCGGGGGCACATCGCCCGAAGCGATGCGCTGGGCGAGCCCCTCGGTGATCGCAGTCTTTCCGACGCCGGCATCGCCGACGTGGATCGGGTTATTCTTGAGTCTGCGCGAGAGAACCTGGATGGTCCGCTCGATTTCAGCTTCGCGGCCAATTACGGGCTCGAGCTTTCCCGCCGCTGCCATCGCCGTGAGGTCGGTCGCGAAACGCTCGAGCGAACCCTGGCGCTGCGCGCGACGGTCCTTGCCGCCTTCTTCGGTGCGCTCTTCGGTCTCTTCTTCGGGAAGGGCGCCTGAATCGACCTCTTCGTCGCTTATGCCATGCGAGAGCACCTCGAGCAGCTGTAGCCGCTTGATGCCGAGCTTGCGCATGAGATAACCGGCGTACGTGCGCTCCTCGTCGTAGAGCGAAACTACAAGATCGGGAATCTGGATACGGCTTCCTCTCCGAGAACCCCGCCTTTGCCCGCCGACTGCGCCTGCATCACAGCGCGCTCGATCACCGCCTGAAAACCTGCGCTCTGAATGGGTTCGGCGTTTCGCACAATCGGCATCTTCTGTTCGAAGTACGCCTCGATGCTCCGCTTCATCTGATCGAGATCGGCGTCGCAGCTCTCGAAGATACTTCTCACCTTCTCGAAGGAGAGACTCGCAAAGAGAATATGTTCGGGCATGAGATACTCATGACTCCGAAGCTTGGCTTCGTTGTAGGCGGCGTTGAATATCGCCTGCACCTCAGAACTTACTTTCATGCTTTCTCCATTGCGCAGCGGAGAGGGAAACCCCGCTGCCGGGCCATCGCGTGAACTTGCTGTGTTTTCGTGGTCGCGATGTCGTAGGGATACACTCCCGCCATTCCGCGCCCCTTCCGGTGTACTTCCAGCGTCAACTTTGTAGCTTCCGGAAGATTCTTGTGAAATACCGTCATGAGAATCGATATCACGAATTCCATCGTCGTAAAATCGTCATTCATGAGATAAACGCGATATTCTTCGGGCTCATGAATCGAGGGTTCCTCTCGATTCAATTCTTGCGTATTCGACTGCTCTGTGACTTTCGTTCCCATACCTATAAAAAATACTCATTGCACACGACTTTAACAAGAGACACGCCCCGTGGTTCTGCGTTGCGGCGATCTCCTTGGTGTGCGGAGAGAATCTTCTTTTAAACGACCACGCGAACTGCTTCCGCGCGAGAGCGGCTCTTGACATCAAATTGACAAGTGTG
>CAYXOW010000096.1:0-9631 GCA_964466815.1 uncultured Treponema sp.
GTGGTACTCAACCGCGCGTACACGAGCTTCGGCAATTTCGGGATCGGCGCGGTCGACGCGCTCGCCTCCGCGACACCGCTCGCGCAGATGCGCACGCACAGCGCGGTTCCTCTCTCGAGCCTGATATTCGGCCTGCACCCCGGCGCCATGGGCGAAACCATGGCCCTTCTCATTGCGCTTGCGGCACTCTACCTCATTCTCACCAAGACTGCGAGCTGGCGCATCATCCTCTCGACCTTGGTCGGAGGAGCGGTGACCAATCTCATCGTGCTCGCCGCAGGATCGACGAAAGCGCTGCCTATGGAGAGCCTTCTCGCGGGGTCTTTTCTCTACATGTCGGTTTTCATGGCGACCGACCCCATCTCGGCGCCGAAGCGGCAGCTCTCCCACTACATCTATGGAGCCCTGATCGGCGCCACCGCAGTGATAATCCGCACATTCTCGGCCTTTCCTGAAGGCACGAGCTTCGCGATCCTCTTCGGGAACACTTTCGCGAACCTCATCGACATCGCGGTGGATTCGTTTAAAAAGAAGCCGGCGCCTGCTGCTTCGCCCAGCAATGGTTCCGCGGGAAAGACTGAAGGAGGCGCGGCGGTCAAACCGAGCGCCGCAGGCACCGGCGCCCCCGGCGCCCCTGGTGCCACCGGAACGGCAGGAGGCGCGCGATGAAAATCAACCGTAACTCCGTTGTCTACGCCGCGATCTTTACCTTCGTCGTCTGTATCGTCTTCGTGGTGGTGCTCGCCATCGCGAACCAGGTTACGCTCGCGCGTGTGCAGGCCAATAAACGGCTCGAAACGCAAACCGCCGTGCTGAAAGCCTTCGGACTGGCCGATGCCTCGACGCCGGCGAGCGAAATCGACTCGAAGTATACGCAGCTCATCACCGAGAAAAACGTGAACGGCACGACCGCTTATATCGCTACAATCAACGGCCAGAGCTATGTCGGCGTCAAACTTACCATGCCGGGTCTCTGGGGCCCGATCACGGCAGTACTCGCCACCGATAAGGCCGGCACCGTCATTCAGGGTTTTGCGATCGTCGATCAGCAGGAAACGCCGGGACTCGGCGGACGCATCACGGAACCATGGTTCACCGCTCAGTTCAAGGGCAAGAAGACGCTGCCCGACGGTACGATCGCCTTCGCCCAGGGCACGGGCAAGGGCAACTTCGATCCGAACAACGGCACGGTGGATGCCATAACGGGCGCAAGCCGCACGAGCGATTTCGTGAAGGCCCTTGTCAACAAGGAATTGGCGCTCGCTCGCCAGATAGGAGGCACGCTGTGAGCACCGCAACAAAAAAAGCCATACAAGACGGTCTCTGGTACAACAACCCGATTTTCGTGCAAGTGCTGGGCATCTGCTCTACGCTGGCCGTTACGAACAATTTGCGCAACACACTCATCATGGTGTTGGGGGTGAGTTTCGCCACTTCAATGGGAAGCCTGACGCTGAGCGCGCTGCGCGAACTCATTCCGCGCAAGGTGCGCATGATCGTGCAGGTGCTGGTGCTCTCGTTCTATGTCATCATCATCGACATCGTGTTGAGGGCCTACGAACCGGCGATCTCGAAACAGCTGGGGCCGTACGTTGGCCTCATCATCACGAACTGCATTCTTATGGGGCGCGCGGAAGCCTTCGCGGCGTCGAATCCTCCAGGGCTGGCCTTTATCGATGGGCTCTTCAACGGGCTTGGATATGGCTGGGTGCTCCTCGTGATCGCTGTGATCCGCGAGTTCCTGGGATTCGGCAGTCTGTTCGGCATCAAAATAATGGGCGATGGATTCACGCCCTGGACGATCATGGTGATGGCGCCGAGCGCGTTCTTCCTGGTCGCCATTGCGCTGTGGATCGCCAACAACTACAAGGCGAAAGTAGAGGCGGCTAAAAAAGCGGCCAGCGCACCTCGCGCTTCAGGAGTCTCAGGCGCATCGAACGCGGGAGCCGGCGCACCGCCGTCCAGACCCGCCACCACAGGAGGTAACGCATGACTGACGCACCAAGTGTTGGACTGCTCTCGCTCTTTCTGGCGAGCGTGCTGACGAGCAACATCCTCCTCGCGAACTTCCTGGGCACTTGCTCCTTCATCTCGATATCGAAGGATTTCAAGAGTTCGATGGGCTTGGGCATCGCGGTGACGCTCGTGATCGGCATCACAGCCGCGGTATGCTGGGCGGTGCTCTACTTTATAATCCAGCCGCTCGGGATCGAGTATCTCTCCTTCATCATCTTCATCATCGTGATCGCGGGCGTGGTGCAGATGCTCGAGATGATCATCGACCGCTTCTCGCCGGCGCTCTACATGGCGCTCGGCATCTTCCTTCCTCTCATAACCGTCAACTGCGCGGTGCTCGGTGTGATTCTCTTCATGCAGATCCGCAAGTACAACTTTCCGCAGGCGGTCATTTTCGGCTTTGGCTCGGGCGCGGGCTGGTGGCTCGCCATCATGCTCCTCGCCTCGATCAGAAAGAAGCTCGACGCGAACAACGCCGTGCCGGCGGGCCTCAAGGGTACCGGCATCACGCTCATTACGATCGGCTTCATCGCGATGGCTTTTGTCGGCTTCTCCGGCATGATCGCGGTGCAGTGAGGAGGCGGCGATGAATCCACTTCTGGTCGGTCCTCTGACTGTCGCCGGCGTCTCCACAGTCCTCGCTCTCATTATCGGGGTGCTGGACAAGCTCCTCAACAATTACGGCGAGGTCGAGATTTCGATCAACTCGGGCGAGAAAAAACTTACGGTCAAGGGTGGTTCGCCTCTCCTTGGAACGCTGGCGGCGGAGAATATCTTCGTGCCGTCGGCTTGCGGCGGGCGCGGCACCTGTGGCGCCTGCAAGTGCAAGGTCGTCTCGGACGTTGGTCCGCACCTCCCCACAGAAACACCCTTCATGTCGCCTCAAGAGATCGAGTCCAACATCCACCTCGCCTGCCAGGTCAAGGTGCGCAAGAACCTCGAGATCGAGCTACCCCGCGAACTCTTCAGCATCAAGAAGTTCAAATCCCATGTCGAAAAGATCCGCGACCTCACCCACGACATCAAAGAGGTGCTGTTCTCGCTCGACGAGAGCGAAATCGATTTCGTCTCAGGGCAGTATGTCCAACTCGTTGTTCCACCCTACGGCGAGATCAAGGAGAGCGTACAGCGCGCCTACTCGATGTCCTCGAAGCCGTCCGACCGCAGGCACGTCGAGCTCCTCATCCGGCTTGTGCCCGGTGGTATCGCGACGACGTATGTCCACAAGAACCTCAAAGAGGGCGACGCGATCGAGCTTGTGGGGCCCTTCGGCGAATTCCACGTGCACGATACGCCCGCCGCGATGATCTGTGTCGCCGGCGGATCGGGCATGGCGCCCTTCAAGAGCATCTTCTACAACCTCTACGAGACGAACGCATTTCCCGAAAAAGAGATATGGTATTTCTTCGGAGCTCGCACGAGCAAGGACATGTTCTACCTCGACGAGCTTCGCGAGCTGCAGGCGAAGTGGCCGCGCTTCCACTTTGTCGCGGCGCTCTCCGAGCCGAGCCCCGAAGAGAATTGGCAGGGCGATACCGGTCTCATCACCGATGTGCTCGACAGGTACCTCCAGACCAAGGTCGCCAAAACCGACGCAGGCTGGGAGGGCTACCTCTGCGGCTCGCCGGGTATGATCAACGCCTGCATCAATGTGATGAAGAAGAACGGTATCACCGAGAACAAGATCTACTACGATAAATTCGCCTGAGCCAAGGAGGAATGCATGAAAACTTCACCTGTCGATAGAGAAGCCTTCCAGCGCATGGCGCCAGGCATTATCACCGCGACCGGTTTTTTGGGCGACGATCCTCGGAGCCCCGAGCGGATCATCGAGGAAGATGCGATCTTTTTCGACGAGCTGGGGCTCGATTTCGACACGGTCGCCGACAAGCTGCAGGAACTGGCGAAACGCGGCGAAGCAGGTCTCGGAGAACCGATCACGGTAGGAAAGCTTCTCGTACAGTCGGGCGACGCGCGCGGCATGTTGCCCTGCCCTTGGGAGGATGGCTTTTTTCACAAGAACGCCGTGTCCGTGAGCCCGGCCGACACGCCTTTGGAAGCATGCGTCGAGGGCGAAGACATGCTGATCTACAGCGAACTCTCGATTCACATGCTCAAGGTGCACCATTTCTGCCAGGGTCGGGGTTCACCCTTCAGGCTCGAACCTTCGCTGCTCAAGCGGCTGCTGTTCTAGCGGGGCCGGAGACCACTTTCTTCGAGACGGCCTTCTTTGCAACAGTGGGTCTCGAACAATTGTTCCTGGTTGCGGTACAATGCGAGCATTCGGAGTGCGAAACAGTGCGCTGTCGCAAGGAGCATAGATATGGCAAAACGTACGAAAATCGTCGCGACCACTGGTCCGGCGTGCGGCAGTATTGATTCGATTAAAGAACTGATCCGCCAAGGCGTCGATGTCTTCAGATTGAACTTTTCCCACAAGACGTACGATGAGGCGAGCCAAGATGTCGCGATGATCCGCGAAGCGCGTAAAGCGCTCGACAGGCCCGTCGCGATTATGGCCGACATCAAAGGACCCGCTGTCCGCCTCTACGGCTATAAAGAAGATTTGAAGCTCAAACAGGGCGCCGAGCTCACCATCGAGAGCGCGGATGCGGTGGGCATTGAGAGCTTAGTCTCCCCGAAACCCTATCACGTGTACACCAATATTCCTGGAATCGATCGAGTGTGCGGCATCGGGCAGAAAGCCATCCTCATGGATGGCTACTTCACCGGAACGGTGGTTCGCAAAGTGCCTAGAGGCATTGTCGTGTCGGTGGAAAATGAAGGAGATCTCCGACCGAAGGCTCACCTCACGCTACCCGGTGTCGACTATCCGATTCCCTTTCTGTCCGAAAAAGATATCAGCGACATAAGCTGGGCGGTTCAGCAGGATATCGACTATATCGCGCTCTCCTTTGTGCGATGCGCGACCGATGTCGAAGAAGTGAAGCGCCTCGTGCAGCGCACCGCTCTGGCGCAAGGGAAAACGACTATCATTAAATTGATCGCCAAAATCGAGTCGGTGCGCGGACTCGAGAACATCGACGAGATCATTCAGGCGAGCGATGGCATCATGGTGGCGCGGGGCGACATGGGCGTCGAAATGCCCATTGAGAATGTGCCCATCGCGCAAAAGCAGATCATTCGGAAGTGCTACCTCGCGGCCAAACCGGTTATAACCGCCACACAGATGATGGAGTCGATGATGGAAAATCCCATGCCGACCCGCGCTGAAGTCTCCGACGTGGCGAACGCCTGCTTCGACTCAACGAGCGCGGTGATGCTCTCGGGCGAAACCGCGATCGGCAAGTACCCGATCCAGGTCGTGCGCATGATGCGCACCGTAATCGAGTCTGTCGAGAAAGAGTTCGATTACCTCGATTTCCACCACGATGTGCCACCCGAAGTGCAGAACGGCGACATTCCCGCCATCATGTCCTACAACGCCGTGTCGGTCGCCTACCGCTGCGACGCCAAGGCGCTCATCGTGTTGACCGAAACCGGCCACGCGGCGCGCCTGCTTTCCCGCCTCCGCCCCCGCATGCCGATCTACGCCTTTCTCACCAACGAACGCCTCTACCACCAGATGGCGATCAACTGGGGCGTCGAGCCCGTCATCCATTCGGGGAAAGGGACGCGTCTCGACAGCGTAGTGAACGAAGCCATTTCCATCTGCAAGCACAAGACGTTTCTGAAGCGAGGCGATCGCGTCGTCATTGTGGCGGGCCTGCCGCTCGCTCACCAGGGCACCACGAACATGATCCGCGTGGAGACGATCGAGTGACGAAGGCTGCGCAAACGCGCGCGGCCAGCGCCGAAAACCCGACTCCCTATGCGCCGCACGCCGCGTCGGATCTCTCTGTGCCGGATCTCTCCGCGCTCTCAAACCTGAAAGAAAAAAATCTCGCTGCCCTGGGTCTCATGATCCTCGAGGGGCGCATCGTCATCGAAAAAGCCCTCGAAACCGGTGTTGTGCCGCGCTTTCTCGTCTGTACCGAGGCTGAGGCCGAATATTGGCGAGCGCGACGTGGGGGCGCCGCCTTCCCGCTCCACATTCTCACGCATGCTGAGCTCTGTGCTCTTGTGGACTTCAAATTCCATCGGGGTGCGATCGCAGTAGCCGACATGCCGCGCATCGAGGCTTTCGCCGTCACATCTGGGAGCCCTACGATATCCTCGGGCGCGCAATCCGATGGAGCGTCGCGCCAAACATTCTTTCTCTGCCTCTGGGATGTCACCGACCCCTCGAATCTCGGAGCGCTCGTGCGGACCGCCGCGGGGCTTGGCGCCGACGGCGTGCTCCTCGGACCAGGTTGCGCGAACCCTTACTACCGGAAAACCATCCGCGCGTCGATGGGCAATGTATTCAGTTTACCGCTCTGGAGCATCGATATCGAGGGGCTCGCTGCGCTTGCGCACGGCGGCGCGCGCGGAGGCACACGCCTCATTGCGGCAGCGTTGACCGAGAACGCGGTGCCGGCGCCCAAGATCGCGGCCACATTCGCGGCCACCGCCGGTTCGGTTGCGCCCCTCACTCTCGTACTCGGCAACGAAGGGTACGGCCTTCCTGCAGAAGTATTGGCGCTCTGTTCCGATCGAGTATGCATCCCGATGGCGCGCGGCGTCGATTCGCTCAACGTCGCGGTGGCGGGCGGGATTCTGATGCATGAGCTTTTGAGATGCGCCACACTATAGATCGCAACACCATCTGGATACCGTGCGTCCGCGCATGAGCAGACCATCGAACGCAGCGCCACCCTCACTGTTCCAGCATAATCCGTATGATGTCGAGGTCCGTCGCCCGCATCCCCACCGAACCCACGTGGCCGATGTTGTCGATGGTTCGCTCGACATTGTCGCCGACTAAACCCTCGCCGGGCGAAAAAAAGCGCCCGCGCGCGCTCATTTCGTGGGCCAGGATCGCGGACTCGAGGGCGGTGGCGATCTTGGCGGCGCACGAGGACTTCGCACCATCGCACAGAATGCCGCTGGCGGTTGCGATTGCGTTGGTAATCGTTGCGGCGATCTGCTCCTCGTTTCCTCCATACAAGTAGGTTATTGCAGCGCCGCTTCCCACAGCAGCCGACACCGCACCGCAGTACGCCGAAAGCTTCCCGATGCGCGACTTCTGCTCGAGCGCAATCAAGTTCGAGAGCGCGAGCGCGCGCAGCAATTTTTCATGGGAAGCGCCCAGCTCTCGCGCATATTCAATCACGGGAAGCGAAACCGTCAGGCCCTGATTCCCGCTCCCCGAGTTGATCACGACAGGCATTGGGCAACCGGCCATGCGCGCGTCGCTTCCTGCAGCCGCACGTGCCCGCGCTCTCGCGCTGACTGTATTTGCTCCTCGCTCGAGGATAGTCTTTCCGACTGAAGCTCCCCACCGGTTCGTGAGTCCTTCGGCCGAGATCGCCTCGTTCATCTGTATCTGCCGATCGAGGATATCCGCAAGTTCATCGAGCTCGACACCATTTGCGAATGCGATGATATCGTGCACATTGAGCGCGGCATACGCCTTCGAAGCACCTCCGGCTCCCGGCAAGACTCCTCCTGAACGCTCGAATATCGTAGTGCCGTTCCTTCGGATTCTCGCAACGCCGGTGTGAGTGTCGCTGATGATGACTTCGGCGCGCGCATTGCCCGCGCTGACCACTGCCTCGATATAGAGCCCTTCGATTCCTTCAGCGAGCGATGCAGTGCAGTACCCTTGAGCCAATAGCTTTCGGATTTCAGCTCTGTGCTCGTCGGTGACCGACTCCAGCACTTCCAGTTTTGTGTTCGCCTCTCCGCCCACGATGCCCGCGATGCCCGCCGCTTCGATGCCGCGCAGACCTCCTGTGTTCGGCACGGTCACGCTCTTCACATTCTTGACGATATTGGCGCTGCAGTTGATGTGCGCGCGCTCAGGCCGCGTTCCGAGTGTTTCGCGCGCAAGTGCTGCCGCGTACGCGACTGCGATCGGCTCCGTACACCCCATGGCGGGTACAAGCTCATCTCGAAGTATTGAGAGATACACATCGTAGTACTGAGGTCGTTCAGTAGCCATCATCGTGGTTCCTTTCTTTTTGCGGCAGCGCCGTGATCTTTCAAAGTTTCTGAAAAATGTATTTTATATCCGAGAAGCACGGCGCGCCATCACTCCACTTTTCGCGCTCATTGAAGAGCAAGTGGTTCAGTGCCCGGTCAAGACATCGTGCGTGGCGAGGGAGTGCAGCCTCCGGCGCATCTCCGTGATATTGGAAATATCGTGAAAACTCGAAATGCAGTATCGCTCGCCATTGATCTTGATCTGAGTCGCTGAAAAGAGGACTGATATTTCGGTTTTATCGCTCTTTAGAATGATCAATTCTCGAGAATCGATTTTTTCGCCGCGCTCCAGTACCGATTTAATTTGGGATCGCTTGGGCTCGCGCTCCCAGATCGATAACGAGTAGAGATTTTTACCGATCAGAGCACCTGCATCGCAATCAAACAGGATTTCCGCACTTTTGTTGACTTCTGCAATAATGCCGGATTCGATCTTGCTTAAAAGCATGCCATAGGGCGCCGAATAGAAGGCTAGGTCGAATTTTATTCGTTCTTCTTCCATGTCGGCATTGAGCCGGCGGTTTACGGTGAGCACAAGCTGTATCGGCAGGAAGATCGAAAGTATGTAGAGCATGAGAGTCGTCAGCACCGAAGAGAACTGGCTCTTGAAGAAATCGTTCGTTCTTTCAGGGAAAAAGATCAGAAGCGTCAGGCTTATAAGGGCTGCCACAACGAAAAAGTAAAAGAATTTCGCCATGGTTTGGGCGATTTTTTTCATAGATGCAGGTACTCGCTGCGTGAGCAGCCAGGCGATTTGGCCATAGAGAATGAGCCCCATAGCGGAAACGATAATGCTTCGCATCTGTAGCATCGACCGAACGCTCGAGAAATAATAGAACCCAACAGCGCTCAGCCCTATAAGAACGACATTAGGCACCCACACCGAGCGATCGAGTTCGAAAAATCGTTCCAGCCCTCGCATCAATATGAGAACACCCAAAAAACCGATGGGATTCGCGAGCACAATTGAGATAGTATCCGGCAATACTCCTCTGAGCGCGACGAGGGTGTACCCGAGTGTTTGTGTCGCGAGGCCTAGGCTCCAGAACTCTATGCCCGCGTACCGTGACCTGTGAGCTCTCCAGAACACGAACATGGTGGCGCTGCTTATGAGATAGAGGAAAATCATCATGGCATAGATAGTTTTTAAATCCAGCATGTGCGCGCCTTCTGTCAATGTATACGGTGTAATAATATTTACTGTTGCAGTATCTATTCTTTAAGAAGAACATCCATTTGTCAATGAAAAAACCTCTCGGGTGCAATGCTGATTTTGTCTTGACAGCTGAGTAAAACCGTGCATCCATATAAATGTTACATTATGAAACCACTCTCATGATGTAGCAATCATTATCCAGGAGGCAAAGGATATGAGAAAGAAGAGCATATTTGTGGCTTTTCTCATCGTGCTCGCGTTCGGGCTTTTCTTCGTGCAGGGATTGGCTGCGCAAAAAACCATGGTTTGAAGGGCGACGGAATAGGTTCGATTGGCCTGAATTCCACGCAAATAATTGAGGGCTTTCGCGAT
>CAYXOW010000097.1:0-3453 GCA_964466815.1 uncultured Treponema sp.
ATGTCCGGCGCGCCACAGGGCGATCTGCAGGCGATCGCGAAAAATCCTTGAATTATATTGGATTTTGCGATCATCCAATGCTAAATCCTTACCGTACCAGACAAGGTTTCTTGTTGTCAAACTTCCAGCCTGGAATAAGATACTGCATCGATGCGGCGTCGTTCCGAGCGCCAAGGGCGTGCTCGAGGTAGAGCTTGTGTGCCGCTTCGATCCGCTCCATATCGGGCTCGATACCGAGGCCCACCGCATCGCCGATGCGGATCTTCCCGTCCACAATTTGGGGTGGGTTCACTGTGAGGCGCTCACGCCCCTCTTGCCAGATCCAGTGCGTGTCGAGCGCCGTTATCTCGCCGGGCGCAGCCGCGCCGGTGTGGGCGACCATCGCGAGCGAGATGTCGAAGTGGTTGTTCGAGTGGCAACCCCAGGTGAGACCCCACTCATTGCAGAGCTGCGCCACGCGCACCGCACCTTGCATGGTCCAGAAATGCGGATCCGCGAGGGGAATGCTCACCGATTGCAACACGATCGAGTGTCCCATCTCCCGCCAATCCGTCGCGATCATGTTGGTCGCGGTGGGAAGGCCTGTCGCACGCCGAAACTCAGCCATGATCTCGCGCCCTGAGAAACCCTTTTCCGCACCGCAGGGATCTTCGGCGTAGGTGAGAATACCGACTTTGTCCTTGCAGAGACGGATCGCTTCGTCGAGCGACCAGGCTCCATTCGGATCGAGGGTGATGCGCGCGTCCGGGAAGCGTTTCTTGAGCGCTTTCACCGCTTCCATCTCTTCGTCGCCGCGGAGTACGCCGCCCTTCAGTTTGAAGTTGCGGAACCCATACTTTTCGCGCGAAGCCTCGGCGAGCGCCACCACCGAATCCGGTGTCAGCGCCTCTTCGTTCCTGAGCCTATACCAGCGGACATCGGAATTCGACTCATCCTCATAAGGAAGATCGGTCCTTTTTCGATCGCCCACATAGAACAGATAACCAAGCATCTCGACCTCGTCGCGCTGTTGGCCCGTACCGAGAAGCGCCGCCACCGGAGCGCCAACATATTTTCCGAAAAGATCGAGAAGGGCAGATTCCACAGCCGTCACCGCGTGCACCATCGTCCGAAGGTCGTAGGTCTGAAGGCCGCGCCCGCTGGAATCTCGGTCCGCAAACGCGTGGCGCATGGCATTCAGCGTGTCGTTGTAACGACCGATCGGACTTCCGATAACCAGGGGCACCGCATCCTGCAGCGTCGCAAGGATTTTTTCGCCGCCCGGTACTTCGCCAAGCCCCACGTTTCCCGTCTCATCCTTCAGAATCACAATGTTACGGGTAAAGAATGGACCATGCGCACCGCTCAGGTTGAGCAGCATGCTGTCTCGCCCCGCCACGGGGAGCACGCGCATCTCGGTGACGCGAGGGCTTGTGCCTTTCATATAGGTATTCATCTTCTTCTCGCTCATTATCTATAAACTCCTCGGCATCGTGGTTCAGCGCACCATACAAGGCCTTTTACTGTCGAACTTCCAACCTGGAATCAGATACTGCATAGCCATCGCATCGTCGCGGTCGCCGGAGGGTAGCTTTGTGTACAGCGCCGCGGCGCGCTCCACCGCCTCAATGTCGATTTCGATACCGAGCCCAGGTCTATCTTTGCGGATCGCGATGCGTCCATGTTCGATGGTGAGGGGATCCTTGCAGAGATACTGGCCATCCTGCCAGATGTAGTGCGTGTCGACCGCGGTGATTTCTCCAGGCGCCGCGGCGGCGACATGCGCAAAGATCGCAAGTGAAATATCGAAGTGATTGTTCGAGTGCGATCCCCAGGTGAGACCAGAATCCGCGCAGAGTTGCGCGACACGCACCGAACCCGACATTGTCCAAAAGTGCGGATCGGCGAGAGGGATATCGATGGAGCCGAGCACAAAAGCGTGCCGAAGTTGGCGCCAGTCAGTCGCAATCATGTTGGTCGCCACCTGGAACCCTGTCGCGCGCTTGAACTCCGCCATAATCTCGCGCCCCGAGAACCCTTTCTCCGGCCCGCAGGGATCTTCCACATAGCTCATCATGCTCCGCATGTCTTTGCAGAGCGAAATCGCCTCAGCGAGCGACCATGCGCCGTTCGGATCGATGTTGATGCGCGCATCCGGAAACTCCTTTTTCAGGGCCCGGATAGCCTCCATCTCCTGTTCGCCCCCGAACACACCGCCCTTGAGCTTGAAGTCCTTGAAGCCATAGCGCTCTTTCACGGCGTGCGCTTGCTCCACAATCGCCTCGGACGTGAGTGCAGGCTTTCTCCGCAACCTGAACCAGCGATCGCTGCTCGCATCTTCGTTCAAATACGGAAGCCCAGTCTTTGCCCCGTCGGCGACATAGAAGAGATATCCTAGAAAGAGTACCGAATCGCGCTGCATACCATCGCCGAGCAGCGACGCGACCGGCACACCCAAATATTTCCCAACGAGATCGAGCAGCGCACATTCCACCGCAGTCTCTGCGTGCACCACAAAGCGCAAATTCTTCAGGTCGAGGCTTTGAAGTCCCTGGCCATCGTCTTCTGCGCTCACATAATTTCCCTTCTTGATCGCGTTGACGAGATTCTTCCATTCTCCGATCGGCTTACCGATCAGGAAGGGTCTGTAGCTCTCGAGCGCGCGGCGGATGTGTTCGCCACCGTGGACTTCGCCCACGCCGGTGTTTCCCGACGAGTCCTTCATTATGACAATATTGCGCGTAAAAAATGGCGAATGCGCCCCACTCAGCGTGAGCAGCATCGAGTCGTACCCCGCTACGGGATAGACGCGGTACTCGGTGATGACGGGCGTTGTGCTCATTGCCATTTCCCTTCTTTCGGCGACAAATGTATCGGACTATGACGACTCCTAATGTATCCGGAGGCGTTTTGCAGAAATTATAGGAGCGACTTTCAAATTCTGTCAAGTGTAATTATAAAGCTATTATAAAAAATATGTGTTTCTATAATTTTATTATAAATTACATTTGACAGATGTCGATTCCCATATTAAAATTCATCAATCTCATGCTATTTTGATGGAGAGGTGCGCATTCATGAATATTCGAGGCATTATCCCGGCAATCCCTACACCATTCGATATCAGTGGAAACTTGAACCTCCCCGCTCTGGAACAGATGCTCTCGTTCCTTATGCGTGCCGGCGTGCACGGCATTTTTGCGGTTGGAAATGCGGGCGAATTCTACGCACTTTCCCAAGAAGAGAAGCGAGCTGTTCTGAAAACAACCGTGAAAAGCGTCGGCGGAACAATCCCCGTATTTTTCGGTGCCGGAGCGACCACCACAAAAGAAGCGATCGAGCTCGCCAAGATCGGTGAGGCCGAAGGTGCCGACGCGCTCTCCGTCATCACGCCCTACCTGATAAAACCTTCGGAGGATGAACTCTTCGGCTATTTCAAAGACATCTGCGATGCGACCAAACTGCCGGTTTTCT
>CAYXOW010000097.1:3487-9438 GCA_964466815.1 uncultured Treponema sp.
GAATGTACGTCTCATCAAGCGCCTCTCTCACATCGATAATTTTGCCGGCATCAAAGACTCTTCGGGCGATTTTGCCCTCACCATCGAATTTATCCGCATCGAAAAAAATGGCTTTGCAGTGCTCGCCGGACGTGATAATCTCATTTTGTCGACGCTCGTGCACGGCGGCAGCGGAGCAATCTCTTCCGTCGCGTCGGCATGTCCGGAAATCGCGCTGGGCATTTTCAACGCATTCGAACGAGGGAACCACGAAGAAGCGCTCAATCAACAGATGATCTTCGCGCACCTGCGACAGCTTTTCAGCCTGGGCACCTTTCCTGTCGTCATTAAAGAAGCGCTGAAAATTCGCGGCATCGATGTCGGAATGCCGAGGGCGCCTGTCGCTCCTCTTTCGGACGAGAAGCGCAAGGAACTCTCGGACAGTCTGCATGCAGTGTTGGAGTTCTAAGGTATGGAGCGCAAAATGGATACAAGCGTGATCGACAAGAGTGATAAATACAACATAAAGGCCGTGGAGCGCAGTTTCGAGATTCTCGATCTCTTTTCACAGCTCGACGAGCCGATCACGATCCAGACTATTTGCGCTAAGCTCGGTATCAATTCGAACATGGCCTTCCGAATGCTCTCGACAATGGTGCAATCAGGGTACCTTCAGAAAGACGAAAAATCGGGAGTATACTCGATCTCCTTGAAATTTCTCACGCTTTCGCGCAAGGCGCTGATGTCGATGGAGATCAGGCGCGTTGTCATGCCCTTTCTCGAAATGCTCCGCGCGAAATACCCCAAAGCGAACCTCAACCTTGCAGTGCTCTACCAGGGTGAGGTGGTGGTCATCGACCGGATCGACAGTATGAGCCTACCGCGCACCTATTTCGCTCCGGGTAAAACACTGCCCTTCCACGCCACGGGTCTCGGAAAGGCGCTCACCTGCGAGCTACCCGAAGCCGAGCTCGATGCCATGATAGCAAAGAAGGGCCTCAAAGCGTTCACTCCAAGCACCATTACCGATCCGGACACGCTCAAGAAGGAACTCGCGAAGGTGAGGGGCCAGCACTTTTCGCAAGACCGGGCCGAATTCATTCCCAACGACAACTGCAACGCATTCCCTCTCCGCGACGCCTCAGGGAAAATCATCGCTGCGATAAGCATCTCCGCATTCGAGAGCTATATGACTGTGAAAGAGCTCGAAGAGACAATTCCCGTTTTAGCGGAGACCGCCCGGAACATCTCGTTCTATATGGGCTACAACGCCTGATACCTGCTACCTATGCTTCACACTCTGGTATAAAATTTCTCGACAACGTACCTTGTGCGGGAGCGGCCATGCGCCGTCCCGAGAGGAGTAATATGCAGAAACGAACGCACAGTTCCTTCCTTCTTGCGGTAAAACCGCAACTCGTGAACATCATTTCGCAGCTCGAACCGCACTTCGATTACGTCAGCGTCCTCGCGACCGACGACCGCGGGCTCTCCTACTTCGCGCTTCCTGGCGAAACACGGACGACCGAGCCTATGTGGGTGCAGCGGGGCTTCGTTTTCCGGGCGCAACGCAATGGCAAAGTCGCCGAGTACGCCTGCGCGGTACTTCCTGGCGCTCAGGTTTCAGACGGCAGCGCACATTCACGCAGCGCTGGGAGTTCTAGTGCCGCCCAAGTTGGTTCAGCTGCGGAAACCATCCGAGCGAGACTCGATGCCCTGCTCGCCGACCCCTCGCTCATCGAGTTTCCCCAAATTCCCGATGAGCCTGCGGCTGCTGAGTTCCTAGGTGTAATCGAGGAAGATCCTTTCACTGCCGACCCCGAATCAATTCTTCAACGCCTCACAGCCATACGCGAAAAGATCACCGATGGGAAAACTGTCGTCATGGCACAGTCACGCTACGAGTGCGTGGATGTCTCGAGAATGTTCATTTCTCCGCATCGTTCTCTCATGCAGAGCTTCCTTTGGTCGCAGGCGTATCTTTTCGGGGTGGCGCGGCGGGGACAGACGTCGAAAATGTCGTATCAGCCGGCCTCCGGACGCAAGGGTCTCGAAATATTGAAGACTATCGAGGCATCGGTGCCTCGTCTTGCGGCCGAGCTCTCCGATCTCCTCGACGCCCAGCCAATGGAGCCTGGCGAATACGATGTCATTCTCGACCCCGATATGGCGGGCACGCTTGCGCACGAGGCCTTCGGTCACGGTGTCGAAACCGACATGTTCTTCAAAAAGAGGGCCCGTGCGATCGAGTATATGGGGAAGCGCGTTGGTTCGGACCTTGTCACGATGTACGATGGTGCGGCCGAAGTCGATCAAACTGGATCGTATCTCTTCGACGACGAGGGAGTATTCGCCTCCAAAACGCTCATCATCGACAAGGGAATTCTGAGGAGCGGCATCTCGGACACACTCTCAGCCCTCGCGCTCAATATTCCTCGCACGGGCAACGGTCGCCGTGAGGCCTTCTCGCACAAAGCCTACGCTCGCATGACCAACACCTACTTCGCTCCCGGCGCTTCCTCTCTCGACGAGATGATCGCTTCAGTCAAGCACGGCTGGCAGCTCTCGCGTCTCAATTCCGGTATGGAAGACCCGCGCAACTGGGGAATTCAGCTCATCTGCATGGTTGGCCGTGAGATCAAGGACGGAAAATTCACGGGGCGTGTCGCGAGTCCTGTTGTCTGCTCAGGCTATGTCCCCGATGTACTCTCCGCAGTGAGCATGGTCTCAGGCGATTTCGAGCTCGGCGGTTCTGGTGCCTGCGGTAAAGGCCACAAAGAGTACGCCAAAGTGTCCTCGGGCGGTCCCTATGTCAAAACAAGAATGAGGTTAGGATAATGATCGAAACAATTCGCGGAGCCATTGCCTCGATAAATTTGAACGACTCGACGAAAATCGCAGATTGGCGACTCGTAGAGCGTGCGATTTCACGTCAGGAACGCTACTATATCGCCGACCGAGCCGAGCAGGCGCGCGCGGTCGACGATCTCAGCTACACGCTCACAGTGTATGTCGACAGCACCCGATCCGATACAAAATTCCGAGGCGAAGCGACCATTTCGCTGCAACCCAGCCTTTCTGCGGCGGAATGTACAGGAAAAATACGCCAAGCAGTTGTGGCAGCTTCCAAATCGCGCAATTCCTGGTTCGCGCTGCCTGAGCCTAGCGCGCCTAAAGTTGTGCTGCCTGTCTCCAGGTTTGAAGCACTCTCCACTGCCGATCAGGTCGAAGTGGCGCGCGCAGCATTTTTCTCAGCCGTTGCGAAATTCGAAGGCTCGGCGCGCATCAATGCCCTCGAGCTCTTTATAACCCGCGAGAATCGCCGCCTCCTCAACTCGCGCGGCATCGATTATTCCTCGGTCGTGTGGAGAGGCTACAGCGAATTTGTAGTCGAGGCGGACAGCCCCTCGGGCACCGTCGAGCTCTTCGACGACATCGAATTCTCCGAACCAGACACCGCACGGCTCGCCAGCTCCATCGCCGCGCGACTCGCCCAAGTACGCGACCGTGCGCGCGCCTCGCCCATGCCCCAGCTGCGCGACCTCCCGGTCATCCTTCGCGGAAAGGAGGCCGAGGATGCATTCGCGTGGTTCTACGGCAATGCCCGCACCGAAACGGTCTACTCCAAGTCTTCGGCATTCGAGATCGGCAAAAGTGTTCAGGGCGGTGCGCCACAGAATGCCGACGAAGGTGTGGGCGCAGGCGCCGCTGGAAATTCCGCGGAGTCGGGCGCAGGCGCAGGTACATCGGCAGGGTCCGCCGAAAGTGCCCCTGGGGCAGGCACCCCCGCTACGCCACGCGCCCTTGTCGCCGACCCTCTCGAGCTCTGGGCGGAACCCGTCATCGAAGGTCTTCCCGCCTCCGCGGCATTCGACCCCGATGGCTTCCCCCTTGAGCGCACCGAGATCATCGCACGCGGCATCCTAAAAACCCTCACGGGCTCGGTGCGCCACGCCGATTGGCTCGGCCTTCAACGCAAAGGAGCGTTCCCTCTTTTCTCTGTGTCACCGGGCTCCATACGTCTTGAGGATATGCACGCCTCGCCGTACCTCGAACCGGTCATGTTCAGCGACTTTCAGCTCGATCCAGTAACTGGCGATTTCGGTGCCGAGATTCGTCTCGCGTACTATTTCGATGGAAAGAACGTGACCCCTGTCAGCGGAGGCTCGATCTCTGGATCGCTGAGCTCGCTCAGCGCATCGATGCGCCGCAGCGTCGAAACTGAGGTGGCGAGCCGATCGCGCTGCCCTGTTGCGCTCATGCTCACCGGCGTCACGATTACCGGTAATGGCTAAAACAAAGGATACCTAAAACGAAGGGGCTCCCGCGAACGGAAGCCCCTTTCATTTTCCCGATCTCGGCAACCCGAGAAAGTCCGCCCAGGCGCACTGCAAATATGCAACCCCTGCGGCTCATCCAATCGCTTTTCGAAGTGCCTCGACCTTGTCGGTCTTTTCCCACGAGAAGCTGTCGCGTCCGAAGTGCCCGTAGGCTGCGGTCGCGCGATAGATGGGGTTCTTGAGTTGTAACGTCTCCACGATGCCTCGTGGCGTCAGATCGAACACCTTTAAGATCGCCCGCTCAATCGCTATCTCGTCGGCCTTCGCCGTACCAAAGGTTTCCACAAGCACGGAAATCGGCTCGGGCACACCGATCGCGTAAGCAACCTCGAGCTCGCAGCGCTCGGCGAGTCCCGCGGCGACCACATTCTTCGCGATATAGCGCGCCATGTAAGCTGCCGAACGGTCCACCTTTGATGGGTCTTTGCCCGAAAAGGCACCGCCACCGTGTCGCCCCATTCCACCATAGCTGTCGACGATGATCTTTCGTCCGGTGAGGCCCGTGTCGCCCGCCGGTCCACCGATCACAAATCGGCCTGTAGGATTGATAAAATATTTTGTGTTCGCATCGATGAGGCCCGTCGGTCCCAGTACAGGCAGAATCACCTTATCGATCAGGGTCTGGCGAATCTCCTCATAGCTGAGCGTGTGGCCGGCTCCGTTCTTTTCATCGTGCTGCTGCGAAAGCACCACGGCAGAGATACGCACCGGTTTGTGGCCATCGTACTCCACTGTCACTTGGCTTTTGCCATCCGGGCGCATCCACGAAATTTCTTTGGCCTTACGGATGCTCGACGCTCTTTGAAGTATTTTATGCGCAAAAATAATGGGAGTAGGCATCAATTCGGGGGTCTCATTACAAGCAAATCCAAACATCATGCCCTGATCACCGGCGCCCTGTTTCCCCTCATACTCCTTGAGGCCGTGGCCTTCGATGCCCTGCGCGATGTCCGGCGACTGATTGTGAATCGAGTTGAGCACAGCCATCGAAGCCCAATCGAGACCATACTCGGGATTGTCGTAACCGATGTCGCGCACCACGGAACGCGCAACTTCTTGAATGTCGACGTAGGTGTGCGTTGTAATCTCTCCACCGACCAGTACCAGGCCTGTTGTTGCGAGACATTCGCATGCGACATGGCTGTGCTTGTCTTTCGCGAGGCAGGCATCGAGTACGGCATCAGAAATTTGATCGCAGATCTTGTCGGGATGTCCTTCGGACACAGATTCGGATGTAAATGGACGCAGAAGAGCTTGACTCATTTGAGCCCTCTTTAGCATGAATTTTTTGCCCGCCCGCAATTCGGATAACTCGGCGGGACCTGACCGCTAGGAAAACTTCCGCCGATCAGGTTTTTCATCAAAGTGTAGTGAGGCGCCACATCTTGGTCAAGTCTCCGACCGGCGCCACATTTTCACTATTTCATATCCAGCAAATACTTTCCGATAATATGGATATGGAATATTCTCGCCCAGGGCGCACGCCGACGCGAATTCTCAGTATATGTTTATTTCTGATTGCGCTCGGTTCCGCGGCAGCCTCTGTTTCGGCGCCGCCACTCCTCGGAAAGGCAACTTCGAACGTACGTCAGCGCGTAACCCGCGCCGCCGAATCCTTCCTCGGCACACCCT